>LADQ01000202.1 GCA_000961635.1 Hoeflea sp. BRH_c9 | reverse complement strand
GGATGCGTCGACGCGGATCATGGTCGAGCGTGCGGCCGCGATCCGGGCCGCGCTTGCCGGCAGCGGTGTGCCACTCGTCGTCAACGACCGTATCGACGTCGCGCTGGCAGCTTGTGCCGAAGGCGTGCATCTCGGCCGCGATGACATGGATGTGACGACGGCGCGCCGTCTGCTCGGCCCGGATGCGATCATCGGCGTGACCGTCAAGAACGCGGCGGATGCCGACATGGCGAGCGATTCGCCGGTGGACTATGCCTGCATCGGCGGCGTGTTCGAGACTTTATCAAAGCGGAATCCGGACGCGCCTGTCGGCATCGAAGGCTTTGCAGTGCTGTGCAAGCGGATCGGCGCGGCAAGGCCGGACCTGCCGGTCGGCGCCATAGCAGGCATCGATGCCGGCCGGGCTCGCGAAGTAGTGACGGTCGGCGCGATGGGCGTCGCCGTCATCTCGGCCATTTTTAGGGCGGTCGATATCGCGATGGCAACGCGCGATCTGCGCCGGGCGGTGGATGAGGCGCTGAAGGGGCGTTCATCATGAGCGCCATCGCCCTGACCATCGCAGGCTCCGACAGCGGCGGCGGCGCTGGCATCCAGGCTGACCTGAAGACGTTTTCGGCGCTGGGGGTGTTCGGCGCCAGCGTAATCACGGCAGTTACCGCGCAGAACACGATGGGCGTGCGAGCCGTGGAAGATATATCGCCCATGATGATAGCCGCGCAGATCGACGCGGTATTCGACGACATTGCCGTCGGCGCAACCAAGATCGGGATGGTCTCGCGCCCCGAGACGATCGCCGTCATCGCCGAGCGGTTGCGCCACTATGGCGTACGGCCGGTGCTCGATCCGGTTATGGTCGCGACATCGGGCGACCGCCTGCTTCAGCCCAACGCCATCGACGCGCTTCGGACGCAATTGCTGCCGCTCGCCGCGCTCGTGACGCCCAATCTGCACGAGGCCGCACTGCTATCCGGGACACCAATTGCCGAGAATGAAGCGGCGATGACGGCGCAGGCCGAGGCAATCGTCAAGGCCGGTGCACAAGCCGTGCTCGTCAAGGGTGGCCATCGCGACGGATCGCACAGCACCGACATCCTGTTCGACGGCCGCGCCTTTATCCGCTTTTCCAAGCCTCGCATCCAGACCCGCAATACCCACGGTACCGGCTGCACGTTGGCAGCGGCCATCGCGGCCGAACTTGCACGCGGCCTGGCGCTGCCAGAGGCGGTCGGCGAGGCGAAGGATTATCTCCAGGGAGCCCTGGAAGCCGCCTCGACCCTCTTCATCGGCAAGGGCAGCGGACCGGTCCATCATTTCCATCATTGGTGGCCCGCCTGATGGGGATAGCCACGACCTTCACGCAGTGGCCGGAGCGGATGCTTGGCACGGCCGGTGCGAAGGCTGCGCTGCAGGTGCGCAGAACTTCCGCGCTCCGGGGGGCTGGATGACCGCATGAGCCCAGTGGAGCAACCCACAACCTCCGTGTCGCGACCGGCACGCCTTGCCGCGCAACTTCTGCGCTCCGTGGAAGCGGCGCTCGGCGCGGTGGCGGCCGCCATCCTTGCCGCCCTTCTCGCCGTTGTGCTGACGGCGGTCGTGTTGCGCTACGTCTTCAGCACCGGGTTTCTCGGCTCGGAGGATCTCGGCATCTGGCTGCACGTTGCACTGATCGCGGCAGGGGCGCCGTTGGCGCTGAACAGCGCGCTGGCCATGCGGTTCGACGGCTTTGTCTTCAGGCTGCCCGCTCGTGGGCGCGCCATCGCCGCTATCGGGGCCGATGTCTTCACCGTGCTGGCCGGCCTGATCCTCGCCTTTGGCAGCGCCCGCATCGCCGCCATGCTGGGAGGTATCTCGCCGACGCTTGGCCTGCCGGAATGGATCCGCTTCGGCTTTTTCGGCGTCGGCGGCGGACTGATCCTGCTGGTCCTGGCTCTGCAACGCGTCGCAGAGGAAAGGGGTGCGGCCCTGTTAGCAGCCGTTGCCCTCGGCATCGTGCTCTTCATGGCCGTCGGCCACGCAACCGTTTCCGTCCCCATACCGCCAAGCATCGTGCTGGGACTGATCGTCGTGGTCGGCCTCATTGTCGCAGCGCCGATGCCCCATGCCTTCCTGGCCGCCGCCTATCTCGCGATCCTCTTCGGCAGCCCATTGCCCGAGCAGGCGGTGGTGTCGGCCACGGTGACGGGCGTGTCGAAGTTCCTGCTGCTTGCTATCCCGTTCTTCTTGCTCGTGGGCGAATTACTGACGGCCTCGGGAACCGCTGGTCGTATCGTCGCGTTCGCGGCCTCTCTGGTGGGCCATCGCCGTGCCGGACTCGCACAGACCACGCTTCTCACCAGCATACTGTTTTCCGGCGCATCCGGCTCGTCGGTCGCCAATGCCGCCTTTGGAGCGGCGACTTTCCAGCCAGAACTGGTGAAGCGTGGCTATCCGCCGACGCAGGCCGCCGCAATCATCGCGGCCACCTCTGTGCTGGACAATGTCATCCCGCCTTCCATCGCCTTCCTGATCCTGGCCGTCGCCACCAACCTCTCGGTCGGCTCGCTGTTTGTCGGCGGCTTCATCGCAGGGCCGGTGATGGCGCTCTGTCTTGCGGTCGCGATCCACTTCACCGTGCGGGAAAACACGCCGCTGCCGCGTGCAGACGCAGCCGTACGCCGGCGATCGACGTTCGCCGCCATTCCCGCCTTCGGGCTGGGCGTCATCGTGGTCGTCGGCATCCGCATGGGAGTGGTCACAACCACGGAAGCGGCTGCGCTGGCTGCCCTCTATACCTTCTTCCTCGGCCTCGGCGCCCGGCTGCGCTTCACGCCGCTTTACGCCGCTTTCCGGAGGGCGGCGGCCGAAGCCGCGGCGATCGGCCTCTTGATCGGCACCGCCGGTCCGTTCGCCTTCCTGCTGGCGGTGGACAATATGTCGGGGCTCATCTCCAGCTTGACGATGGCCCTCGGCGGCAGCGCCATCGCAGTGCTGCTGCTCTCCAACCTCGTGCTGCTCGCCGCTGGGCTGGTGCTGGACATCGGCGCTGCGATCCTGCTGTTCGGGCCGATTCTGCTGCCGGCCGCAGAGGCGGCCGGCATCGACCCGATCGGGTTTGGCGTCATCATCGTGGTCAATCTGATGATCGGCGGGCTCACGCCGCCCGTGGGCATGCTGGTTTTCGTGGTGAGCGGCGTCACGCGGCTTCCGGCCGGCGCGCTGTTTTCCGCCATCCTGCCCTATCTGGCAGCCCTTCTCGCTTCCCTCGCCCTGCTGAGTGCGGGAGCCCTCATCCTCTAGTAACGGAAGAAAGATCATGACTTCCATCACGCGCCGCCGTTTCATCCATGCCACTGCCACTGCCACTGCCGCCGCCGGGACGGGACTGCTGCTTGCGCCTGCGATCGTCGGCAAGGCGCATGCGCAGACGACGCTGACCGTTGCCTCGCTATTTGGGGACGACAAACCGGAGACGAGGATCTGGCTGAAAATCCGCGACTTGGTCGAAGAGAAGCTGTCGGGAAAGTTCAACTTCAACATCGTGCGCAACGCAGCGCTTGGCGGCGAGAAGGAAATCGCCGAAGGTATCCGTCTCGGCTCCATTCAGGCCAGCCTGTCGACCGTCTCGGTGTTGTCGGGCTGGGTGCCCGAGGTGCAGATCCTCGACCTGCCCTTCCTGTTCCGCAACGCCGCCCACGTCCGCAAGGTCGTGGAGGGCCAGACCGGTGCCGAACTCAGGCATAAGCTTGCCGCGCAGAAATTCATCGTCGGCGGTTTCATCAATTACGGCGCGCGCCATCTGCTGACCAAGGAGCCAGTCACGCGGCCTGGGCAGCTTGCGGGCCAGCGCATGCGCGTAATCCAGAGCCCGCTGCACACCAAGCTGTGGAGCGCTTTCGGAACGACGCCGATCGGTATTCCTATCACCGAAACCTACAACGCGCTCAAGACCGGGGTGGCCGACGCAATGGATCTCACCAAGTCAGCCTATGCCGGCTTCAAGCTCTACGAGGTGGTGCCCTACCTTACCGAAACCGGCCATATCTGGGCGTCGGGCGTCGTCTATTTCTCGACCGGCTTCTGGAACGGCCTGAGCGATGGAGACAAGGAGGTCTTCCAGCAGGCCGCCACTGAGGGCGCGGCCCATTTCGACCAACTCATCGTCGAGGACGAGGACCGCTCGGTGGCGCTCGCGGCCGAGAACGGCTGCCAGGTGATAGCGCCCGAGGAGCGCGAGGAGTGGGAGAAGGGAGCGCGCGGGGTCTGGGAGGATTTCGCCGGCATCGTCGGCGGCGCGGATAAGATCGAGGCGATCGGAAGCCTCTCCTGACAGAACATTATAGGTGCCGGCGGCCGGAGTCAGCCTCA
This sequence comes from Hoeflea sp. BRH_c9, assembly GCA_000961635.1. Taxonomy (GTDB): domain Bacteria; phylum Pseudomonadota; class Alphaproteobacteria; order Rhizobiales; family Rhizobiaceae; genus Hoeflea. Next base: position 48,374 of record LADQ01000202.1, on the reverse strand, counting down.
ACGCGAAACGGCTCGGGAATCTCCACTAGATGGGCAACCTCGCCAAGGGTATTCGGCACGTAGTCTTGATCGCTATTGATGAAGCTGCCCCGGTGACGACACCAGCTTATGATGTAGGAGCCAATGAGGCGGATTTGCGCAAACAATGGGCAAACACACTGCTCTCGGGGCTAGCCACGTTTCAGCGAGCGTCGTGTCGCGGAACTCCTGACTCGTGAACGGCGCGCGAAGCGGCCGGAAATCCCGACCGCGACTTGTCGCAAAAGTCTGTCGCACAAGTTTGACTTTTGCACCTGACTTTTGCGACAGAAATTTCCCTGAAAAATCAGCGGTCCCGATTTTGTAGCGAAGCTTAGGATTTATGCTACATGTTGGCTCCGAACGTTAGAGAGATAGCGTTCCTTGTTGGCCGAGCTGCTGCGTAAGCGGTGTCGCGCTCACACCTTGGCGGGATAATTCCAGGGCAGCAGCTCATCGATCTGGCTCCGTTTATGGCCGTTGACGATGGCGGTGAACGTGCTGGTCATGTAGGCCTGCGGCTCGACAGCGTTGAGTTTGCAGGTTTCGATGAGCGAGGCGATGGTCGCCCAGTTTTCGGCTTCGGCGTCGTGGCCTGCGAAGAGCGCGTTCTTGCGGCTGAGGGCCATCGCGGGTTCATTCTGCCCATGTCGGGCAAATGGTAGAGTTTCATTATCGATGGCACCCATTTTACGGTGGTTGTTTTCGGCACGAAGGTCGCGAGGATCGGGCCGGCGGTGCGATTGTGCGGGTCGAGGTTCGACCGGGCGAAGTCATTCAGGTCGCAGAATGGATGCTGGACCGGGCGTTTTGCGTCGGCGTGGAGATGGGCGAACCGCAGGTTTCGGTGGCTGGTCTCATAGAGCTTCATAGGCTGCTTACCGAGCGCGGTTTCAGACACACTTCGACGGATGGACTCACAGCCATCCAGGAGGCGCGCCATGAAGGCATTACCACCACCGGCGACATTACCAATGCCGATCCGGCAACTGAGCATACCGTTCGATACACCGCAGATGCGGGGCCTGAGCGATGCGGAAAGGAGCGCCGTTGTCGCCAGACTGGCAAACCTTCTGATGGCCGCAGCCGGCGTGGCGGCAAAGGAGGCGAGCGATGACGAGCAATAATCTCCTTCCAGCCAAGGTGCTGAAGCGCAAGGCTGTGGTCTACGTTCGACAGTCGACCCCAGGTCAGGTCCAGAACAATCTGGAGAGCCAGCGGCGACAGTATGAACTTGTCGATGTTGCGCATCTCTGGGGTTTCCGAGATGTCGATGTGATCGACGATGACCTTGGTCGTACCGCCAGCGGCGCTGTTGAGCGCCCTGGTTTCGAACGACTTGTGAGCGGCCTGTGCACAGGCAAAATTGGCGCAGTGCTCTGCCTCGACGCATCCCGCCTTTCCCGCAATGGTCGGGATTGGCACCATCTCTTGGAACTATGCGGCCTGGTTGAAGCTCGCGTCATCGATCTCGACGGGGTGTACGATCCTTGTCGTCCGAACGATCGATTGTTGTTGGGCATGAAGGGTAGCATCAGCGAGTTCGAGCTCGGCATTTTGCGAACGCGCATGCTTGACGCGGCCCGCGCCAAAGCGCGGCGGGGCGAGCTGCGTCTCAGTGTGCCGATCGGCTATATCTGGCACCGCGACTATGGATACACCGAACTGAGTGATCAGCCTTTTGAAAAATCGCTTTGCTGCCTTAGCGTTTCATCGCGTTTGCACGAGAATATCAAGGACGTCCCCGTCCGCGTCGATGGCGCGCCATAGCCAGTATTTCTTACCTCGAATCGGGATAATGACCTCATCCAGATGCCATTAATTGTTGGGACGAGGGTGATCGCGCCGGATGCATTTCGTAAAATGCCGACCAAATTGATTGGCCCACAACCGGACCGCTTCACGACTGACGTCACACCGCGCTCTGCAGGCAGGTCTTCAACGTCGGCGGCGCTCATCGCGAAGCGGTGGTAAGCCCACACGGCGTAAGCGATGATCTCGCGAGGATAGCGGAAGCCCTTCAGGCGCGGCATACTGGTTAGGATTTCCATAACACTAGAATAGTCTGATCAGGACAGCCTAACAACTTGGCAATGCCGTCCATGGAGTAGGCAAAAGCACAGAAACATTGAAAAAGCCCATTTTTGATGTTTTTTGACTGTCGTGCTACGCACTTCAAGTCTTTAGTCGGCCATATTGTCCAACCACCTTGATGAGCGCCGAAAGATCGACGGACTTGACAAGAGCAATGTCGAACTCGGTGCCGCCCATATCAGTCGCCGCCACCATCGCGTTCAGTACCGCTTCCTCGGTTGCCTCGACTGCTGCCTGGTAGATGGGGTCGAAGAGATCGTCGTTGATCATGTCGATCTGGTATCGCGCGGCAGTCAATTGTGGCAGGGGCCGCTCATTGGCAGTTGAGAAAGCCAGAAAAATATCGCCGGAAGAGTTGCCGCCATTGGTACCCCCGCGTCCGATGCCGAGCGATCCGCGTCGCGCTAGTCTGTTAAGCTGATGCGGTGCCATCGGTATGTCGGTGGCGATCACAACGACGATTGAGCCACGTTCGCCGGTATCGAGAAAAATCCGGTCCTCCCGGAGATGACGGCCAACCGGCGCGCCAAGGACATTCATCCAGTCGCGTATGCCGTGATTGGCCTGTACAAGTACACCGACCGTATGCATCTTCCCATCAATTTCCAACTGGCGCGACGATGTACCGGTTCCGCCCTTGTATTCGTAACAGATCATTCCGGTTCCGCCGCCAGAATTGCCCTCGATCACTTGTCCTCCTGTGGCGGATTCAAGTGCGGCGCAGACATCGGATTCTGTGACGTGGAGACCATTGATGTCATTGAGGAACCCGTCAAAGGTTTCCGAGACCACCGGCATCAGCCAGAGAGGCGTCTTGCCGGTGAACGCATCTGGATACTTTTCGAGCATCCAGCGGATGGCTGCTTGGTGAGCCGTTCCGACCGAATGAGTATTGGTCAAAAGCACTGGTCCAAGAAAATAGCCGCCATCGGCGATCCAATGCGTGCCAGTCATCTCACCATTGCCATTGAATCGATGAAATCCCGCCCAAACAGGCTTAAGATCACCTTCAGCACCCCGCGGCAATATCGCGGTCACGCCTGTACGAGCAGGTTTCGGACGGCCGCTGCGTGGCGTGTTCTCGATGATGGTCGTCATTCCAACCTTCAGGCCGGGAACATCTGTGATCGCGTTGAATGCACCTGGCAAACCGGGCAGGTCCAGGCCAAGGTCACGAGCGCGGATCGGGTTTGAGTTGTAGGTCATGACGTATTCCGTTCTAGCGCTTGCGCCGGTGCAGATAGAGGCCGGCAGCCGCAATGGTGAAGGAAAACAGCAGCATCATCACTGCAATAGCGTTGACCTCCGGCTTTATGCCGCGACGAAGCATGCCGAAAATGAAGATCGGCAAGGTTTGTGTAGAAGTACCCGAAACGAAGTAGGTGATCACTAGATCATCCATCGAAATGATGAAGGCGAGCATGGCTCCTCCGACCACGCCCGGCATCACCTGTGGAAGGATGATTTTGCGGAATGTGGTCCACTCGTCCGCGCCGAGATCGGCAGACGCGTTTTCGAGTGTGCGGTCCATACCAGCGAGCCGAGCCGAGACGACGATGAACACATAGGAAATCAGGAAGGTGCACTGTCCGATAATGATCGTTCCAATGCCGAGAGAGATGCCGACGCCGACAAAGAATATCAGCAGGGCAATGCCAAGAACGATGTCGGGCATGAGCATCGGCACGAAAAGGAGGACTCGGTAGAAGCGTTTGCCAAAGAACGAAAATCGGTAGACAGCCAGCGCTGCGGCTGTCCCGAGGACAGTAGCCACCATGGTCGTCGATGCCGCAACAATCAAGCTGGTGCGCACGGCTGCAAGCAATTGGTCGGTGGATTCTATATAGAGCGCAGCTTCAGAAGCCGCGTTCTTGAGGCCGAAAATTTGCTTGTACCAATCGAAGGTAAAACCGGACCAGCGCATCATGTTAACTGGATCTGCATTGAATGAATAAATGACGATCAGTCCGATCGGCACATAGATGAAGGCGAAGAAGATCAAGGTGTAAAATGTGAGCCCAGAGGAGCCAAGTATTCGTGCTAAACGCATGTTCGTTCCTCCTTAGCCAGCTGCCGGCGCGTCGTCGTCGCGCCGGGTTTCGTGGTGGATGTAAATGAAAAGCAGGATCAACACGATTGCCATCACCAGCATGGAGAGGGCCGCGCCGAAAGGCCAGTTCCGAGCTGCCAGGAACTGTTGCTCGATCAGGTTGCCGAGCATCAGGGACTTGGCGCCGCCAAGTACCGCCGGCACGACGAAATTTCCAAGCGCCGGAATAAATACGATAATGGATCCGCCAGCCACTCCCGGTAGTGTCAACGGAAAAATCACGCGCCAGAAGGTCTGAAATCCGTTGGCGCCAAGATCTTGAGATGCCCGCACCAGGGTCCAATCAAGCTTTTCCACACTGGCGTAAACCGGCAGGAACATGAACGGAATAAATATGTAGACCATGCCAAGGATCACCGCGCCGTCGGTGTAGATCATTTCCAGAGGGTGATCTATCCACCCGAGCGATTCCAGCGCGGTATTGATGAATCCTGTCTTCTTGAGAATAAGAATCCAGATAAACAGGCGCACAATCAGGCTTGCAAAGAAAGGCAGTGTGATAAGGAATAGCGCAAAGGCTTTCCATCGATCGGAGAGTCGGCTGATCTGGAATGCCGCCGGATAGCAGATCAGCAGCGTGATCAGGACTGTCGTCACAGCGATGCGCAACGAGCGAAAAAAAATCGAAATATAAACCGGATCATAGATCTCGAACTCCGGGTCTGCGAAGCCAAGAATCCGGCCAAAATTATGTGGATAGAAGGTCCATTCCACGCCGCCATAGAGACCCGGTGCCAGGAACGAGTAGATCATCATGATGATCAGTGGTCCGGCAAGGAATATGCTCAGGAACAGCGAAACGGGCCCGAGCAGGATGCCGAGTTGGGCCCGCGCACGGCCTCGCCGGGTCAACCCGCTCATGATCTGGCCCCTTCTGTCGCAATGAGATGCACCGCGGCTGGGTCATAAGTCAGCGTAGCTTTGCGAGAGGCTTCGGCCCCGGCCACCAAGGCCTGATGAGTCGCGGCGATCGATGCGACCACATCGTGGTGATTGTCGGTTCGTCCGTGAATTTCGTACCCGGCGCCGGAGAATACGATCTGCCGTATGGATACGTCGAGCCGGCCGGTTTCCGCAGCGATCTCGCCGCCGTTGGCGATCGAGAACTGCTCCGGTCTCAGCAGCGCAGTAATTGGTCCAGTGCCTGTCGAGGCGCTGGTCCGGATCTTGTCGCCGTCGTCTGTTGTGACCGTTCCATTTTCAATCGTTCCCCTGAAAAGGTTGCTTGCGCCAATAAAGGAAGCGACAAATTCATTGGATGGCTTGTTGTAGATGGCGAGCGGGGCGTCGATCTGCTGGATCTTACCGCCTTCGAGCACCGCCACCCGATTTGACATCGTTAAGGCTTCTTCCTGGTCATGGGTGACAAAAATGAAGGAAATGCCGAGTTCGGCCTGAAGGGTCTTAAGTTCGATCTGCATCGACTGCCGCAAATTCCGGTCAAGTGCGGAAAGGGGCTCGTCAAGGAGCAAAAGTTTCGGCCGTGCGATGATTGCGCGTGCAAGCGCCACACGTTGCTGTTGGCCACCGGATAGCTGTCTCGGCAGCCGCTTTTCAAGCCCGCCGAGTCCTACCATATCCAGTGCAGCGCCAACCTGCGTATTACGTTCGGCACGGCGCGCACCTGCAATATCCAGTGCGTATCCAACATTGTTGCCTACCGTCATATGCGGAAACAGCGCATAATTCTGGAACACCGTGTTGACGGGGCGGCGGTGCGGCGGACGATCGGTAACGTCCTCGCCATCGACGTACACGCAACCTGAATTCAGTTGGACGAATCCGGATATGGAGTGCAACAGGGTTGTTTTCCCGCAACCAGACGGACCAAGCAGCGTCAGGAATTCATTGCGGGCCACATCAAGGTTGATGTTGCCCAAGGCCGTTACAGTACCTCCTTCGGGCAAAGGGAATGTCTTCCGCACCTTCTCGAGTCTGACAATACTCTCACCCATATTCCCCTCCGGTATTAGTGCCCGCGCTCCGCTATCAAGTATGTTATCCAAATAACTATTGCGGCTTTTAGTTATCATGATACCATATTTTATTCCCTGTCAATGTGTGAAAAGCAACTGGAGTATCCAATTATTTAGAAGAGTACAGTGGTTGCGCAGCAGGGTACCACTCACAATGGAGACATGAATATGACCGTTAGAGGGAACTCGAAACTAGGCGCTCGTTCGTTGAGGGCTGGCCTGAAAAATATGAGCGCCGGCGCACTCGCCGCGATCGCTGCATTCGCTACCGCAATCGTTCCTGCGGCGGCGGATGGCCGGTTGAACATTTACAACTGGGGCGAATACATCAATCCCGAAGTGCTGAAAAAGTTTGAGGCGGATTCCGGCGTCAAAGTCAATCTGGATATTTACGGATCCAACGAGGAAATGCTGGCCAAGGTTCAGCCGGGTGGGACCGATTACGATATCGTGTTTCCCTCCGTACACATGCACGACATCATGGCAAAACTGAACCTGCTCGAGAAAACAGACATCAACCAGTATGAAGGGTTCAAAAACATTGATCCGCAGTTTCTGCGGGCTAGTTCCGACCCGAAAGGCGAGTATTGTCTTCCCTACGCCTGGGGCTCGGTTGGCATCGTTTACAACCGTGAAGTGCTCGGTAAGGACATTGTTGGCTGGAAAGACCTGATCGAGACGGTGAAGGCCAAGAACCTAAAGTTCACCCTTCTTGACGACATGCGGGAAGTTATTGGGGTCGGCCTGTTGCTTGACGGCAAATCGGTCAATTCAACCGACCCGGACGAGCTCCAGGCGGCTGCGCAGACCATTATCGACATGAAGCCATATGTCGCTGCATTTACCTATGAAGCCCGACCCATGGTCGAGGCGGGCGACGTCGCGGCCGGCCATTTCTTCGTCGGAGCCATGGTTGATGTTCTCCGCGAACCCGAGAAGCTGGGCTACATTATCCCCGTCGAAGGCGCCACGATGTACCAGGAAGACATATGTGTCCTCAAGTCGGCACCGAACAAGGAGAACGCCAAGAAATTTCTTGAGTTCTATACCCAGCCGGAGGTGGCGGCATTGAATATAGCCCAGCAGACAAATGGCACACCCAACGTGCAAGCCCGTTCGCTGACACCGGAGAATATCCGGAATTCGACCGAAATTAATCCTACGGACGAAACCATGAAGCGCCTGGAGATCTTTGTCGACATTGGCAAAGACGTCCGCAAGCTTGATCGGGTCTGGACCCAGATCAAAACAGCGCAGTAAGATAAGCGCGGACCTGGACTCGCCCCCGGCCATCTATGCCGGGGGCGTTGTCTTATCAAGCCGACAGGGGCGAAGCAAATGTCTACAAACATATTGGCACAACTGCGCGCACCCGAGGCCCGGCAAACCAAAACGGATATCCTGATTTCGAACTATATCGAGCGGAATCTGGCTGAGTTACCCTTCGAGACGGCTAAATCCATCGCCGAAAGGGTCGGGGTCAGCCAGATGACTGTTGGTCGCTATCTACGCCGTCTCGGCTACGGGGGGCTAGAGAATATGAAGCAGGAAATTCGAAAGGGTGCCAACCACACTGCTTGGCAGGTCAAAGGCAAATTCGACCGGTTGCAAGACGACATCCGGGAACAGCGATTGCTGGCGCAGCTAATCGAGCAGCAGATTGATGACCTTACACAGATGTACGAAATTACAGTGTCAACAGATTGGCACAATGCGATCCGGGCACTTGCAGATGCCGAAGAAGTATTTGTCGCCGCTTTCCAGAACGTGCGCGGTGTGGCGCAGTATTTTGCGGCTCAGCTTGCCTATGCACGCCCGAAAGTACAGTTCCTCGATGGTCTCAATGGCACTTATGCTGAATTGTTCGATGGCAGCTGCGACAACCGGCTTCTCGTCCTTGTCGATGTCCGGCGTTTCGCAGCGAAGGCACGAAAGCTGGCGGCACACGCGCGTGCCATAGGCGTCAAGGTGGTACTTGTTTCAGACGATGCCTGCACATGGGTCGAGGAGGAATGCGATATTCCGATCATCATGCCGGGCGCTCGCGGACCGCTCTGGGATGGCGCGGCAACAATGGTAGCCGTCTTCGACCTGTTGATAGCAAACCTCATCGTTGAACTTGGCGATAGCGTCAACGGCCGCGTCGAAACGCTGACGCGGCTTCAGGATTATTTCGGAGACTTCGAGGAATAAGTCAGTTCAACCTTATTCCAGGGAATAGTGGGTCTTCCTCATATGTGTGGTGAGTGAACAAAACCGGTCGTAACTTGCATTTCGCAGCAATTCGACGCCCTGTGTGGCAATTTATTTGCGTCCGGGAGACCTGAATCTGATGTTCTGGCCTTCGGTTTGGCCATCCATGGCAGGGGTAGTGCAGCCATCGACCGTCCACCACACAAATTGATGGTGTGGAACGGCCCTTCGAAGCGGCATCGAAGGTGCCTATTGTAGTGATGTTCATCACCACGAAACAGAAAGGAACCGTTCCATGGAGAAGATTACCACGATCGGCCTGGACCTGGCCAAGTCGGTCTTTCAGGTTCACGGCGTCGCCGAAGACGGCCGCGTCGTCATCCGCAGAGCCTTGTGGCGGTCGCAGCTATTGGAGTTCTTCCGCGGCGTTGAGCCGTGCCTCGTTGGACTTGAGGCGTGTGCGAGTGCGCATCATTGGGCGAACGTCATCGGCCAGTTCGGGCACACGGTCAGAATGATACCGCCGGCCTACGTGAAGGCCTACGTCAAGTTATGCTCACCTCGTCATAACTTGACTAATCACGAGGTTCCCATAATGCGGAGGAGCGCGGCCTGATCTGCGGATTTTCGCCGTTCTTGTCCATGTTCCTCCGCATTATTTCAGAGCGTGTCGAGCCAGGTGAGCACGCTGGCATCGCGCTTCCAGGATGATTGGCCGCCGGGTATGGCTGGAACGGAGACCTTTTCCAGGGCTTTCCGCTTCGTTTCCAGATTGGCCCTGGCATAGTGGTTGGTCGTGTCGAGGCTGACATGACCGAGCCAACTGCGGATGACCGTAACGTCGACGCCGGCCGAGATGAGGTGCACGGCGGTGGCGTGCCGGAAGGCGTGTGGCGTTACGTGCTTGGCCCGCAGCGTTGGCGTGGTTTCGGCCGCCGCCTTTACGTAGGCGGTGAGCTTGAAGCGGACCCCTGAGGCGCTGAGCGGCTCGCCATAGCGGTTGACGAACAGCCGCTTGTCGGGCGCCCGTGGTTGCCGCTCAAGCAGTTTCTTAAGCAGCATGACGGTTTCCGGCCAGAGCGGGCAGATACGTTCCTTCCGAAGCCAAGACAGAACCGACGACACGCACCGTCGATGTCAAATCCTGCACGTCAAGATCGAGGAGCTGACGCTGGAGAACGATTTTTGTCCGGTGCGCTCGGCAAGGCGGGATTGCTGGGCGGAAGGAAATGATCGACCGCGAGCACAAACTGTCGGTCGTGCGCCAGGCCAAGCTTCTCGGCGTCAGCCGTAGCAGCCTCCATTATTCTCAGCGTCCAGTGTTGGACGGCGATCTGACTTGGTCAAACATCCGGCGTTCGATAGATCACGGTTTGACCCAGCCGTATTTCCAGCTCGACAATGAAGCTCTTTACTTCGGCGAAGTCCATCTCGATCCCTAGTCCCGGCAGGTTTGGCAATGTCAACCATCCATCGGGGTCAAGGGGCAAGTGCGTCCTGCAGATCTTCCAGGAGAGAGACGCCCGATCCATGGGATATTCGCAAAGGTCATGGCGCGGAAGGCCGGCAAATGTTTGCAGCGCTGCGCTGAGCGCCAGATGCGAGGTGTAGGTGTGGTTGACATAGAACGCTCCGGTCCTGTCGGCATGACGGGCGATTTGTGTGGCCGCGCCGATGCCGCCAATCCGGCCGCAGTCGATCTGAATGACACCGAGATCGGCGATGTCGAGCAATCGGAGCGCCTGGGCATGGCTGTGAATATTCTCGCCCGCTGCGACACGCTGACGACCCCGCAACCGGGAAAGCTCGGCATAGGCTCCGAATTCAGCCCCATCGAATGGTTCTTCGACCCATTCGACGCCAAATTCATCCATCAAAGGGCCGTAGCGCATGGCGGCATTGACGTCGCCGCGCCAGATGCGCGCCGCGTCGAGGAACAACCGGGTGTCGGGCCCAAGTGCCTCACGGGCGGCGGCAAGCTGGTTGCGGTCGGCGCGGAAATTTCCACCGCCAAACCCATTCCAGCCCGTCTTGACTGCGGTGTAGCCGGCGTCGTGCGCCTTGCGCATGCGCAGGTGCGTTTCCTCTGGAGTTTGAGCGAAAGGAACGACGACATAGGCCTGTTTCGCAAAGGCCCGATCGTAGCCCAGAAGGCGATAGACAGGCTGTTGCAGCTTTTTGCCAAGAAGGTCCCACAGCGCCATTTCAACGCCGGAATAGATGTGCGGCGTCTGCAGGATGTTCATGCTGTCATGGAAAACCTGCCGGGTGATCGCCGCAATGTCGTCTGGCGTCTCCAGCCTTTGACCCAGCACCGACGCACTGACCGGCCGCGACGTGCTATGCGATTCAGGCGTCACGAATGCCGCCATCGACACAAATGGCGCCGCCTCGCATTCGCCCCAGCCTTCATGTTGCCCTGCGCGGACGCGCACGAGCAGCGTGTCGCATACCGGATCGCGCGCCGGGTCGAAGTCCGGCGCCTGCAGCATGAAGAGATCGACGCTTTCAATGCGGGTAACCGACGTCATTTGTTGTCGGCCAGGATAAGGTCGGCTCCGCGTTCTCCGATCATGATGGCCGGTGCATTGGTATTGCCGCTGACAAGCTGCGGCATGATCGAGGCGTCGACGACACGCAATTTCGCGATGCCATGGACGCGCAGCGAACTATCAACCACGGCCATCGGATCAGGTCCCATCTTGCAGGTTCCGACGGGGTGGAAGACCGTCACGCTTTCCTCGCGCAGAAAGGCTTCCCAATCTGCATCTGTCATCTCCGGCTTGCCGGGTGCCATTTCCTCGACCACATGGCGGGCGAGCGGCGAGGCTGCAAAAATGCGGCGGATATAGCGGCAACCGGCAATCAATGTCCGCATGTCAGATTCCGCCTCCAGCAACCGGCTGAATATTCTCGGAGGATCGCGGAAATCCGTGCTGCGCAAGCCAATACGGCCGCGGCTCCGGGGTCTGCTGACATTCGGGATCGCGGTCACGACCGGGTCCTTGAGAATGATCAGATCGTCTGGCGTCAGTTTATAGCCGACCGGCGTGAAATGCAGTTGGAGGTCGGGGTCAACCTGGGAAGGTTCGGAGCGGACAAAGGCCATGGCCTGCGCGCCGGGGGCGGTGGCTGGTCCGCGTCCACGCAGCAGCCAGTTCAGTCCGTGGATTGCCGATTTGACCGGACCGGCTTCCGAATTATAGGTTGGCTGGTCGACCCGGTAGGTCAGGTAAACACCCACATGATCATGCAGGTTCCTGCCGACACCGGGAAGATCGTGATGGGTCGAAATGCCCAGACCGGAAAGCTCGATTTCATTGCCGATGCCCGACAACATCAACAGTTGCGGCGATGCAATGGCGCCGGCCGACACGATGACCTCGCGCCGCGCGCGGACAACATGATGCGAGTTGTCGCGCCGGTAATATTCGACGCCCACCGCAACGCGATTATCGATCAGGACGCGCGAAACCTGGGCCTTGGAGATGACGCGAAGGTTCTTGCGGCCTCGAACTGGCGACAGATAGGCGTCGGCGGCACTGTGACGACGGCCGAATATCTGGTTTGCCTGAACGAACCCGGCGCCTAACTGTGTTTTGCCGTTGAAATCACTATTTGCCGGCAGGCCGGTGGCGATCGCGGCCTCGACAAATTTTTCCGCCAGCGGGTGGCGGCTTCTCAGGTTCGATGTGTGCAGCGGCCCGTCGCCACCGCGATAGTGATTGGCGCCGTTCTCATTGGTCTCGCTGCGCTTGAAATAGGGCAGCACGTCGGCATAGGACCAGCCCGGATTGCCCAGCTCCGCCCAATGGTCATAGTCGCTCGCCTGGCCGCGCATATAGACCAGACCGCAGAGAGAACTGCTTCCGCCGATCACCTTGCCGCGCGGCCACACGTCCTGCCTGCCATTGCGGGTCGGGTCGGGCTCGGTGTGATAATTCCAGTCATACTTCGGGTTGCCAATGCCATAGAGGTCGGTCGCCGCCGGCATTTTGATGACCGGTGAACGGTCGCTGCCACCTGCCTCGATCAGAAGCACGCTGTTGCGGTCGTCGGCGCTCAGACGATTGGCGAGCACGCAGCCCGCCGATCCAGCTCCGATGATGACGTAGTCAAACTCATCCATGATATGCCTAGCCGTACCGGTGATAGATTGTGCGAATCTGGGTGTATTTCAGCACGCCGTGCTTGCCGTCCTCGCCGCCGATCCCTGAATCCTGGTGCCCGTTGTGAAAGCCTTGCAGCGCCTCACCCATTGTTCGGTTGATATAGAGTTCGCCACAGGCAAGGTCGCGCTGCGCCCGCATGATCAGCCGGTAATCATTGCTGAACAGAAAGGCCGACAAGCCATAGCGGGTGGAATTGGCGAGCCGTATTGCCTCCTCATAGCTGTCAATGCATATCACCGGCGCAATGGGCCCAAATGTCTCCTGGTTGAACAGGGTCATATCCGGGGTCACATCGGTAATGACCGTTGGACGGACCCAGTAGCCTTGCGCTGGCAGCGAGGGAGGGCCATATCCGCCGCACCGGATCGACCCCCCTTCGCTGCGCGCCAGATCGATGGCGGTGGTCACCTTATCGAACTGGCTCCGGTTGATCACCGGACCAAGATCGACGTCGCTGCGGGGATCCCCGACCCGCAGCTTGTTGGCCCGCTCAACCAGCCGCTCGACAAAGCTGTCATGAATATCCGCATGCACCAGAATACGTTCGGAGGAGGTGCAGACCTGGCCTGTATTCTCAAAGCTGGCAAAGGCAATCGCATCGGCCGCCAGGTCGAGATCCGCATCCTTCCAGACAATGGCCGGGGCGCTGCCTCCGAGTTCGAGCGCCACACGCGCCAGGGTTTTGGCGGCAATCGCCATGATCCGCTTGCCGGTATCGCGATGGCCCGTCATCGTGATCATGCGAACGCAGGCATCTGCGCACAGGCTTGCACCGACCGCACCGCCGCCAGTGACGAGGTTAAGCACACCCGGAGGCAGGCAACCGGTCGCGGTTATCAGCTGGCTGGCCCGTATGCAGGCCAGGGGCGCAACTTCGGTCGGCTTGACCACCACGGCATTGCCGGTGATCAGGGCGGGCGCCACCTTGCGAACGAAAAGGTCGAGCGGATAATTCCAAGCGGTAATCGCGGCGACAACGCCTATGGGCACGCGTGTCAGCAGAATGGTCTCATCGAGATTGTCGGCGGGAACAATTTCGCCCTCTATCCGCCGGTCCCACTGCGCCACAAACTCGAAACTGGTTGCAGCACTCTCGACTTCCTCGCGCGCCTTGGCGATTGGCTTGCCGACCTCAAGGCAGATGAGATCCGCCAACTCCTCAAGGTTTTCACGCAGGCAGGCGCCTGCCGCGCGCAAGGCATCGGCACGCCGCCAGGGTTCGATCAACGCCCATGCCGGTTGCGCGGCAGCAGCTGCGCCAACCGCGCGGCTGATCTGCTCTTCGTTTGCGCTTGCAACAAGGGTGATTGTGTTTTCGGTTGTCGGGTCGATTACGGGCAGACCTTGCGCCGCTCCCGCTTCCCATACCCCGTTGATGCATATCGTTTCGCCGGGGGTCATTGTGGCTCCTCGACCAGCTGAAGGCCAGCGGCGAGCCCGTCGCGCAAGGCTGTCAAATCATCGGTTGTCACCATGAACGCAATGTTCAGGCTATGGGCGAGATCCCGGTCTGCCGTGCTGGCGATCGGCATTGCCCAAGGCTTGCCTTGTGCCTGCGCTGCGCGGGCGATCCGCCTTATATCATCGTGATCGCTGCCATCTGCGAGATATTCGCCGCGCCCATGGGCGAGCGAAAGATCGTTGGGACCGATAAACAGGCCATCGACGGTTTCCAGCGCCGCGATGGCTTCAACATCTTCCTGCGCCAGGACAGTTTCGATCATCACCCAGCATTTCGTCCGGCGATTTTCCGACTCGACGAAATGACGAGGCGCCGGCATGTAGTTGACTGTCTTGCCGCCGCCAAATCCTCGCACGCCCAAGGGCGGGAATTTCGCAAAGGCCGTCGCGGCGCGGGCGTGCGCCAGACCGGTGATTTGCGGCAGGATCACCCCATCGCTGCCAAAATCGAGCGCATGCTGAATCGCCACCCGCTCGGCGCTGTCAACCCGCGTGTAGACGGTCATGCCCAGCGCCTTGGCAATGGTAATGCTGCGCGCAGCCGTGGTTGGTTCGAACGTTCCATGTTCCATGTCGATAATGACAGTGCCGTAACCGAGGATCGAGGCAATTTCACAAGCGTTTTCATTCGGTCTCATCAACCAGAAACCGGGTTCGCTGTAGGGGCTTGCCATCCGTATGACTGTCATCGTCAACCTCCAAAAGAACCGGCCATCGCGCCGCCATCGACCGGATAGAGCCCACCAGTAAGATAGTTGGCTGCAGGTGAACACAGGAATATCGCGAGGTTTGCGACATCCTCAACCCGGGCGAATCTGCCCATCGGGATTTCCGCTTTCCATCGTGCAGCATCCTCCGGCGACGCCACCGTGCGGAACATATCGGTGTCGACAACATGGGGCAGAATTGAATTGACGCGGATATTGTCGCGAGCGTGATCCAGCGCCAGCACCTTGCTCAGACCGATCACCCCGAATTTTGTGGCGCAATAGACCGCCCGGCGCTGAAAGCCGGTGATGCCGGCAGTTGAGGCGACCTGCACGATGGAGCCGCCTTCCCCATGCTCGCGGACATGGGCGATGAAGCGTTTTGAAAGCCAAAGCACACTGTTGAAGTTCAACTCCATCAATTCGTCCGTGCGGTCGACAGTAATGCTGTCCGTCGTGACACCCCAGGAACGGCCTGCATTGTTGACGAGGATATCGATCCTGTCCTGTAACGCGAGCGCCTGGTCGAAAACGCTGCCGGCTGTTCCGGCAATGGAAAGGTCGCCGCCGATGGTGGCGACCGCCTGTCCGGGCCGCTCAAGTTCCTTGGCCCGCTGTTCGAGCTCGGCCACATTGATATCCTGCAAAATCAGATCGGCGCCAAGTTCGGCAAAGGCCTTGGCAATTCCCGCACCAATGCCGGTTGCCGCGCCTGTCACCAGTGCGACCTTGCCGCGAAACAGGGTAGCGTCGAATATTTGAGTTGTCACGGTTGTACTCTCCAGGCCGCCAGGGCGGATTCATCAATATCAAGCCCAAGTCCGGGGCGATCGAATGGTTGGACCATGCCGTCATCCAGTGTGAACAAGGGGGTGCGCAGAAATTGGTCGCGCCACGGGGACGGGTCCATGTCACATTCAAAATAGTCGGCGTTTGGAAGCGCGTAGAGCAGGTTCAGGCAGGCCGCGAGGCTGACCGCGGTGCTGTAGTTCTTGCTGGAAAAGCTCAGGTGACGCATCTGGGCATAGGCGGCAATCTTGCGCGCCTCCGTAATGCCGCCCACCTGGATGACGTCGGGCTGAACCATCTGGATTGCGCCTGCATCCATGAGCGCCGCGAAATTGAACTTGCTGGTCTCGGTTTCGAATCCCGCAATGGGAATTCGCGTGCGCCGCGCCAGTTCACTGCAGCCGACAATGTTTTCCGGCTGGGTTGGTTCCTCGAACCAGCGCACGCCGATGCGCTCGAATTCATCTGCATAGGTCATGGCCGTGCGCGCATCTAGCGACGTCGTCGCATCGCACATCAGGTCGAGATCGCTGCCAAGCGCATCCCGGGCGGCGCGAACACGGACGAAATCCTCTTTCATGGTCACACGCAAGGGCGTGTCGTGCAGAACGCCTGCATGGACAGCCGAGGCGATGTTGCCGACTTTCATCTTGTAGCCGCGGTAGCCGGCAGCACGGGCCGCCGACACATCGGCCGCGAGATCATTCGTGGAGTAGTCGCGCCGGTAGTAGCCAGATGAGGCATAGGCGCGTAGCGGTCGCCCAAAGCCGCCCAGGAGCCGCCAAACCGGCTGGTTTGACGCCTTGCCGAGAATATCCCACAACGCAATGTCTATCGCCGAAAGGCAGGACAGGAGTATGCCCTTGCGCCCATGGTAATAGGTCTCCTGATAGACTTTCTCCCACAGAAATTCCGGCCGCCTGGGATCGTGACCGACAATCAGCGGCTGGATCTGTTTTTCAAGCACGGTCGCGGTGGTTGCCCAGGGGCCGCCCCACATCGCCGCTTCACCCCAGCCGAAAATATCCGGATCGTCGGTGTAAACCTTGACGAGCAGTGCTTCACGCGTCTGATATTCTCCGCGGGCATAAGTCAGCGGATAGGGCATTTTATAGTCGAGGCAAAAGACTTCGAGCCCGGTAATTTTCATGTTCGGTCACTCATTTTCCAAGAAGACAGACAATCCGGTCGCGCCGAAGGCTCAAATGAACGTGGTCGCCCTTTTTGAACGGGGCGTAGCTCTCGTTTCGAACCGTCAGCTTACTGGATGGCGAAATCCTCACATCATATTCGGTGACGCCGCCCAGGAAGCGGCACTGTTCGACAACGCCGGAAAGGTCGGCCGGCTCGGTAGGCGCTACCAGTCGGATGTCCTCCGGGCGAATGGCAATGAACTTTACGTCCCGGTTCGTACCCTCCGGGATCGGGATCATCGTGTCGCCATTGGCGTTGAACCGATCCGCCGACACGACGACGCCCTTGATCACGTTGGCGCCGCCAATAAAATCGGCCACGAAAGGTGTTTCGGGATTGTGGTAGAGCCGGTTTGGCGTATCGAGCTGCTCGACAACGCCGTCGTTCATCACGGCGACATAATCGGACAGGACCAGCGCCTCGCTCTGATCATGGGTGACGAAGACGGTGGTGATTTTCAACTCGCGAACAATGCGGTTGATTTCGTCGCGCATTTCCACGCGCAGCTTCAGATCGAGCGCCGAAAGCGGCTCGTCCAGCAGCAGGATGTCCGGTCTGATCGCCAAGGCCCGCGCCAATGCCACCCGTTGCTGCTGACCGCCCGAAAGCTGCTTGGGTGACCGCTCTGCAAAAGCGCTCATGCGGACGATGTCGAGGGCAGACCGGACACGTTCATCCCTGTCGGCACGTCCCATTCCGCGCATCCGAAGCCCGAATGCGATGTTGTTTGCAACGCTCATATGCGGAAACAGCGCATAGGATTGAAACACCATGCCGATGTTGCGATGCCGGGCTGGAACATGGGTAATCTCCCGGCCGGCAAGATAGATGGTCCCGGCGCTTGGCTGCTCGAACCCGGCGATCATGCGCAAGGTTGTCGTCTTGCCGCAGCCCGAAGGCCCCAGCAGGCTCAGAACCTCGCCATTCGCCAGCGAAAAGCTGACACCCTTGACGGCCCGGAAGTCACCAAAGGATTTTTCAACGCAATCAAGCTTGAGTGTCACGATATTTCCCTTGGAGGATGGGCGGCCAGACGGAACCTCCGTCCGGCCGCATGTCTCTTATTGAACCTGGGCTTTGGCTTTCTGCCAAACCTCGGTCGCCTTGCCTTCATATGCTGCACCGAGCGAACGCTGGAATTGCACGCGCGACAGGTTGGCCTCTGCTTCATCAACGCCAAGGCTAGCCCTAAGAGCCGGATCCATCAGCGCAACCGCTTTCTGGTTGGCCGGCGCATAGCCGAGTTCCTTGCCAAGCTGTGCCTGGACTTCCGGCGAGATCATGTGATCGATGAAGGCATAGGCTGCTTCCAGATTTGGCGCATCCTTGACCAGACAAGGACCATCATACCAGGCGATGAACCCTTCCTCAGGATAGGCCAGCGCAATATTGACGCCCTTGGCCTTTGCCTGACGGTAGCCGCCATCGTCGGTATCGGCGATCCAGATTTCGCCCGCCGCAAGAAGCTGCGCCATTTCGTCATAATGTTGGTAGACGGTTCTGACCTGCGGCATGCTCGATTCAAGCGTCTTGGCGATGGTGGCCCACTGGTCGTCGGTCAACGGCCCGTATTCCATGCCGGACTGAAAGGTCGTCCGGTAGGTCTGTTCGTTCGACTTGTCGATCTTGCCGATGCGGCCCTTGAACTTGCCGGAATAGACCTCTTTCCACGACTTGATCTCGCCGCCGGTTTTCGACGGGTCATAGGCGATCAGGCCATTGGCGCCCCAGGAATAGGTGACATGGTCATGCACACCGTCGGCTTTCGGCTTCTGGAACGGCGCATACATGTCCTTGAAGTTGACGAGCTTGGTGACATCGATCGGGTCGATAAGCGCCTGCTTCATCGCCACTTCCTCGAAGCCGACGCCCAGAAAGACGACATCGTAGGTGCCGAGCCCGGTGGCCCGGATCTTGTTCATCGCTTCTTTTTCGTCGGCATAATAATCGATATTGACCTTGGTGCCGTATTTCTTCTCGAAAGCCGGCAGGGCGAAGTCGATATAGTTGCCCCAACTAAGGACATTGATCTCGCCGCCGACTTGCTTGTCTTGTGCGAAGGCATGCGGTGCAAGGCCTATTGCGATGGCGGCAACCGTGGCCGCGAGCATTTGACGTCTGTTCATCATTTTCATTCCCTCCCAGGGATTTAAACACGTTTGGTCCAAGTCAAACGGAGTGCCATGGCGCTCAACACGACTGTTGCCAGCAGGATAAGCGTGGACACGGCATTGATCTCCGGCGTAATTCCCACCTTGACGATAGAGTAGATCCTGATGGGCAGTGTCGTCGTGCCAGCAGACGTCAGGAAGAAACTGACGACGAACTCGCCGATCGAAATGGTGAAGGCAAACAGGGCGGCGCCGATGATGCCAGGCGCGATCCCCGGCAGCGTAATGCGCCAGAGCACCGACAATTCCCCTGCCCCAAGCCCCCGCCCCGCCTCTTCCAGCGACCGGTCGAAGCGCGCAAGGCTGGAGATCAGGATGAAGGTGCAATACGGCAAGGCCAGCAGGATATGTCCCAGCAGCACGGCAACAAAGCCGGTCTGAAAGCCGACATATCGGGCGAAGAGAAGAAGCGACACACCCATGATAATGCCGGGCGCCAGCATCGGCATGATGGTCAGGAGCATGAAGAGGCTTTTTCCGCGAAAATTATGCCGGACGATGGCGAGCGCGGACAGAAGACCAAGCGTTGTGGCAATCGTCGTCGAGATCAGGCCGACCTGCAGGCTGGTCCACAGCGCCTGAAGCATCTTCGCATTGCCAAACAGCTTGTAATACCAGCGGGTATCAAAATTCTCGATTGGCAATGTGGTGATTGCGTCCTGATTGAAGCTGGTAATGACCACCAGTGCAATCGGCATGTAAACCATGACAAAAACGACGAGGGAAAAAAGTCCGAGCACCCAGCGCGTCACCATTGGCCTACTCCTGCCCAAGCATGCTGCGGTTGACATTGAGGAACCGTCCGACGACCAGCAGGCATGCAAGAATGCTCGCGAGAAGAACCATCGACAGCGCCGAACCGAACGGCCAATCGAAATTCGAAAAGGCTGTGGTGATGAGATTGCCATACATCATGCCCTTGAGGCCGCCGAGCATGTTGGGCACGACATATTCGCCAATCGCGGGAATGAAGGTGATGATGCAGCCGGCAACGATGCCGGGCGCGATCAAGGGCAAGGTCACGTGAATGAAACGGCGGACCGGACCCGCGCCAAGATTTTCGGCCGCTTCAAGGATGGAGTTGTCGAGGCGTTCGATCGAGGCGTAGATCGGCACCAGCATGTAAGGCAGATAGATATAGATCAGCCCGATAATGACGGATGCCTTGGTGAAAAGCAGCTTGATCGGCTCGTCAACGATTCCAACCGACAGCAGAAGCCAGTTCATGAGGCCGGATTCCCCGATGACGAGGTTCCACGAATAGGTCCGGATCAACACGCTCACCCAGCCGGGAACGATCAGCGCAAGGACCAACAGCGCGCGCCAGCGCGGCGAGACGAAACGGACGATGTAGTATGCCAAAGGCAGCGCCAGCAGAAGCGCGCCGACGGTGGTCATAAGGGCCATTCCGGCCGAGGTGAGAAGCGTGCCTACATACAGCGGATCATTGGCGATCTTTCTGTACTGCGTCAGCTGGAAGGTTTCCTGGATGTTGTAGTTGTCGTCGAGAGCCCAGAAACCATAGACCGCCAGAAGGGAGATCGGCGCAACAAACAACACAAGCAAGGTCAGCAATGGCGGCAAAAGAAGAAAGGCCAACTGCCCCTTCTCACCAAGCCGACCCGAGGCTCCCTGCTTTCCCATCGTCCGTCCTCCAACTTGACAAGACGCTATTCGGTGATAGCCTATTTATCAAATTTATTGTTCTTATGACTTCTATAAGGAATCGAAATACGAATGACTCTTGGTCATCTTGACATCGATCTGTTGCGCGCCTTCGCAACCGTTCACCAGGCTGGTGGCTTTTCGCAGGCCGCCGATATTCTCGGCCGCAGCCAACCAGCGATAAGCCTGCAGATCAAGCGCCTGGAAGAGCGTGTCGGAGGGCAGGTCTTTGAGCGCACCTCGGCCCGCGGCATTCCATTGACGCCGACCGGCGTCACCTTGATGGATTATGCCCGCCAGATCATCGCTCTTCATGACGAGGCGATGGCGAGGCTGACTTTGCCGACATTCAAAACATTTGTGCGCCTTGGCATTCTGGAGGAACTGGGCAACTACCGCCTACCCGCGGTCCTGCATTCCTTCGCCAAGGTCTTTCCCGACGCCAAGCTGCAAGTCGATGTGAAGCTGAGCAACCGGCTGATGCTCGATATGTGGCAGGGGCGAAACGACATCATCGTCATCGCCGGGGAAACCGATGTCCCCAACTCATTTCCGCTCTGGTCGGAGCAACTCGTTTGGGTGACATCGAGCGCGGTCCCCAGCCCGCCCCGCGAGCCGGTCCCCCTCATCACCCTCCCAGATCCGTGTTTTTACCGCAAGGCCGCCGAAAAAGCCCTCTCCAGCGCCGGCCAGCCATGGGCGAACGTCGCCACCAGCAGCACAATGGCGGGAATTCGCGCTTCCGTCATCGCCGGCATCGGCGTTACCGCCATGGGCAAAACCGAGGTCACCGAGGGTCTGCGCATCATGGGCGCCGATTCGGGGCTCCCTCGCCTGTCCGACGCCAATGTCATGATCTGCTATCGCGATAAAGCCTTTGAAACCGCCGCCAAGGCTCTTGCCGCCCATGTCCGCAAGAGCATCGCCTGATTCCACCAACCTCTTCCAATCCAAGGACCTGCCATGACCGCCTTAACCGACCACCTGAAGCCAGCCACCGGCTTCTGGCTTGAAAGTGACAACCAAAAAGCCTGTGAAATTGCCCGGTTGGCGGGCTTTGAACTGGTCGTGTTCGATATGGAGCATGGAATTCTGGACCTGCGCGCGCTTGATCGGCTGCTGCCCTTCTGCCAGTCGATCGGACTGCAAGCCCTTGTCCGTGTCGCCGAAGCCACCCGGCCAAATATTCAGCACGCGCTCGATATTGGCGCCGACGCAATCATCCTGCCCCAGATCCTCGGGCTGCAACATGCCAGGGAGGTGACTGAATATGCGAAATTCGCGCCACTCGGAACGCGCGGCGTTGGATATGGCAGGACGCAGCGTTACCAGACCGCAGACGACCGGTTCTTTGCCACAGAGAACGATCAACGCCTCTGCTATGCCATGATCGAAACTGCCCAAGCCCTCGCCGACGCGGCTGCAATCGCGGCGTTGCCTTGCGTTGACGGCCTGTTCATGGGACCCGCCGATCTTTCGGTGACGCGCGGCAGGGGCGCATTTGCCGCAACACCAGCCGACATTGCGGACATGCAACGCATTGCCGCTGCCGCAACAAGCGCCGGCAAGCGCTGGGCGCTTCCGGCAGCCGGTGACGTGATGAGGGAGGCGGCCCTTGGCCTGGGGCCGAGCTTTGTGATGCTAGGAGATGATGTCTCAGCCCTGTCCACGGGCTTTCAAGCGCAACGGGCGAGGCTTGCCTCGTAATAATTGCACCAATTCAATTCTCAAGTCGCAGGTCAAGCAGATCCTGTGATTGATGTCTCGATTGTGATGTGACGCTGCGAGCCGAAGCTGATTCAACATCCACAGCGAAGAGGTGGATGATGGCACGAGCACTGAGCGATGATCTTCGATTACGCGTATTGAAAGCGTCTGCTGCAGGCATGTCGGCCCGGCAGGCTGCTGTGCGGTTCGGAGTTGGGATTTCGACGGCGATCCGCTGGATTGCGAGAGCGAGAGAAGGCGAACCGACATCGCGGCCGCAGGGTTGGAGACGGCCCTCAATCCTGGATGCACAGGAGGCTGGTGAACAAGCATTTGCCGCCAATGTTCTCGAATCCGATACGCAGTCCACCAATGCCGGCGAAAAGGTCGACAAAGCGGAACCTGGCAGCGTCTTTCGTCCGCCGGTGGCTCTGCGCCATCAGCCAGAGCATGTCGAGCGCCAGCGGTGAAGGCGAGCATTCGCCGTTCTCGTGGCGGTAGGCGGAGCGGAGGTGTCACTTGGCACTCAATTAGGTTCTTCCTCATATGTGGAACGGCCCGGTTGGCAAGGTATTCTTTGCGCAGATCTCCGTCGGACGGTGCAGTCATATGTCCGGCCTGTTGGCGCGGTCATTTGACCGCTGGCCACGATGATATCCGCGATCCCGATCGCCTGATCACTTTGACGCGCTCGACGGCGCATTGAGGAAGCCGGTCTGATCGGTCTCGAGATTATCGTCCCTCGGATTCATTACGCTTCTTGGCACCTTGCCACTTCATCCCGGAGCCGAGGCGCCGGAATTCCTTTTGTTTTATGTCCTCCCCATGGTCGCCGGCGCTTGGTAGGTGCCGCCCTTGACAAGAAGTGCCCAAATCGTGCGCGCCATCTTGTTGGCCAGTGCTACAGCCGCGACCTTGTAGGGCCGCCGCGCGATTAAGGAGACGACCCAGGCGGGCAGCTTCACACCACGACGTGCCTGCTTAAGGATCGATGTCGCGCCGACGATCAGCAGTGTTCGCAACTGCTTGTTGCCTCGCTTCGTTATTCTTCCAAGCCGCTCCTTGCCGCCGCTGGAGTTGGCCCGCGGCGTAATCCCGATCCAGGCCGCCAGATCGCGGCCTGTCCGGAAGGCTGCGGGATCCTGAATCACTGCCCGGACGGTCGCTGCTATGATCGGACCGACGCCTGGGATGCTGGTGAGCCGCCTAGCCGTTTCGTCAGCCTTCACTGCCGTCATGATTTTCGTGTCGAGCGCTTCGATACGAGCCGTCAGTCCCTCGATCTGCTCAGCCATCTCCAGGAGTGCAGCTCGAGCTGCTGAAGGAAGACGGACATCGTCGTCACGCAGAATAGCGACGAGTTTGGCGATGCTGGTCATGCCGGTTGCGGCGACGATCCCGAGCTCGGCCAAATGGGCGCGCATGGCGTTGGCTGTCTGGCTTCGTTGGCGGATGAACAACTCGCGGGTCTTCAGGACCATCCCCACCGCCTGATCCTCCGGCGACTTGATCGGCACGAACCGCATGGTCGGGCGCGTCACCGCTTCGCAGATTGCCTCGGCGTCCGCCGCGTCGGTCTTGTTGCGCTTGACTAATCACGAGGTCCCCATAATGCGGAGGAGCGCGGCCTGATCGGCGGATTTTCGCCTTTCTTGTCCATGCTCCTCAGCATTATTTCAGAGCGCGTCGAGCCAGGCGAGCACGCTGGCATCGCGCTTCCAGGATGATTGGCCGCCGGGCATGGCTGGAGCGGTGACCTTTTCCAGAGCTTTCCGCTTCGTTTCCAGATTGGCCCTCGCATAATGGTTGGTCGTGTCGAGGCTGACATGACCGAGCCAACTGCGGATGACCGTAACGTCGACGCCGGCCGAGATGAGGTGCACTGCTGTGGCGTGCCGGAAGGCGTGTGGCGTTACGTGCTTGACCCGCAGCGTTGGCGTGGTTTCGGCCGCCGCCTTTACGTAGGCGGTGAGCTTGAAGCGGACCCCTGAGGCGCTGAGCGGCTCGCCATAGCGGTTGACGAACAGCCGCTGGTCGGGCGCCCGTGGTTGCCGCTCAAGCAGTTTCTTAAGCAGCATGACGGTTTCCGGCCAGAGCGGGCAGATACGTTCCTTCCGGCCCTTGCCGGTCAGACGCACGCAGTTCGGGCTTTCGAACCGGATTGCTTCAGGGCACAGGTCGAGCGCTTCCTGTATTCGTGCACCGCTGTTGTAGAGGAACGAGAGTAGTACATGATCCCGCATGCCCTCAACGGTCGAACGGTCTGGCTGAGCGAGGATCGCCGTCACTTCCGCCGGATCCAGATAGCTCGGTTCCGACACCGGAGCGCGCTTGATCGGTATGTTGAGGATTTCCACGCATTGCGCGATCGATCCGGGATCCCTGGTGGCCACGAAGTGGAAGAAGCTGCGGATCGCCGCGAGCCGGCAGTTGCGCGTGCAGATCGTACCGCCACGGTCATGTTCGGTGTGACTGAGGAACGCGGCGACCTCGCTGGCGGCTAGATCGGCCTGCGTGATCATAGCCACCTTCTTCCCAGTGCGCTGGGCGACGAACCGGAGCAACAACCGCCAGGTATCGCGGTATGATCGAACCGTATGGATAGACGCGTTGCGCTGCTCAACTAGCCATTCGTAGAAGAACGCGCGCATCAGGTCCGGGAACCGGTCAACCTTGCTCATGGCCGCACCTCATGGTCCAGGCTGAGGCACGGCGCGCCAACCACCCTGAACCGTTCATTTGCGTAATGCAGCAGCTCCTGCGTGACGGTGATGTAGACCAGGGTGGAGTTGATGTCCCGGTTGGCCGAGGTAGGTCGCGAGGAACGGCAGGCGATCCTGTGGATTGATGCCCGTCCGGTACCATTCGAGGATCCTGTTCACGACCATCGAGTGGCGCAGATCATGGACGCGAGGGCCCGTTTTTCCTCGCAATGGCTTTAACCCAGCGCGGCGTATGATGTCGGCAAGCAGCCAGGTGATCATTTCCGGCGTGTAATGGCCGTCGCCTCGCTGGTGCCAGAACAGGCCGGAACGCGCGTCTTGTGATCCACTTCGGGTGAGATTTCGCGGACTGGCCATGAATTTGGGCATAGCTCGGCGTCTGCGTGCGACACGCCCATAACCAATTGATGGCGGATCATATCGGTTGTCATGGCGCTTGAGCCCTTGCCTTCAGACCAGCAATCGTTGCCAGCGTCTGTGCCCATAGATCGCGAGGAACGGCCACTTCGGCCAACTGCAGGGTGATCGAGCGGGCATGGCAGATTGCCTTCGCGCCAATCTTGATCATGCGATCCCGCAGGCTGGTGAGAGACCAGTCAGCTATGGAGTTTGGCAAGACCAACGTGCGCAGGAAGTTCGCCAGATTGTAGGCCAGTGCATGAAGCTGGAGCCGGACTTCATTGGCTTTGAAGCTCTTGCAGGAAAGCCGCGTCCATTTGAGCGCGTATTTGCCTTCCTTGATGTATTGCTCAGCGGTACCGCGCCGGCTGTAGAATTGAAACACACGGTCATCGGGAACGGTCAGTGTTGTGACCAAATAGCCCACACGGGGAAACAATTCTCCGGGGTGCCACTCTACCTTGGCCACGACGCGGCGTGGGTTACTCCAGCTCTTAGCCTGATAGGTGAAGTTGGCATAATGGCGTTCCACGGAGGTTGACGGGCGACCCGGGCGACGCTTGAGAAGATGAGCGATACGGCGCTCCAAGACCTTGTTGGCTCTCAGAGTCGGTCCGGAAAGTTCTTCAATTTGAACAGAGCCTTCGCAGCATGAGGCGGATAGAGGCGAGTTTGAGGAATGCGAGCGCGTTGCGCGACAGGTTCTCGAAGTCCTTGGACAGCCTGCGGCATCGTCCCAGCCATGCGAAAGTGCGCTCGACCACCCAGCGTCTCGGCAGAACCTCAAAACCCTTGGCTGCATCGGATCGCTTGACGATCTCGGTCGCCAGTCCGGGCATGGCTTTCCTCTGACCCTTTGTGAAGACCGGCCCCTGATAGCCGCCGTCCGCAAAGAGTTTCTTCAGGAACGGATAGCGGCCGAACAGCGTCTTCAGAACCAGCAGGCCGCCATCACGGTCCTGGATGTCGGCCGGATGAACCAGTGCGTGCAGCAGCAGACCTACTGTGTCAACAAGGATATGGCGCTTCTTGCCCTTGACCTTTTTCCCCGCATCATACCCGCCCGGGTCGATGCAACGCCCCCTTTTTCCGCGCCTTTGACGCTCTGACTTCCGTAATGGGCCTGGTTTGGTCAAGTCCCTTTTTGTCGCCTGCCGCCGGTTTCATGCTTCCGTCCGTGGTCGACGAGATGCCGCCACATCATACCTGTTAGAAGGAACCCGCGCACCCATCTATCGAACGTGCTTCTCGTATTCATCGAGTTCACTCGCAGAGCGTCGGCGTCATCGGGGTCCGCGTCCCGGCGACGGGACCTCGGGGAGCAGGGCCTAAGGGCCCGACCCAAGCCTCATCTATTTCTCTTGCGACCCATCAGGCACCTGCTTCTCTTGCGACCCATCAGGCACCTGCGGGAGCGCTTTCTTTGCCGAAGCGGAACGGCACACCATCCATCCACATCCGATGGAGAACCGTTGCGAGCTTTCGAGCCACCGCGACCGTTGCACGTTTCAATCCGCGCCTTTTCATCACCGCCATGCCCCAGGATTTAAGGCTCGAATAGCTTTGCGCTCGCGTCAACAAGGCAGTCGCTGCCTCATAGAGAATGCTGCGCACCATTGCGTCGCCCGCCCGCGTTATTGAGCCGGTGATATCGGTCTCCCCGGATTGATGCTTTGAAGGCGTCAAGCCAAAATGCGGCCCCAACATCTTTGATGAGCGAAACCGCGTTGGATCATCGACCGCGGATTTGAAAGTCAATGCCGTCAGAGCGCCCACGCCAGGAACTGTCATGAGCAACCGGCATGTTGCGTCATTGCGCGCATGGTCGCGGGCACGCCGATCAAGGTTCGCCATCTCGGCCTGCAATGCCTCTCGCGCTACTAGCATCGCTTGCGTGACGTGCTCCAGCACTGGATTTCCGTCAACCATCGCGCGCGCCCGCTCGGCAAAGTGCCCTCGGCTCACTTTGCCCATTTTCAGGCCAAAGCCACGCAACACGCCGCGAAGTCCGAGTTCGAGATCAATCACTTTTGTCAGCAGCAGTTTGCGCGCGGTCAGAAGTGCCCGAACCTCTTGCGCCGAAGCGGATTTGCAATGCACTGGCCGATACCAACCTGTCCGCAACAACTGCGCAATCCCTTGGGCGTCGCGTCGATCTGTCTTGACCGGCATCGCTTTCAGCGCCCCCTTGACATGCCGGGTCTCCATCAAGACCACATCAATGCCCGCAGCCGTCAAACCCGCATGCAGCCATTGCGATAAAGGTCCGGCTTCCAGGCCGACCAGCGTAATAGGCGTAGAGAAAGTGCGGATAAATGCAATCAACGCCTCCGGCTCACTGGCCACCTTCGTCTCAAGCAAGATCTTTCCCGTCTGATCCATGACGCATAAGCTTGAAAGCTCCAGCGATACGTCGATTCCGAGATAAAAGTCCATGATAGTCTCCCGCTAATGTGAGTTGGCATTCCCAGTTGCTGACTACACTTCCGTTAGGAACACTGATCAACCCCCGCCGCAGGTCGCGGCCCGCCCATTACGGTATCTATCAATGATTGCTGCCGTCGGACTGGCCTCGCGCCCCATCGCCTCACGGCATTTCACGTAGAGTTCCTGATGAATACGACCGAGTGTGCCATCCCAGTTCCACAGGTCGAAATAGCTGAACAGGGTGCTCTTCGGCGGCAGATCTTTCGGCACCGCCCGCCATTGGCAGCCGGTGCTGAGAACATAAAGCAGGCCGTTGAGAACCTCGCGCACGTCGACCTCACGCCTGCGGCCACCGCGCTTGGCAGGGGGGATCAAAGGCTCGACCAGATCCCATTCCGCATCCGTCAAGTCGCTCGGATAGCGCAGCCCATCTCGATTGTATTTCCCGCGGTTCGCCTTCGTCCACATCGCTTCCATGCCCTCGTCGAATCAAATCAACTGCATGGAATCACAAACGATTCATATCATTCAACTTCTTTGTGGACCGACACTTAGACCTCAAGGCGATGCGGAGATCGTCTAATCGCATACACTTATGCTCGCGATCAAAATCCAACTCAATCACCGCAAACTCCCCATATGCGGTTGTGTGTACTGAGACCAGAAAAGACGTCTGGTAGTATATGGCTGCACCGTCCGACGGAGATCTGCGCAAAGAATACCTTGCCAACCGGGCCGTTCCACATATGAGGAAGAACCCGATTAATTGCTAAGTGACATCTGGACTTCAGAGCCGGACAGATTCATCTTGAATTTGATCCACCAGATGCCGGGACTGAACACCGACCATCCCAAGGCATCAGGCCAACCGGCGATTTGCCCGAGTAGTTCGCGTAAACTGTCTTTTTGCGTAGATAGGCGTCAAGGCCGTGGATCCCGTCATCGCCACCGGGGCCGGAGTTGCGATAGCCGGTGTGATAGCCTTGCAGCGATTCGGGGCCGATGCGATTGATGTAAATTTCGCCAAAGCGCACATCCTGAACTGCCCGCATGATTCGCGTAAAATCGTTGGTGAATAGATAGGCAGACAGGCCGTAGCGGCTGTCGTTGGCAATCTCCAGCGCCTCCTCGAAGGAGGACACCCGCATCACCGGCACCACGGGACCAAAGATTTCATCCCGCATAATCGCCATATCGGCGGTCACATCACCCAACACGGTTGGCAGTAACCAATGGCCGCCCTCAACCGGGGCCTTGTCGGGCCGCCCCCCGCGCAGCAGAGGCTTTGCCCCTTGGGCGATCGCAGCCTTAGTAATGCGTTCAACTTTGTCCAGTTCCACGCCCGAGACCTTGGGGCCGATATCGGTGCTATCGAGCATCGGGTCGCCCACGTTCAGCGCCTTGGTGGCGGCAATGAAACGGGCCATGAAATCGTCATAGACGGCTTCGTGCACCAGCATCCGCTCATTACAGATACAAACCTGCCCGCAATTCATGAAGCGTGAGGTGACAGCCGAAGCGACGGCAAGGTCAAGGTTGGCATCCTCCATCACGATCAACGGTGCCTTACCGCCCAGTTCCAGCGAGACGGGCACCAGATTATGCGCCACTGCCGCCATGATCGCCTTGCCGGTCGGCACTGATCCGGTCATCGTAACAAGGTCAATGCCGGGGTTCGCGGTCAGCGCCGCGCCAACGGTGTTGCCCGCGCCGGTGATGATATTGACCACGCCTGCGGGAACCCCGGCCTCCTCGAACAGCCGCGCCATGTACAGTGCCGACAGCGGCGTTTCCTCATGCGGTTTCAGCACGATCGCATTCCCGGCGATCATCGCAGGGGCCACTTTGCGGCTAACCAGTGCTGCGGGATAATTCCAAGGGATAATTCCCACGACCACGCCCACCGGCACGCGCTGAATCCAGATCTGTTCGCCCGGCGCGTCCGAGGGGAATATCTCGCCCTGAATACGCCGCGCGAATTCAGCGAAATAGGTGAAGAACTCGGCGGCACCGCCAACCTCACCCCTCGCTTCGGAAATAGTCTTGCCTTGTTCGCGCACCACAAGTTCCGCCAAAGGGGCTGCATGGTCGCGGATCAGGGCGGCAATGCGGTGCATGATCTGGCCGCGTTGCAGCGGCGACAAGGTGGCCCAGCCCGGTTGGGCGTGGCGTGCGGCGTCAATCGCGGCGGCGGCCTGATCCGCGCTTGCCTCGGGCACGTCGGCGATTTTCGTGCCATCCGTCGGGCTGAAAACCGTGCGGATGCCCGCATCGCCCGCCAACCATTTGCCGCCAACCCACATTTTACTGAAATCGGTCATGTCATTCCTTTCGTCTGGTCACTGCGCGCCTTTTGGCGCGGCAAGCTGCAATGCGTAATCGACCGCCTCGATCAGGCTGGTCTCATCGGCGGTGCCTTTTCCCGCAATATCAAAGGCGGTGCCGTGGTCGACGGATGTGCGGATCACCGGCAGGCCAAGCGTTACATTCACCCCACTAAGCGAGGTCCACCGCCCCGTTGCCGGATCAACACTGAACCCTAGCAATTTCACCGGGATATGGCCCTGATCGTGATACATGGCGATGACGGCATCATAATCGCCGCCGCGCAGTTTGACGAACACGGTGTCACCCGGCACTGGGCCAAAAATCCGCTCACCGCGTGCAACATAATCGCGCACCAGGGGCTCTGTCACGTCGATGTCGTGGCGGCCAAAGATGCCACCTTCGCCCGCGTGGGGATTCAGGGCGGCAACTGCTATCCGCGGGCTGTCGATGCCAAGTTGGCGCAATGTGGCAAGCGTCAGGTCGATTACGCGCCTGATACGGTCAGTCGTGGCGCGTTTTGGCACCTCTTCCAGCGCGCAATGGGTCGAGACGTGGCTTACGCGAAAATCGCCATGGGCCAGCATCATCACGCTGCCTGTCACGCCGGTGAGACTAGCCAAAAGCTCGGTATGGCCAGGAAAATCATGCCCGGCCATGTGCAGCGCCTCTTTGTTCAGGGGCGCTGTGACAATGCCCGCAACCGTGCCTGCAAGGGCAAGCCGTGTGGCGATGGCCACCGCCTGATAGGCCTGCTCGCCCCCTGCGGCGGAAATCTCACCCCATTGAATCGCGTTCTGCGGCGCGGGCGTGGGTAGTATCGCTGCGCCCACAAGGCCCGGCAGATCACCTTCGGTAATTACTGGTGGCAAGGGCAGCGACAAAAGACTGCCCGCACGGCCAAGGGCACCGGGATCACCAATGACCACTAGCGCAAATTCGCCGGCATCGGTTCGGTCCTTCAGACGCGCCACCGCCTTCAGAGCGATTTCGGGGCCGATGCCGGCGGGGTCGCCCAGGGTGATGGCAAGAACGGGATGTTGCACAGGAAATTGCCTCACTTGATGACAGAGATTTTGGACCGGTCGATGGTCAGGAAAACAGCGACGATCAGGACCAGCCCCTTGAAGATGTTCTGAAGATAGGGGTCAACACCGGTCATGTTCATGCCATTCGACAGGATGGCGATGATCAGTACACCCAAGACCGTGCCCCTTATGCGCCCGATGCCCCCGGTCAGGGGCGTGCCGCCGACCACGACGGCGGCGATCACGTCAAGCTCCAGCCCCTGGGCCAGTTGCGCGGTGGCGGCCATGGTTCTCCCAGCCTGCAATAGGCCTGCCAGACCACAAAGCCCCCCGCAGAGCACAAAAACCCACAGTTTGACCCGGCTCACCCTGATGCCCGACAGTAGCGCCACACGCTCACCCCCGCCAACGGCACGCACCTCGCGGCCGAAAACAGTTTGGTTAAAGATTATGGCGGCCACGATCATGGCCAGAATGGCGATCAGCACGGCGTTTGGTATGCCAAAGGTGCGGCTGGTGTAGAACAGCAGAAAACCCCGGTCGGAAATCGAGACCGGCGCGCCTTTGGTGTACAAAAGCACCAGCCCTCGAAAGATCACCATCGTGCCAAGCGTGGCGATGAACGACGGGATCTTGCCATAGGCAAACAGCAACCCGTTTACCAACCCGCAAGCAAGGCCAACGCCGATGGCGGGCAGAATCGCCCAAGCCCCCATCGGGCCCGCCAAAGCTGCCGCCCCTAGCGCCGAAAGCGCTACGATAGAGCCGACCGAAAGGTCGATCGAGCCTGAGACGATGACAAAAGTCATCGCCGCCGCCGCCACCAGCAGCACGGCACTTTGTTGCAAGATGATCAGGCCGTTGTTCACCGATAAAAACCGGTCAGACGACAGCGCAAACCCCAGACACAGCAGTGCCAGAAGCCCAACCGGAAACCACTGTCGCAGCCGATCGATGGCCGACCGGCGCGGTGTGGGGGCGTGGCTGGATTTGCCTGTCACATCATCCATTTGACGACCTCTTGTTCATTCAGTTGTGCTCCGCGCTCAAACGTCTGCGAGATGCGGCCATTTCGCGTGACGATCACCCGATCGGACAGGCCAAGAAGTTCGGGCAGGTCTTCGGTGACCATCAGCACTGCCAGACCTTTGGTAGTCAGAGAGTGGATGATGCGGTAAATTTCGGCCTTGGCGCCAATGTCGACGCCGCGCGTGGGGTTGTTCAGCAAAAGGAGGGTGGGCGTGACCGCCAGACATTTGCCCAAAAGCACCTTTTGCATGTTGCCCCCCGACAGCGAGCTGACAGCGGCCTCGGGTCCGGCGGTCTTGATGCCAAGGGCGGTGATCTGCGCCGAGGCAATCTCGGCCATGCGGGCCTGATCAGAAAAGATCCCCGCACGCTTGGGGCGCGAGGCCAGCGTCAGGTTTTCCAGCAGCGAAAAGTCAGTGATCACGCCTTCACCAGTGCGGTCACCCGGCAGATGGGCGATACCTGCGCGCCAAGCTTCGGCCGGATGCCGGGGTCGGTAGGGCGAGCCGTTCAGGCGCATCTCGCCAGTGGTCAGCGGCTTGATCCCCGCAATAGCAGCAAGGATCGCATCCCCGCCCGAGCCTTTCAGACCGCCAATCCCGAACACCTCACCCCCTGCAACTTCCAGATCAACCGGTCCCATACCCGACGCGGTCACGGCCCCATGCATCTCGATCCGAGTGGTGCCGGTCGGTCCGCATGCGCGTGGGGGAAATAGACCACCGACCATCTCACGCCCGACCATCAATTCAGCGAGACGTTCCTCGGTCATATCCTTGGTGGGCCAGTCGCCAACCAAAGCACCGTCTTTCAGAACGATCAGCCGGTCCGAAATCTCGAAAACTTCGTTCAGGTGATGCGAGACGAAGGCGATGCCTATGCCTTGGGATTTCAACTCGCGGATCACGATCATCAGGCGCACCGCCTCGCCATGGTTGAGAAAGGCGGTGCTTTCGTCAAAGAAGATAAAATGTGGTTTGGTGGCCAGCGCGCGGGCAACCTCAATGGTCTTAATCTGGCCAAGGTCCAGCGTCTCGATATCGTCGGTCACCCGGAAATCGGCGCCGATGCGGTCAAGGATGACTTGCGCGTCGCCGTGCAAGCGCCGCCAGTCGATCAGGCCAAAGCGCCGATACTTTCGCAGATAGCCCAGCATGATATTCTCGGCGATGCTGAGGCAGCGGTTGACGTTCAATTCCTGAAACACCAGCGCCACCCCGGCGCGTTCCGCCGCGCGCTGGTCGTGCGGGGCATAGGGTTTCCCCTCCAGCGTGGACAGCCCCCCCGAACGGGGGTGAACGGCGGCAAGAACCTTTAGCAGCGTCGATTTGCCCGCGCCATTCTCGCCGACCAGACCCACCACCTCACCGGGGTGGAAATCGGCGGATACTTCGTGCAGGGCTTGGGATGCACCGAAATATTTGCTGATCTGCCGGGCGGACAGCATTGGCAAAACTCCTTACGGACGATGGGGGTTAGGGCAGGGGGCCAAGCAGCCCCCTGCCCATCATCCTAATCGAAATCAGTCGCTGTATTTCATCTCGAACACGGCGGTTCCGGCATCGGGATTGTAGGTTTTGGAGTGGGCCTTGAAGTCATAGACAGGCACTCCACCGGGGAAATCGGTGCGGAACTTAGCCACGCGGTCTTGTGTCAGCGGCAGTAAGTCCAACTTTACGTTTGCCTTGTCGGCAGGCACGTCGTGACCGTTCAAATGATCATACATCATCACCAACGCAAAGCCTCCCTGCAGCCAGTGGCCGCCGATATCGAACAAAAGTTCGCCCTTTTCGACCGCATCCACGTTTTCGGGATTTAGGTCCATCGCGACGACGATGATGTCCTTGCCCGGTACTTTGCCGCCATTGGTGATCGCCGCCATGACCCCGGTTGCCGTGCCGCCATTAGCAGCCCAAACCCCCTGCACATCCGGGTTGCCCTGCCACAGGCTTTCAAACACGGTCTGCGAGGTGTCGCGCACGAAGTTGCCGTCAACTTCACCCGCCACAACCACTTCGGGGTGGGTGTCAAGTGCGTCTTGCAGGCCGGCGCGGCGGTCGATTGCGACCGAGGTACCTGCGGTGCCATTGACCGCGGCGATATGCTTCTTGCCATCGGCGGCGGGCTCCAGCTTGGCAAACAGCGCCTCGGCCATCTGCTTGCCGGCATCGCGGTCAGACGGGCCGACGAAGGCCAGATAATTCGGGAATAACGCGTCTTGCGGAGGGAAATCGGCATAGCTGTCGGTCAGGATGACCGGAATGTTTGCATCCTTGGCCATAGTCAGGCCGGGAACGGCAGTTGCCCAATAGGGGGTGTAGATGATGCCATCCACGCCTTGCGCCACCAGATCCTCAAGCCCTTTGATCATCTGATCAGGCTTGTTGTTGGCATTCAGCACCACCAGATCGACACCAAGTTCGTCTGCGCCCTTTTTCATAAACTCGACATACGAGTTCCAGAATTGTGCATCCAGCGTGGGCACGATCACACCGATGTCGGGGTTCTCGGCCCAGGCAACGGTGGTCGTCAGAATGGCAACGGCACCAACAAGGGCGCCTTTCAGATAGTTCCGCATGAGATTCTCCCAAATCCAAAGACGGCACGAAACGGGACTGTTTCCAACGCCGTATGAAGCATATTGGCATGTTGTGCTACATGTTGGAAGACATCGTGAGCTTTTTTTGATATTTGAGACATAT
Organism: Hoeflea sp. BRH_c9; assembly: GCA_000961635.1. Taxonomy (GTDB): domain Bacteria; phylum Pseudomonadota; class Alphaproteobacteria; order Rhizobiales; family Rhizobiaceae; genus Hoeflea. Next base: position 13,484 of record LADQ01000202.1, on the reverse strand, counting down.
TGAAAAATCTCGGGATTTGATGAAAGCTGCTCTTTCAACGAGGAAACCAACAATGCTGCCAGCCTTGCGCCGAGCGCGGATTATCGAATTGTTGCAACGGGATGGGGCGGCGGGTCTGAAAGAGATGTCTCAGGCGCTTGGCGTCTCGGTCTCGACGCTGCGGCGCGATGTGGATTACCTGTGTGAACAGAACTATCTGGAACGCACCTATGGGGGGGCGTTGCTGACCAACCGCCTTTCGGGGAGGGAATTAGAGCGTGAGATTGCGTCCGAGGTGGAAAGTGTGGCCAAGGGAGTGATCGGCCAGCGGGCGGCTGATTTGATCCAGCCGGGGCAAACGGTGATCCTTGATAGCGGCACCTCAACAGCCGCCGCGGCGCGGATAGCGCGCGAGCGGGGCGTGGCCTTTACAGCGATTACCAACGATTTCACCATTGCGGCGATCCTGTCGGAAAGCCCGGCGATCACGGTTCTTGTGACGGGAGGCGTGGTGCGCGCCGGGACAAGCACCTTGCTCGGTATTGATACGCTGCATTACATCCGCCGTCTGCGCGCTGATCTGGCCTTTGTCGGCACGCATGCGCTGTCTGAAGGTGAGATGTCGGATACCTCGATCGAACTGGCCGAGGTGAAGCGCGCCATCATTGCCGCCGCCGACCGCCCAGTTCTTCTGGCCGACAGCTCAAAAATCTTTAGCCGCACGTTTTGCAGCTTTGGTCGTATCACTGACATGCATCATCTAATCACCGACTCGCGTCTTCCGGCCGACCGGCTGGTGGTGTTGGAGCGGAACGGACTGCGGGTTGATGTGGTGCCGGTGGGGGCGGATGGCGCATGAGGCTGCGGATCATAGCGGACGATCTGACGGGCGCACTGGATGCAGCGGCCCCCTTTGCCACGCCGGATGATCCCGTACGGTTGGTGCTTGATCCTGTAGGACCCACTGCGGACAAGCTGACGTTCAGCTCCGAAAGCCGTGATCTGGACCAGGTTGCGGCAATGGCGCGGGTGGCGGCGGCGCACGCCGCTCTGAAAGGGGAGGGGTGCGCGCCGACGCTTTGGTTCAAAAAAGTCGACAGTGTATTGCGGGGCCACCCTTTAGCCGAGGCGCTTGCGCTTGCGCGGGCAGGGGGCTTTGATCGTTGTGTTTTTGCGCCCGCCTTTCCCCAGATGGGGCGCATCACCAAGGATGGCCGCCAACTTGTTAAAACCCGCTCGGGGGGGTGGCGGCAGACCGGGCCGGACGATCTACGACGGGCCTTTGCCGCGCTGATCCCCGAACATGCGCCCGGCCTTGATCTTGTCGTGATTAATGCCGAAACGGAGGATGATCTGCGAACCGCGGTACAGCGGTGGCAGGGTCAGCCCGGAGTGCTTTGGGCTGGAAGCCGGGGTTTGGCGCAAGCGCTTGCGGCACCCTTTGCGCCTCTGTCGCGCGTGTCAATTGGTCTTATTGTTCTGGGAACGAACCACCCTGTTACCCGCGCGCAGGCGCGGATGCTGAAAGGCCAAGTCAGCGCCGTCCCGGATGTAGGTGCGTTTGCGCCTTGCACTGCGACACCGCAGCTTATTGATCCGGTGCCCAATTGTCAGACCGGCGCTCAAACCGGCGCAGCATTGGCTGCCGTCCTTGGCAGACTTATGCCGCCCGTTGATGGAAGCGCGTTGCTGGTCACGGGCGGTGACACCCTGACGATTCTTCTTGCCGAAACGGGCGCGGATGCGCTCGATTGTGTTGGTGAAATTGGGCCCGGCCTGCCCCTGTCGCGGATCATCGGCGGACGAATGGCGGGCACGGCCATAATTTCCAAATCGGGCGGTTTCGGTGGACCGAACCTGCTGCGCGATCTTCTTCTTTTGCCGTGAACAGGCGGGCGTCACCGGAATGGTGCGATAGGGGGGTAGCCAGCTAAGACTATCGTGTTGAATTTCATTAGAAATTGACCGACTTTTCCTCTGTCCACCTTTTTCTCTCCCACCAGGGGAATCGGGTGAAGCAGTCATCTGGCTATGATGCTTGCAAGGAAATCGTCGTCCCAGGCGGCAACTTTTCGTCTCAGGCGCAGTGAGTCCTTTCCGGGGGCCTTTCGGATGAGGTTGTGGGCCATGGGCTTGAGAGTGGTGAAATTGGCTGGTGCGTGTTCTGTTCGTATCCGGCATTCGTCGTCGCGAAAGACCATGTCCATGACCCAGTGCAGGCTGTTCTCGATTGCCCAATGGCTTCTTACGATTGGTCCCAATTGCTTGGCCGTCAGCGCCGGGGAGGTAATGTAGAAGCGGGGCGTTGGTGCGTGGATCAGCAAATGTGCGGTATTCGGTCCTTGATCGGCAGGCTTATTTGGTTGCTCCCGCCGATGCCTCGCAACGAACGGATTTCGGGCGCCCGCAAGCGAGCATTCGGTTCAGAACGGTGACCCCGATCGCAGCCTCTGTCTGTTGAGCAAGGAATGACCGAGCACGCAAACGCGGTCCAATGACGCCCTTGTATCGACCCATCGCGGTTTCAACCAAAGCTCGTTTGCCATAACCGGTAGTTGCCTGCCATTTAAGCCGGCCGTCTATCTGCATGGATGAGATGTGGTCGCCTCTCTGGCAGGATGCGGTGTTCGGCCGTTCAACAGCGTTCGAGCGCGGTGGAATGACCACCCTTGCGCCTGCGGTGTGACGGAGAACAGCGTCGTAGGTTGGATAGCCATCATAGGCTCCATCAGCGGTGAACTGATTGATCTCATCGTCGATCTGATCCAGCAACGGCTCCAGCTGCGAAGCATCGCCGGTTTCCTGATCTGTCAGGCTATGGGCAATGATCTCGCCACTGTCGGCATCAACAGCCAGATGCAGTTTTCGCCAGCCACGCCGGGACTTCGCTCCGTGCTTTTGCTTTTCTTCCAGCCATTGGCCGGCGCCATAGACCTTGAGCCCCGTACTGTCGACCAGAACGTGAATGGGTCCGTCAACCACATGCTGCCGGTCGTTGCTTCTGGCCGATGGCTTCCAGGTTCTGGCCCTGCGGCTGAGCGTGGTGTGATCGGGCGCAGGCAAATCCAATCCCATCATGTCAAGCACCGAACTCAGAAGCCCTTCGCTCTGGCGCAAACGCAATCCGAATACCATACCCAGCATCAGCGTGGTTTCGATCGCCAGATCAGAGTAACGCGGCTGGCCTCCTCTCGTCTTGCGTCGTGGGGCAGCCCAGCCGCTAAGCGCTTCCGGCGTTATCCAAAGGGTCATACTGCCGCGGCGGCGAAGGCCCGCTTCATATTCACCCCAATTCGTTACCTTGAACTTCATCTTGCCGATGTGATGGCGGCGGGCGGCGTTATGTTTGTGCGGCATGCTGGACCAATCAACCTAGTGGATAGCGCCTGACAGAAGAGTCCTTTGGGGATTCCCTTTCGGGCGGCGGCATGCGATTCATTGTCATGCGCACAGGGATCACATTTCAAGTTTCGTCGTCTGACCGCCTTCGCTGGATATCCAGCCATGTGCGTTCCTTTGAGTTCTTCGGCGGTGTGCCTGCGCAGCTGGTTCCGGACAATCTCAAGGCAGGCGTCACCAAGGCCTGTTTTTACGATCCTGAGATCAATCGCACCTATGGTGATATGGCAGCACATTACGATACCGCCATCGTTCCGGCGCGGCCTGGAAAGCCAAAAGACAAGGCAAAGGTTGAGGGCGCTGTTTTGCTGGTCGAGCGCTGGATTTTGGCGCGGCTGCGCAACCAGCACTTCTTTGGCCTTGATGAGGTGAACGCTGCCATCCGGCAATCCGAATACCATACCCAGCATCAGCGTGGTTTCGGTCGCCAGATCAGAGTAAAGCGGCTGGCCTCCTCTCGTCTTGCGACGTGGGGCCGCCCAGCCCGCCAGCGCGTCCGGCGTTATCCAAAGGGTCATACTGCCACGGCGGCGAAGGCCCGCCTCATACTCCGCCCAGTTCGTCACTTTGAACTTCATCTTACCGATGTGATGGCGGCGGCAGGCGTTATGTTTGTGCGGCATGCTGGATCAATCAACCTATTTTCGATCCCGGTCGCATAGATGCAAAACGTTGAAATCTTATCCGCGCACCAACGCCTCGCTAGATGCCAAACTGACGCAGGCTGCCCGGGGGGGCAATGGCGTCACCCTCGCCTGACCCGCTAGGCTAGGCGGTCGAGCAATCCGGCGATGAGACGCGCGCGTTCTGGCAGGCTGTCGATGAAGATATGCTCCTCCAGCGTATGCGGTCCCTCGCCGCGCGGACCGAGACCATCGAGCGTCGCCAGACCCATTGCGCCGGTGAAATTCCCGTCAGACCCGCCGCCCGATAGCTGTGCAGGCACCTCAAACCCCTGTTCGGCTGCAATCTCGGCCGCGATATCATAAATTGCCCGATCGATCGGTTTGGTGTTCCACACCGGGCGCAGCGGTCCCGGCACGACCTCGACCTTGGTCGGGCCATGCGGGCTGAGGTTCTGCATGGCGTCCGAGGCATTAGCGAGGTGCGCATCGGTGGTGGCGGCGACTAGCACTTCCGCCTCGCAGCGGGTCGAAACGACGTTTGACCACTGGCCACCATTCACAATCCCAACGCTGAACGAAGTATTCTCGTTCGTCATCGATTCAATGGCGATGATCTGATGGGCCATTTCGCGGATGGCCGACACCCCTTCGCTGAGGCGAAGGCCCGCGTGGCTGGGTTGGCCCAGTGTTGTGACGCGAAAGCGGGCGATCGCGAAACGTCCGACCACCAACCCGCCATCGCGGCGTGCCGGTTCGGGGACTAAAATATACTTGTAACGCGCCGCAACTGATTCGATCAGGCGGCGTGTGGCGGGGCTGCCGATTTCTTCGTCGCCTGTGAAGAAAACGCTGACGGGCAGGGCGGAAACATGACCGATGGCCTGCAACTGCCGGATTGCCTCCAGCGCGATATAGTTGCCGCCTTTCATGTCGAAAATTCCCGGCCCGTAACACCGCTCGCCATCGCGCCGCCATGCCATCGCACCGCGCGGATGGACCGTGTCGAGATGCCCCAGGATCAAAATACCCGGCTTGTCTGGTTCGGGATGGGGAAAGCGTCCGAGAATGGAATCCGCAGCCCTGGGCTGACCGGGAATGCGTGTGATCTCGGCCCCCATCATGAACAGCTCCGTTTGAGCAAGGTCCATCATGGCATTGACGGCAGCTGTGTCATGGGAAGGGCTTTCGCATTCGATCCAGCTGCGGAGCCCGTCAAGAATTCGTTCAGCATCGAATGGCAGATCGTTCAGGTCGATCGTCGCGGCACGTCTGGTCATGTGTTTTCCAATAAATACCGGTGTTTTGGGGCGGATGTTGCCGATATTCGGGGGTGGGTCAAGCCTATGTGGTCATATTGACTGCATTAAAAATACTTGACAGGACTGATCGATAAAGCAACGATAACAGTGCGAGCGTATTGAATAGCAATATGGTTGTGAGAGATTGGAGCGCAGATAATGGCCGGACCCGTACAGGCGTCCCACCTTGCCCCATTGCTCGAGGTCAGAGGTCTCGCCTTTGACTACGGGGGCGTGCAGGCGGTGCAAGATTGCAGTTTCGATGTCTCCAACGGCGGCATCACGGCGTTGATCGGTGGCAACGGCGCCGGCAAGACCACCAGTGTATTGTCTGTCTCCGGCGCGCGCCGCGCACGCAAGGGCCATATTCGCTTTGACGGAGCTGATATCCTTGGCCTACCCGCGCATGAGGTGGTCGAGCGCGGACTTGCTTTGGTGCCCGAGGGGCGGTTGGTGTTCGAGCAACTCAGCGTGCATGAAAACCTGCTGATCGCCGGACACACCGCGCGTTCGCGCCGCCGTCTGAAAGACAATCTCGATTACGTTTATGACCGTTTCCCCCGCTTACAAGAGCGTCGGCAGCAAAATGCAGGTTCGCTTTCTGGTGGCGAACAGCAGATGCTGGCAATCGGGCGCGGACTGATGACTTCGCCTAAACTGCTGATCCTTGACGAGCCGTCGCTCGGCCTCAGCCCGATCCTGGTTTCGACCATTTTTCGGCTGATCCGCGATTTGCACAACGACGGTATCAGCATCCTGCTGGTGGAGCAGAACCTGCACCAGGCTCTCGCCATCGCCGACTATGCCTATGTGCTGGAGAAAGGTCGCGTGGTGCAGAGCGGCACAGGGCATGAATTGCTGAACGATCCGAAAGTGAAAGAGGCCTATCTCGGCGTTGCCTGAATGTGGCGCGTGAGCGGTATGAAACCAACAATAGGAGTGAAACATATGCAAAGGCGCACAATTCTCAAGGGTGGAGCGGCATTGGCCGCTCTTGGAGCTATGCCGCGAATGGCGGTAGCACAGGAAAACATGATCACTTTTGGTGGCTCTGTGCCCATGACGGGCAAGGCGGCCGAAACCGGCATGAACGTGCTTCGCGGATATGAATGCGCAGCCAAGTTCATCAACGAAGAAATGGGCGGCGTCGAGATCGGCGGCACCACTTACCAGGTAGCGCTCAACCTTTTCGACGACGCCAGCGACCCGGCGCGCGCCTCTTCCCTGATCCAGCGTCAGGTGGATGAAGGGGTGGGGTTCTTCCTCGGCTCCTTTGGCAGCGCCATCGTATTGCCCACCTGCGCAATCACTGAAACGGCCGGGCGCATCATGGTGCAGGCTGGTGGCGGATCGGACCAGATCTTCACCCAGGGGCGCAAACGGGTTTTCGGTATTTTCCCCCGCGCCACGCGGCAGTTCATATCCTCAGTCAACATGTTCAAGGAACTGGACCCTGCGGTTAAGACGGTCAGCATCATTTACACCAACGATCCTTTCTCCAAGTTTCAGGCCGATGGCGCAGTCGCCAGTCTTGCGGAGGCGGGGATAGAGGTGCTTGATTCCATCGCGCTGCCTGCAGAGGTGAGCGATGTTTCCAACGTGCTCACCACCATCCGCGCCAACACGCCCGACGTCCTGGTCTGTACCACCCATGACAATACGTCGATCCTGATCGCGCGGCAGATGATTTCGTCTCAGACAAACGTGCCGATGCTCTACCAGACGCTGGGGCCGCAGACCGAGGCCTACCAGAAAGCGCTTGGCAAATACGCCAACACCGTCGTCGCCCAGACCTATTGGGATGAAGCGGCCAACACCTCGGGCGATTACTTCGGTTCGGCGGCGGATTTTGCCGCCTACTACCGCGCAAATTTCGACCGTGAACTGACCTATCACATGGCCAGCGGCGCGGTGTGCATCCTGTCTTATCTTGAGGCAGCCAAGGCGGCTGGCACGCTCGATCTCGATCCGGTGCGTGACGCCCTCGCGGCGCTCGACTTCAAGAGCTTTTACGGCCAGGTCCGCTTTACCGAAGACGGTGACGGCGATCCCTCGTTGTTGGGACCGATGCTGATCCAGCGGCAGGAAGGCACGATGAAGATCATCTCGCCCAAGACAAACGCATCGGCAGAGCCGATCTATCCCGCACCGCTCTGGGACGAGCGTACCTAAGGTTGTCCAAAAGTCCGCAGCGCCCCATGGCGCTGCGGATCCCGGAACAAGGCCCGCAGCGCGGGACAAGGATCAATCGGCCGGAGCAACATGACACTTTTTCTCCAGACCACTCTGAATGGGCTTATGCTGGGCGGTATTTATGCGCTGGCAGCCGTCGGGTTTTCGCTGATTTTCGGCGTTATCGGCATCGTCAACCTGACGCATGGCGTCTTCGTAATCGCCGGGGCTTATCTGGCGCTGCTTTTCTACACAGAGCTTGGTCTTGACCCGTTGCTGTCGATGTTGCCGGTTGGCGCGTTGTTGTTCGCGGTCGGCTGGGTCTACCAGCGGACCATCATCGACTGGGCGATTTCGCGTGCTTCGGTGGAAGCCTCCTTAGTTGTGACTTTCGGCATGGCGATGATTCTGCGCAACTTGCTGCAACTTTGGTTCGGCCCCGACGTGCAGACGATCACGCCTTTCTATTCCTTCTTTAGCATCTCGCTTGGTCCCTTTAGGGTTGATATGGTCCGCCTCGTCGCGCTCGGATCAAGCATGGTGTTGCTGCTGGGACTGACGCTGTTGCTGGCGCGCACACATTTCGGCAGGGCTATGCGGGCAGTTGCGCAGCAACCGCTGGCAGCGGCGCTGTCGGGCCTGAATGTAAAGCGGATCCACGCGATGACCTTCGGTGTCAGCGCCGCGCTTGCGGGGGCCTCGGGGGCGATTATCGGCATTGTGCAGCCCTTTTCCGCTGCTTCAGAGGTCGCCTGGACGCTCAACGCATTCATGGTCGTAGTGCTGGGCGGCGTCGGCAGCCCGGCAGGCGCGCTGGTGGGCGGGCTGCTGCTTGGCCTCATCAATTCCTACACAGCCCAGTATTTCGGCCCGGCGTTGACTCAGGCGGCGATGTTCCTCGTCCTGGTGCTGATGCTGCTGTTGCGCCCGACAGGCCTTCTCGGCAACCCATACGGAGAGAGCAGATGAACCGTTTAGTCATCCTCTTGCTGACCGCTGTTGCCGCCGTTCTGGTGGCTGTGTTGCCGATGCTGGTGGGACCCTATTACATCCGCGTGTTGCAGATCTTCTTTTTCTCCGCCGGGTTGGGCGTAGCGTGGAACATCCTCGGCGGGTATGCCGGCTACTGGAGTTTCGGGCACACCGTCTCGATCGGGATTGGTGCCTTTACCGCCGCATGGCTGGGGATGATCTTCGGCGCGGGCTCCGGTCCGTGGTCCATGGTCCTGCCCGTAATAGCCGGGGCGCTGTTGTCAGGGCTTTTTGCTCTCGTGATCGCCTATCCGCTGCTACGCCTGCGCGGTACCTATTTTGCCATCGCAATGCTCGGCGTGAGCCAAGTTGTCGCTGAATTGGTCAATAATGTGTCCATATTTCAAGGCGGTATCGGTGTCTTCCTGCCCTCACCGGTGCCTTCTGGTATGCCGGTAGAGCGGTTCTATTACTATATCTTTGCCGTTGTATTGAGCCTTTTGCTGTTGATCTCCTGGTGGGTCAAGCGATCACGCTTCGGTTACGCTCTGCTGGCCATCCGCGAAGACGAGGATACGGCGATGATGCTCGGCGTGCCGACCGAACGGTACAAGATGGCTGCCTTCGTGCTGTCGGCGGTGATGGTCGGCCTGCTCGGAGCGATCTATGGTTATTCATTGGGTTACTTTACGACCTACAGCGTCTTTCGGCTGGATTGGAGCCTTAACATGATCGTGTTTTGCCTGATCGGCGGCATTGGTACACTGATGGGACCCGTTATCGGCGCGGCGCTGATCCTGTTCCTCACACAGGTGTTGTTGGGCGGATTCCTCGATCTTCACTTGATGATCACCGGGGCGCTCGTCGTCGCCGTGATCCTCATCATGCCGGGAGGCATCCTGCGTACGCGTTGGCGCCTGCCAGGTCGCAAGCCCGCACGGGGGGGCGCGGAATGAGCGAGATCCTTCTTTCCGGGCGTGGTGTGACCAAGAAATTCCGCGGCCTCACCGCCATCGATGATGTTTCCTTTGATATCCCGCATGGTGCGATCTACGGGCTGATCGGACCGAATGGCGCGGGAAAATCGACCCTTTTCAACCTCATCACCGGGTATCACCCGCTGACATCGGGCAGCATCACGTTTCGGGGCAAGGTGCTCGGCAACATGCCGATCTATCGTCGCAACCAGTTGGGATTGGCTCGGGCCTTCCAGATTGCCAAACCTTTTCCAGCGCTGACTCTGGCCGAGAATGTGCGTGTCGGCGCGATGTTCGGTCGCCCCGGGGACAAGAATGTGGAACGCACCACTCAGGAGGCGCTGGACGTGACCGGTATCGCACATCTCGCGCAGCGCCGCGCCGGAGAGCTCACCGTGGGTGATCTGCGCAAGCTCGAGATTGCACGCGCCGTCGCCACCCGCCCAGTGCTGCTGCTGGCGGACGAGCCCTGCGCCGGTCTCAACCCCACCGAGACAGAAGAAATGGTGCGTTGCCTGCGGGCAGTGCGCGACGCTGGCACCACCGTTTGGCTGGTTGAACACGATATGAAAGCTGTGACGAACATCTGTGACCGTATCATTGTCATTGACGCCGGCAAAAAGCTGGCCGAGGGCACACCGCATGAGGTCGTCAACAACAAGGAGGTGATTGCCGCTTATCTCGGCACCCCCGCCGCCGACCTTCCTGCCCACACGCCCTGAGACTGCCACCTTTTTACTAATTGTTGGGTCACCAAAATATGGTTAGACGCACTGAACCAATTCATTAGGTGGGCGTTCCGAGAGCAATTTGTGTCGCGACTTGAACTCGAAACCTTTTATAGCAAGCGCCGCCCAACTGTCCGAGGACCGAGATGGATCAGCCACACCGTTTCCCGATTATCGACGACCGCCTCGTGCTTCAATCGGTTTCACGCGCCCTCGATGTGCTGGAGGGGTTCGCCGCCGCACCCGGCCCCAAGTCGTTGGGCGAGATCGCCCAAGCCGCGGGTATCAATAAAAGCGCGGCGCAGCGCATCGGTCAGACCCTGTTGGGGCGCGGCTATCTGGAGCAGATGGACAACGGCAATCTGCGGCTCGGTCGGATGCTGCTGGATCGCTCCTTCGACTATCTGCGATCCAACACGCTGATCGAACGCGCTATGCCCGTGCTGATGGATTTGCGCAAGGCCTCAGGTGAACGCATCGACCTCAGCCTGTTCGACGCCGCGCATGACAATCTCAGCACCGTCTATGCCTTCCGCCTGCAAAGCAAGCGGGAGACCTTTTATGCAACGCTGTCCGGGCGGCGCCAGCCGACCTTTGCAACCTCGGGCGGGCGGGCCTGCCTTGCACTTCTGCCGGATGAGACGGTGCACGACATTCTCGAACGCTCCGACATGACGCCGCTCACACCCAGGACGACTGTGACTGTCGAGGGCGTGTTCGAAAAGGTGCGCGAGGCGCGTGAAAACGGCTACGCCTTTGCCTCCGAAGAGGCGTTGTTGGGAGAGCTGGCACTGGCCGCAGCAATCCAGGGACCGGACGGAACGCCGGTCGGGGCTGTCCATATCGCTGGCTCGCTGTCGGAATGGACGATCGAGGATTTCCACCGCAGCTTTGCCCCACTGGCTATGGGGGCTGCGGCGGCGCTCTCCGGCTAAAGCAATAACGAATAGGTCTACGGTGTCCGCAAGCGCGGTGCTGAAGGCGTCAAAACTCCGGCTTGCCCATGGCGGCTCTCGCTCCATGGGCAAGTGTGAAGTCCGTGTGCCGAACGTTTGATTGCCTTATTCCTCGGCCTTAGACCAGGCCTCGGCGATTTCCGCACCGGTCGCGATCCAGACGTCCGGGTACTGCCGGATATACGCGATCATCTCGCGGATCATGGCGATCCTGCTTGGCCGTCCGCTGATTTGCGGATGCAGCACTAGATCAAACAGTCCGCCCCAGCGATAGATCTCGCGGAATTCGGTTTTCCAGATATCCAGAATATGGCTGTTGGTAAAGATCGGGCGCGGCGACGCAATCGAAAAGATGGCAAAGGGCGCATCGTCGAGACTCCAGTGCCAGGGCAGCTCGATAGGGCCCTTGCTGCCGTCCTTCAAAGTATGGCGGTAGGGGTTGATGTCATCCATCAGAGAGGTGTCATAAATCAGACCATGGCGGGTTAATGTTTCGAGCAACCCGGCGGAAACCTCCCCGGCGGGAGAGCGGAAACCCTTGGGTATCACCCCGACCTTCGCAAGCGCTTCCATGCCAAGCTCAAACTCCTCAGCCTCAGCGGCTGGGTCGTCAGAAACCCAGATATGCGAATAGCTGTGATGGCCGACCTCGTGTCCTTCCTTCAGAATCATCTCGACCCGGCTCGTGTGGTTCTCGCAGACCCAGCCGGGGATAAAAAACGTTGCCTTCACCTCTTCCTCGGACAGCATTTCAAGAATCTTGGGCACGCCGACCTTCGCGCCATAATGGCCTTGCGACAGCACGCCGGGGCGGCCCTTGTTCTTAGGATCGCGGGACGTCCAGAGGGTTTCGGCATCGAAATCATAGGTGATCATGACGGCGCATTTCGCACCATTCGGCCATTTTACGCTTTTGTCGTGGATCATCGCGAATCTCTCATTGTTGCGGTTCATATCTCGAAAAGAGACGAAAACATTGCACAAGAACATATGGTCGCACAATGGGGCTTGAAATTCGATCGCAGCGGGGTTCTGATTGCAGTGGTCGCATAAAGATGCATTCGTATCGTATAAAGATACGATACGAATGCCGACGCAGCATTGGAAAGGGACTTGATGAAGGACGGCAGCTTTTATCCCGACCGGATTGGCGTTGAGATCGGTGGGACCTTCACCGATATGGTCATGGCGCTGCCGGATGGCACTCTGCTTACCGGCAAGACCCCCTCGACTCCCGATGCGGTCGAACGCGCGGTGCTCGGCGTGATCGACGATAGCGGGGCGGCATTGGCAGGCGTGCGCCGCCTTGCCCACGGGTCGACCGTGGCGACGAATGCGCTTCTAACGCGGCAAGGGGCAGCAACGGGGCTGCTGACCACTCAGGGATTTCGCGATGTATTGATTCTTGCGCGGGCCGACCGCGATCATGATATTTTCAATATGCGCTATCGCCATCCACAACCGCCAATCCGGCGCCGCATGATTGCCGAAGTGAGCGAACGCATCGACGCCCGGGGCGAGGTTATAACGCGGCTGGACAAGGAAGCGGCCTGGAGCGCGGTGCAGATGTTGTTGGATCAGGGGGTAGAGGCAATTGCGATATCGCTGTTGCACGCTTGGCGCAACCCGGTTAATGAACGAATCCTAGCCGCACTGATCCGCGAACGCGCACCGGAAGTGGTCCTGTCGGTCAGTCACGAAGTCTCGCCCGAATTCCGCGAATATGAACGCAGCCTGACGACGGTGGTCAACGCCTTCGTCGGACCGGTGGTGTCGCGCTATGTCGCGCGACTGGATCAGGGGCTGAGAACGCGGAGTCATGGCGGCGTGTTGCAAATCATGCAGTCGAACGGCGGCACTCTTCCGGCGCCAGTAGCTGGGGACAACGCGGTGCGCTTGCTGCTTTCCGGTCCCGCCGCCGGGGTACGTGCCGCGATGTGGTTCGCGCAGCGCAATGGGATCAGCGACGCGATTACCCTCGACATGGGCGGCACCAGCACCGACGTTGCCATCGCGCCCGGTTTGACTGTTCCCATAGTGCCGCAACTAATGATCGACGGCCTGCCGGTGCGCACCGCCACTGTCGACATGGCGACGATCGGCGCGGGCGGTGGCAGCATTGCGGCCCTTGATCCGGGCGGATTCCTCGCTGTCGGTCCGGCCAGCGCGGGCGCTCAGCCGGGGCCGGCCTGTTACGGGCAGGGAGGCGAGGGTGCGACCGTAACTGATGCACAACTGATCGCGGGCATCCTGCGTCCGGCGCGCTTTTTCGGCGGCCGTATGACGCTGCGTCCAGATCTGGCAGAGGCCGCGTTGCGGCCGCTCGACCCAGAAGGCGCGGCAGCGGCAGCCGATGCGGTTTTACGGATCGTCAACG
>LADQ01000248.1 GCA_000961635.1 Hoeflea sp. BRH_c9 | reverse complement strand
TTGGGCTCGAGCAGGCCGCCCGCATGGCGGCCAGCGGCAAGCCGGTGAACGCGAGCGCCTTCAAGGATTTCGGCGGGCTTGATCTCATATTCGAGGGCGATCCGATGACGGCCCTTGCCGCATTCCGGGACTCCCTGCCCGAGCGACCAGTCAACACTTCCGGGCGCCCGGTCGAGGACGCCGATCTGTCTGCGCTGAAGGCGGAGATCGCCAAATCGGCCAAGGGCGCGGAAGCCCCGATGATCGCGCTCGAAACCACCGCGCTCGCCGCCACCCTGCCCTTCGCTGAAGGTTCCAAAATCGAACGGCAGACTCATCTGGAGCTGCGTGACAGCGCCCAGTCGCGCGCGCTCAGGCGGCTGTTTTTCGCCAGCCGCTCGGTCACCCGCCCGGCCCGGCTCAAGGCACACGAACCTGCCCGGATCAGCCATGCCGTCATCGTCGGCGGCGGGTTGATGGGCGCGGGCATTGCCGCAAGCTGCCTCGCGAGCGGCCACCGGGTCACCCTGCTCGAACGCGACGTGGAAAGCGCGGAAGCCGGGCGCGGCCGGGTCGAAGCCATCATCGCCAGGGATCTCGCCTCCGGCCGCATCACCGGTGACAAGGCCGAAGCCCGCCGCGCCAATCTCTCAGCCGGCGCCAATTACGCCGCGGCCTTCGACGCCGACATCGCCATCGAGGCGGTGTTCGAGGATCCCGACATCAAGCGTGCGGTGTTCAGCCAGCTTGCCGCGGTGATGTCGGAAGAGGCCCTGATCGCCACCAACACCTCCTATCTCGATCCCAATGTGATCAGCCAGGGCCTGCCCGGTCCGGGCCGTTTCCTCGGGCTGCATTTCTTCTCGCCCGCCAACATCATGAAGCTGGTCGAAGTGGTGGGAACGTCGGTCACCACCGATCAGACCATGGCCACCGCCTTCGCCTTCGCCCGCGGCCTGGGCAAGATCCCGGTCGAGACCGGCGTCTGCGACGGCTTCATCGGCAACCGCATCCTCTCTGCCTATCGCCGCCAGGCCGACTACATGGTCGCCGACGGCGCCTCGCCCTACGAGGTCGACGCCGCCATGCGCACCCTCGGCATGCCGATGGGCCCCTATGAATTGCAGGACCTCACCGGCCTGCAGATCAGCTGGGCCAACCGCAAGCGCCAGCGCGCTGCCGGAACCTGGCCGGGCCGTTACGTCGATATCGCCGACAGGCTCTGCGAACTCGGCCGTCAGGGCCGCGGCAGCCCGATGAAGAAGGGTTGGTACGACCATTCGGGCGGCAAGGGCGAACCTGACCCGGAGATTGAGGCCATGGTCTCAGCGTGGCGCCAGGAGCACGCCACCGGCGGGCAGACTTTTAGCGCCGACGAGATCGTCCTGCGCATCATGGCGGCCATCGTCAACGAAGCCAATCTGATCCTCGAACAAGGCATCGCTGACAGCGACACCGCCATCGATATTGTCTGGACCGAGGGCTATGGCTTCCCCAAACACCTGGGCGGCCCGATGTTCTGGGCCGAAGAGACCGGCATCGACCGTATGCGCGCGGCCTTTGGAGCAATCGACGCGCAAAGCCCCGGGTCCTGGACAGCCTCACGCGCGTTCAAGCGATAGGTCCGGGCGATAGGTCTGGGCGCGTAAGAAAAGGCGGCCCGGCCGCCGTGAAGGAGAATGACATGGATTTGATCAATGTGCACAGCTACCTGGCCGGACACTGGGTTGCCGCCGATGACGGCGCCCGCCCGATAGAAAGTGCGGTGACCGGCAAGCCGCTCGCCATCGCCGGCCAGGCCTCGCTCGACACCAAGGCCATGATCGATTTCGCCCGGACCAAAGGCGGACCGGCGCTCCGCGCCATGACCTTCCACGACCGCGCCCGCATGCTGAAAGCGCTGGCGCTGGAACTCGGCAAGTTCAAGGACGAGCTCTACGCACTTTCGCACACCACCGGCGCCACCACGCCCGACGCCATGATCGACGTCGACGGCGGCATCGGCACCATGCTGGTCTATGCCTCCAAGGGCCGCCGCGAAATGCCCGACGGCCATATCTATGTCGACGGCGAGCTGGAAATGCTCTCGCGCAACGGCACCTTTGTCGGCCAGCATGTCGCCACCTCGCTCAAGGGCGTCGCCGTCCACATCAACGCCTTCAATTTCCCGGTCTGGGGCATGCTCGAAAAGCTCGCGCCCGCCCTGCTCGCCGGCATGCCGGCCATCGTCAAACCGGCGACATCCACCTGCCACGTCACCGAGCAATGCGTCCGCCGCATGATCGGATCGGGCCTCCTGCCCGAAGGCGCGGTGCAGCTTGTCTCCGGCGGGTTGGGCGATCTGCTCGACCACCTCGACTACCAGGACGTGGTCGGCTTCACCGGCTCGGCCAGGACCGCGCTGATGCTGCGCTCCAATCCATTGCTGCTCGAAAAAAGCGTCCGCTTCGTCGCCGAGCAGGACAGCCTCAACGCCTCCGTGCTCGGCCCGGACGTCACCGAATCCAGCCCGGAATTCGATATCCTGGTCAAGGAAGTGGTGCGAGAGATCACCGCCAAGGCCGGCCAGAAATGCACCGCCATCCGCCGCATCATCGTGCCGCAATCGCTGATGGGCGCGGTCGGCGATGCGATTGCCGACAAGCTCGCAAAAATCCGCATCGGCGATCCGGCGCTCGAAACCACCCGAATGGGCGCGCTCGCCTCCGCCGCCCAAAAATCCGACGTGCTCGACAAGGCCCGCCAGATCGCCGCCGAATGCCGTGTGCTTTCTGGCGATCCCGACAGCTTCGAGGTCGATGGTGCAGACCGCACCCAGGGCGCCTTCGTGCCGCCGATGCTGTTTGCTTGCGACGATCCGGACGCGGCCGAGGCCGTGCATGCGGTCGAGGCTTTCGGCCCCGTCGCCACGCTCATGCCCTACCGCGATCTCGATCATGCCGGCGCGCTGATGAACCGCGGCAAGGGCAGCCTGGTGGCCTCGGTGATCACCCATGATCCGGCGGTCGCGCGGCACTTGCTGATCGACGCCGGCGCCTCGCATGGCCGCATCTATGTCAACAACCGCGACAGCGCCAAGGAAGCCACCGGCCACGGCTCGCCGCTGCCGCACATGATCCATGGCGGTCCGGGACGCGCCGGCGGCGGCGAGGAACTGGGCGGCATCCGCGGCGTCATGCACTATATGCAGCTGACCGCCATCCAGGGCAGCCCGGACATCATCTCCGGCATCACCGGAACCTGGGTCAAGGGTGCGGCGAAGCCCAAATCACCGGTGCATCCTTTCACCCGCACTTTCGATGAACTTTCGATCGGCGACACAATCGAAGCTGGCCCGCGCACCGTCACGCTTGAGGACATCGAGACTTTCGCCCATTTCACCGGTGACACTTTCTACGCCCACATGGACGAGGAGGCGGCCAAGGCCAACCCGTTCTTCCCCGGCCGGGTGGCGCATGGCTATCTGCTTCTGTCCTTCGCCGCCGGCCTGTTCGTCGAGCCCAACCCCGGCCCGGTGCTCGCCAATACCGGCCTTGATGGGCTTAAATTCATGAAGCCGGTCTCGCCGGGCGACGCGATCTCTGTCCAGCTCACCGTCAAGCGCAAGACCCGCCGCACCGACGAGTATGGCGAAGTCCGCTGGCACGTCGCGGTGCTGAACCAGGACGGCGACGACGTGGCAGAATATGAATTGCACACGATGAATGCCTATGAGTGATGCCGGCTTGCCGCGCCGCGTTCAGCCGAACGCCGGCTGACGCCGCCCGCCTCACACGCCCCTGCGCTCACCTTCATTCAGACTGTCCATGGCCGAACCGACCGTGAACCCGTGCAGGATGGTCGACATCAGGATGACCAGCGCGATCAGCGACCAGAGCTGGGTCTCGTTGGTGAACTCCATGTGGCTGCCCGCGTAGCACAGATAGTAGATCGAACCGATGCCGCGCACGCCATAGACGGAAATCACCGCCCTTTCGCGCCGCCCCAGATCGGTTTTCCACAGCGCGATCCATCCCGACAGCGGGCGGATCACCAGGATCAGCAGAATGGCCAGCGCGAAATGCGTCCATGTCAGATCGGTGAAAAGGATCGGCAGCACGCTGCCGAGCGCGATCAGCAGCAGCGCGGTCAGCGCGTGCTCGATGGATTCGGAGAAATCGTGCAGCTGCCGGTGGAATTGGTGTTCCGCCTTGATCCGCCGCAAGGTCAGCCCCAGCACCGCGACGGCGATGAAGCCATAGCCTTCGATCAGCTCGGTCGAGCCATAGCAAAGCAGCACGCCGGCAAGCGCTATCACGCCGGACCCGGTTTCGGCGAGAACGGCGCCCTTGGGCACCTTGAACAGGACATAGCCCAACACCCTGCCGCCGAGCCAACCCATGGCGATCCCCAGGGCAATCCGGTAGACGACATCGTGCAGGAACCAGTCGAGCGCCCATGCGCCGGGGTACAGCCCTTCGGCGGCGACGATCAGGCCAAGATAGACGAAGGGAAACGCCAGCCCGTCATTGAGGCCCGCTTCCGTGGTCAGGGTGAACCGCACCGGGGATTCCTCGCCTTCATGCGGCGGACCGACCTGAACATCGGCGGCCAGCACAGGATCCGTCGGCGCCAGCACCGCGCCGAGCAGAATGGCGCCCGCCACCGTCAGCCCGGCAAGCCCCATCCCCAACAGCGCCACCGCCAGGATGGTCAGCGGCATGGCGATCGCCAGCATGCGGACCGTCGGGATCCAGCGTTTCCAGGGACGCAGGCTGTCAATGCGCATGCCGGCGCCGAACAGCGCCACGATCACCGTGAGTTCGCTCACCAACTCCCAGGGCAGCGGCGCCTGGCGCGGGTCGGGCATCGTCGGCATTCCGGGAATAAGCCATGCCGCCCCGGCGCCAAACAGGATCATCAGCGGCGCCGCCGCCGGTTCGCGTTTGGAGACCAGCCGCGGCAGCCACCGCGCCAGGATCACGATCACGCCGATGACCGCCAGCGCGATGTGATAGGAATTGAAGCCGAAGAATGGTTCTTGCTGCATTATCTGATCCCGTGCCGGAGCTTGGCAAGCGTTCTCCTACAATGAAAACCCGCAAGCGGCCAGTTTGGCGTTAACGCGGACGCGGAAACTGGTGCGCCTCCTTACCCATAGCGCGCCGCCGTCAGCCCCTCGAACGAAATCTCCGGTTGCTTGCCCAGCACCAGATCGGCCACCGCGCGGCCGGAGCCGCAGGCCATGGTCCAGCCCAGTGTGCCGTGACCGGTATTGAGATAGAGATTGTCGTAGCGCGAGGGGCCCAGCACTGGCGTGCCGTCGGGCGTCATCGGCCTCAACCCCGTCCAGCCTTCCGCCTTGGAGATGTCGCCGCCCTTGGGGAACAGGTCGGAAATCACGTGTTTCACCGTGTTGGTCGCGTGCGGTCCGAGACAGTTGGAATAGCCGGCGATCTCGGCGGTGCCGGCGACGCGGATGCGGTCGCCCAGACGGGTGATCGCCACCTTGTGGGTCTCGTCCATGATCGTCGATTGCGGCGCGAAGGCGTCGTCGGTCACCGGCAGCGTCACCGAATAGCCCTTGACCGGATAGACCGGCAGATTGACGCCGATGGGTTTCAACAGCCCCGGGCCATAACTGCCGAGCGCGCAGACATAATTGTCGCCCGTAATCCGCCCGGCGATCTCGGTGTCGACGCCGGCGATCCGTCCGTTCTCCACGGCAATCGCCCGGATCGACTGGCCATACTGGAACTCGACGCCCATTTCGGCGCATTTGTCGGCCAGCGCCATGGTGAACATGCGGCAATCGCCGGTGCGGTCGGCGGTCAGCCGCAAGCCGCCGACGAACTTGCCCCGCACCTCGGCGAGCGCCGGCTCGACCGCGATACAGGCGTCGCGGCCCAGCACCTCATAGGGCGAATCATACTCGGCCAGGATCTCCTGATCTGCTTTCGAATCCTTCATCTGCTTGGCGGTGCGGAACAGCTGCAGCGTGCCCTGCGCCCGTCCGTCATACTCGATCCTGGTCTCGGCGATCAGATCGGGCATCACGTCGCGCGAATAATTGGAGATCCGCACCATCCGGCCCTTGTTGATCCGGTAGCTCTCGTCATTGCAGTTGCCGAGCATCTGCAGGCCCCATTTCCACATGGTCGGGCTGATCAGCGGCCAGATGAACAGCGGCCGGCGCTTCATGAACAGCCATTTGAGCGCCTTCACCGGCACCCCGGGCGCAGCCCAGGGCGAGGTCATGCCGTAACTCAACTCGCCGGCATTGGCATAGCTGGTTTCAAGCCCCGGTCCGGATTGCCGGTCGAGCACCACGACTTCGGCCCCGCCCTTGGCCAGATAATAGGCCGTGGTGACGCCGATCACGCCCGCCCCCATAACGACAACTCTCATGACTGGCAGTCCTTCCCGGGTATGTTCATGCACTCACCCGAGCCTACCCGATCCCCGCGCAAACCACCAACCGCGTTAGGACCTTATGGGCAATGAAATCCCTCCCGATAAATCCCAGGCAAGTCCAGGCGCTCATGGCAATCATCCCCGATTGACACTCCGCCCGGGCTCGCCTACACAGCGGCCTGCCGAAAAACGTCAGGCCGGTACGGTTATCCCGGCCCTCGCGATCCTCGCGGGACTTAGTCGCTCGACCTGAGCGAACCCGCGGCACCAACCCCTTGGCGGGGTGGTGCTGGACGGATTAAGCTCCCCCATGCTCCACCCGTATTTAACGTGGAGACTTATGTGACCGACAAGAAAACCCTGATCCTCGCCCAGGCGCTGATTGCGCTGATGATGGCCACGCTGATGACCGGCATTTTTAGCGCCTTGCATGTTGGCCTGACCGGCACATGGCTCGTCGAATGGGGCCGTGCCTTCGTTATCGCTTTTCCCCTGGCCTTCCTGCTCTCGCTCGCAGTCAGCCCCATCGCCTTTCGCCTGGCGCGCGCCTTCACCGGCCATTGAACTGTCAAAGGGGTGGGCGGACCCAGGTCCGCCCCTCCTGCAACTCCGCCAGCTCCAGAATGAACTTCTTGCGGATCATGTCGCCGAACGAGGCATAGCCCTTGGCCACTTCCACGAACGCGCCGGGGCCGCCCACCACATTGGCCTCAAAATAGCTGACAAGTCCGCCGATTGGCCGTGTGTGGGTTCCATCAGGAAACGGCGAGAGCGAATCCTCGATCGCCAGCGCGTTGATCACCACCCCCTGGCTCACGGCCAGGTCGCGGACATGGTCGATGCGGGCGCCGACATTGTTGGTGCCGTCCGAGGAGATGTCGATGACCCTGCGCCGCGACACTGCCGGCGCGGTGGCAAACCGCCTGAGGCAATACTGCACCACCTCGCTGATCGAGGTGTTGCGCACTTTCCGGCCGATCCAGGGCGGCGTCGCCGCGGTTCTGATTTTTTGGGCAACATCCCGCGCCGAGGGCAGATCGCCGACCACCTGCCAGTCGATCCCTTCATGCTGCTGCTCCTGGTCGGCCCATTCGACATAGAGGACGGCAATCCGCCCATGCGGCCCGGAGGCGATCAGATCGACCACGTCGGGGTCCTCGATGGCCGAGGCATGACCCTCTTTCTGCAGATCATATTCGCTGGCGGTGACGCTTTCCGACACATCCGCCGCCAGGCACAACAGAATATCCACCGGCTCGCCACGCGCCGGCATCGCGGCGCAGAGAGCCAGACCCAAACCCATCACGCCCCTTCGCAGCACGGAAACCTCCCGCATCGATGGCCAAGGGGAACAGTGTGCCACAAATCGCGAAACTGTAAATTGGCGGGGGATAGGGCGGTGTGCGAGAGCCCGCCCCTCGCCTCAGCAGGCCAGTCCCAGCGCCTCGAGCCGCGCCACGGTGGCG
>LADQ01000130.1 GCA_000961635.1 Hoeflea sp. BRH_c9 | reverse complement strand
AGGCCCGGATCCCATGCCTCCGCCGGCACGAAACGCGGCCGCGTCGCCATCCTCACCGGCTGCGCCCAGCCGGTGCTCAAGCCCGGCATCAACGAGGCGACGATCAGGCTGTTAAATCGCATCGGCGTCGAGGTGGTCGTACCCGAAGGTGAGGGCTGTTGCGGCGCGCTGGTGCACCACATGGGCCGCGAGCACGCGGCGCTCGACGACGCCCGCAACAATGTCGACGCCTGGACCCGGGTGTTCGACAATGGTGGCCTTGACGCCATCATCATCACCGCATCGGGCTGCGGCACCACAATCAAGGATTACGGCTACATGCTGCGTGAGGACCCGGCTTACGCGGACAAAGCGGCGCGCGTGTCGGCGCTGGCCAAGGACATCACCGAATATCTCGCCAGCATCGAGATGCCGCCGCCGGTCAATGGGGCTGATCTGGTCGTGGCCTATCATTCGGCCTGTTCGATGCAGCATGGCCAGAAAATCACCGTGCAGCCCAAGGCGCTGCTCAAGGCGGCGGGGTTCACCGTCAAGGATCCGCCGGAGGGGCATTTGTGCTGCGGCTCGGCGGGCACCTACAACATCATGCAGCCCGAGATCGCCCGCACATTGCGCGACCGCAAGGTGAAAAACATCGAGCGGACCAGGCCCGACCTGATCGCCACCGGCAATATCGGCTGCATGACCCAGATCGCCGGCGGCACCGACATCCCGATCATCCATACGGTGGAACTGCTCGATTGGGTCTATGGCGGCGACAGGCCTGCGGGTTTGCCGCACGCGCCACAAAAAACGGTGAAGCTGGAAGCCGCCGAATAGGTGCGGCGATGCTGAGTTCCGCAGAAAAAAAGCGGCGTCCGGAGACGCCGCTTTTTGCATGGGTGGCTGAATTACGCCTCAGCCGCCAAACAGCGAACCGAAGAAATCCATGCCGCGATCGGTGTAGAGATTCTTGGCGCCCTTGCCATTGGGTCCGATCACGATGACCTTGGAGCCGACGCCGGCGCGCTTGTAGAGATCCATGACATCCTCATTCATCATTCTTATGCAGCCTGACGACATGTTCTGGCCGATGGTCCAGGGCTGGTTGGTGCCGTGAATGCGGAAGATGGTGTCGCGCCCGCCCTTGTAGAGATAGAGCGCCCGCGCGCCGAGCGGGTTGTTGGGGCCGCCTTTCATGTAGGCAGGGATCTTGCGGCCTTTGGCGCGTTCGCGCGCAATCATTGTCGCCGGCGGGCGCCAATCGGGCCACTCGGCCTTGCGGCCCACTTTGACGGTTCCCGACCAGCCGAATCCTTCGCGGCCGACGCCGACGCCATAGCGCGTGGCGCGGTTGTTGCCTTCAACATAATAGAGATATTTGCTGCTGGTATCGATGATGATGGTGCCGGGATTTTCGTTGGTCTGAAGCCGGACCTTTTTGCGCCAGAATTCCGGTTTCGGTTTTTTCGACTGCGCCACCTGCACCACCGGCAGAGCCGATTCGATGACCGGCGCTGCGCCGCGCGGCATGGCTGATGCCTCCGGCAAGGCCGGTGCGATCAACAGCCCCATGGCGCTCGCCGCAATGATGGCGAAACGGGTTGAATGGCGTGGAAGTGTCATGGTGTCCCCTCGTTCGTGCTTCGGCCCCTGTTCATAAAGGTACCATCGTTTTTCAGGGGATCAACTGTTGCCAAGGTCAAAAAAAGGTGATGGATCTTCGATCCGGACACAAAAAACCCGGCTTCAGCGGTATCGCCGGGCCGGGTTTCTTGATTGTCCGGGGACAGATCTTCGGTTACATCACGATGACCTTGGCGCCCACCTGCACGCGCTCGTACAGTTCCGTCACATCTTCGTTGCGCATGCGGATGCAGCCCGATGACACCGCCTGACCGATGGTCCAGGGCTGGTTGGTGCCGTGGATGCGGTACAGCGTCGATCCCAGATAAAGCGCCCGCGCGCCCAGCGGGTTTTCCGGACCGCCGGCCATGTGCACCGGCAGAACCCGGCCTTCCTTTTCGCGCACCCGCTTGATCATTTCCGCCGGCGGACGCCAATCCGGCCATTCCGCCTTGCGGCTGATTTTCTCGGTGCCGCTCCAGGCGTGCCCTTCCTTGCCGACGCCAACACCGTAGCGCCGCGCCTGGCCGTCACCCAGGACATGATAGAGATGCCGCTCGCTGGTGTCGATGATGATCGTGCCCGGCTTCTGGTTGCCGTCATAGGCCACCGTCTGCGGCAGGAATTGCGGATCGATCTGCCGGGCCGGCGCGGGTTTGGCCCGCGGCGCGGCCAAGGCCACATTGGTCACCCGGCGCGGTTCGGTCCTGAGCGTCCGCACCTGGTAACCCGGCGTCTGCACCGCCCTCGGCTGGGTCCGGTAGACCACGCCGCCACGCGGCGCGGCCTGGCCGCCAAGCTGCAGCAGCCAGGGGGCTGTCAGATCCGGGCTGAGCACCACCGGCGGGCGCTGACCATAGCGTTCGCCCGCGATCGCCGGCGCTGTGATGGAGGCGAGGCTCACGGCAGCGCCTGACAGGACAAGAAGAGCAAGTTTTTTCATCGGACGGACCCCATATTTTTCGTCTGATTTGAACAGGGCGCCACCGCCGGTTTGCGCCGCTGGCCCTGAATGCAAGGCCCATGCTGGGGCCTGGGTGGTATCAATTGGTGAATCCGGGTCGATGAAATGCCGGTTTGACCGGAAACCTCCGCTTAGGGTTATCGCCGCCTTGCCAAACGCGGTGAACGACCGCTTAATTGCCGCCGATTCCCGATTAACCATGACGAAAGAGCTCGACGATGGCGCATGAGAACGGCCTGATCACCGGCGAGGATGGCCGCACGCGCTGCTTCTGGCCCGGCACGCTGCCGGATTATCTCGCCTATCATGACGCCGAATGGGGCAGGCCGGTCACCGATGATATCCGCCTGTTCGAGAAGATCTGTCTCGAAGGCTTCCAGTCGGGCCTGTCCTGGCTCACCATCCTGCGCAAGCGCGAGAATTTCCGCGCCGGTTTTTCAGGCTTCGATTTCCGCAAGGTGGCGCTGTTCGGCGAAGCTGACATCGAACGCCTGCTGGCCGACAAGGGCATTGTCCGCCATCGCGGCAAGATCGTCTCGACCATCAACAATGCCAACCGCGCCATCGAGATGGTCGACGAGTTCGGCTCGCTTGCGGCCTATTTCTGGAGCCATGAACCCGGTCCCGGCGAGCGGCCGGAAACCGTCGACTACGCCACGCTGACCGCCAATCCCACCACCGCCGTCTCCACCCGGATTTCCAGGGATCTGAAGAAACGCGGCTGGAGCTTCGTCGGTCCGACCACGGTCTACGCCTTCATGCAGGCGATGGGACTGGTCAATGACCATCTCGAGGGCTGTTGCTGCCGGGCGGAAATCGAGGCGGCGCGAAACGCGCTGGTGCGCCCGGCATGACGCCCGATGACCTGAAGGCTCTGATCCATGACGTCGCGGCGCGGACGCCAGGGATCGGGCCGTTGCAGGAAAGCCTCAAATGGGGCGAGCCGAGTTTTGCCCCGGTGAAACGCAATGTCGGCAGTTCAATACGGATCGGACACGGCAAGGACGGCGATCTGGCGCTGATGTTCATCTGCCACACAAATCTGGTCGAGGAATTTCGCGCGCTCTACCCGGAAACGCTCAGCTATGAAGGCACCCGGGCCATCGTGGTTGAGGCCGGCGGGACGGTTGACATGGATGCGCTGTCGCATTGCATCGGCCTGGCGCTCACCTACAAGCTGCGTAAGCGGGCGAAAACAGGCTAGCGCTAGACACGTCTCTGCTTGGCGATGATGGCCACCGCGACGCCGCCGAGAATAAAGAGCGAGGAGACGATGAGCCGCAATGTCCAGCTCTCGGCCAGAAACAGCGTACCGCCGGCGGTCGCGATCACCGGCGCCGTCAATTGCACGATCGCGCCCAGGGTCGCGCCGATCTGCCTGAGCACCCGGTACCACAGCGCGTAACCAAGCCCCGAGGTGACCGCGCCGGACAATATGGCGAGCAACAGGCCCCGCGGGCTCATATGCACCGGCGCCTGGGCAATGAGAATGATCAGGCCAAGCGGGATCAGGAAGGCCACCGAGCGCAAAAAGTTGTCGGCGGTCGCCTTGAGCGGATCGGGCAGGCCCCGGCCACGCAGCGAATAGACGCCCCAGGCGATGCCCGACAGCGCCATGGCGCTTGCCGCCAGCGGATCGGGCGCCGACAGGCCCGGCGAGACCAGCCAGACAAACGCGCCGAAGGCGGTGATCAGACCCAGCCACTCAAGCCAGGATGGCCGGTCGCCCTCCTTCAGGCTCCAGCCGATCATGGTGGCTTGCACGCAGGCAAACAGGATCAACGCGCCCATGCCGGTGTCGAGCGCCACATAGGCGTAGGAAAACGCCACCGCATAGACGAACAGGGCAAGAGCCGATGTCCATGAGCCTGACCGGGGCAGCGCCTTGCCGCCGCGCGCTCCACCCGTGGCGGCGACCAGCACCCAGAGCATCAGCGCGCCGCTTGCCAGCCTGACCGCGGAATAGCTCGCCGGATCGATCAGCGGCGTCTCGCCGGATCCGATCGCCATGCGGCCGAGAACCGAATTGGCGGCAAATGCGATCATGGTCAGGGCGGTGATGAGAACGAGGCGCAAGAGGTGGCCTGCTTTCGTGAGCGAATGGGAAATGTGAAGTCCGTACCCATCACCTATCTCCGCTTTTTCGTCGCTTGTCGACAGCTGTTCCGGTTCGCAACGGCTTCCCCACTGCAATGGAAGTGCTATGATTGGAACCATCCATTGCGCAACGCGTTGAGCAGTTAAAGTGATCGTTGTCGCAATCCACCGTGAGGAAACTAAAATGCTCAAGACTGCTATCAGCACATTGGTCTCGGCGTCTTTCTGCCTGGCCATGATCATGCCTGCATCCGCCGCCCCGCTGCAAAAGCCGATCGTTGAGATTGCCGGCAGTTCCGATGTCGTGCAGGTTCACGACCCGAGAAGCGGCTTTTACCGCGACAAGAACCGCGTCTATTACAATGGCCATCCCGGCTACCGGCAGCCGCGTACCGGCTACCGCCGGTACAACGGCTACTGGTTCCCGCCGGCAGCCTTCGCTCTCGGCGCGATCATCGGTGGCGCCATCACCCAGGGCAACAGCGGCAATGTGCGCCCGGGCTATATCAATCCCCAGCATGTCAACTGGTGCCACAACAAGTACCGGTCCTATGACGCGCGGACCAACTCGTTCCAGCCCTATCACGGGCCACGCCGGGAATGCCGCTCGCCTTACTATTGAGGCGGCCGGATCCTGTTAGGCCAGGATGAGGGGAAGGTCTGACTATTGGCCCACCTGCAACAGCACCCAAGCCTTGCGGCAAAAGGGCCTGTCGGCTAGGAGAAGCGCACCACAGCGTTTCTCCATCCGCAGGCCCTTTTTCATGTCCGACAAGAAGCAGAAGAAGCCCCAGAAACTGAAAGCCCGCCTGGCGCGCGGTTTTCCCGACCGGTCGCCCGGCGATATCCGCGCCACCGACCAGATGATGGGCAAGATCCGTCAGGTCTATGAGCGCTTCGGTTTCGAGCCGGTGGAAACCCCCTTTGTCGAATACACCGACGCGCTGGGAAAATTCCTGCCCGACCAGGACCGGCCCAATGAGGGCGTGTTCTCGTTTCAGGACGATGACGATCAATGGCTCTCGCTGCGCTATGACCTGACCGCACCCTTGGCGCGCCATGTGGCGGAAAATTTCAACGACATCCAGCTGCCCTACCGCACCTATCGCTCAGGCTGGGTGTTCCGCAACGAAAAGCCCGGTCCCGGCCGCTTCCGCCAGTTCATGCAGTTCGACGCCGACATCGTCGGCGCGCCCGGCGTCTCGGCGGATGCCGAAATGTGCATGATGATGGCCGACACCATGGAAGCGCTGGGCATTGAGCGCGGGGATTACGTGATCCGGGTGAACAATCGCAAGGTGCTGGATGGGGTGATGGAAGCCATCGGCCTTGCTGGCGAGGAGAATGCCGGCAAGCGGCTGACCGTGCTGCGCGCAATCGACAAGCTCGACAAGTTCGGCATCGAGGGCGTGAAGCTGCTGCTCGGCAAAGGGCGCTGGGATGGCGGCAAGGTGGATGAGGGCGATTTCACCCCGGGGGCTGGGTTGGGAGCCTGGCAGATCGAAACAATCATCAGATTTGTTTCGATACCGAGGGGAGCAGCAATGGGAGATAAAGTTGCCGATTTCTTGGAGCATACAGTTGATAATTCCAAGAAACTCTCAGAAGGTTTTAGTGAGCTTGGTCAAATCAGCGAAATCGCAAAAGCAGGCGGGTATGATTCAGACAGGGTAATGATCGACCCCTCCGTCGTCCGAGGTCTCGAGTATTACACCGGTCCGGTCTTCGAGGCCGAGCTCTTGTTCGATGTCACCAATGAGAAGGGCCAGAAGGTGCAGTTCGGCTCGGTCGGCGGCGGTGGCCGTTACGATGGGCTGGTGTCGCGCTTCATGGGCCAGCCGGTGCCGGCGACGGGGTTTTCCATCGGCGTCTCGCGGCTGATGACAGCGTTGAAAAATCTCGGCAAGATTTCTGGCGAGGCCGCCTCGGGTCCGATCCTCATTACCATCATGGACCGCGACCGCGTTGGTGATTACGCCAGGATGGCGCAGGAATTGCGCACCGAGCTCAACCCGCTCGATGAAAACAACCAGCCGCTCGGACCCACCATCCCGGTAGAGCTGTTCCAGGGCAATCCCAAGGATTTCCCCAAGCAGTTGCGCTATGCCGACCGCCGTGGTTCGCCTATCGCCATCATTCAGGGCGGGAACGAGAAAGAGGCGGGCAAAATCATCGTCAAGGACCTGATCGAGGGCAAGCGCATCGCCGAGACCATCACCGACAACGCCGAATGGCGCGAGGCCAAGGCCGGCGAGCATCTGGTCGACGAGGCTGATCTGGTCATCACCGTCAAACGCATCCTCGCCGAACAGGCCTCCGATGCCCGGGATGTGTGAGATGGGAACCTGTTTTTCTCATAAAAAGAAAGCCCCCTCCCCAACCCCTCCCCACAAGGGGGAGGGGCTATTCCGTCGCAAATCCAGTCCAGGAAAGCCAGCAGCCATCGAACGAAGCCCGAGGAATACACCTAAAGGACGAGCCGGGTTAAGCCCCTCCCCCTTGTGGGGAGGGGTTGGGGAGGGGGCTTTTTCAGGTTTAGGGGACGCCCTATGACCCAGTTTGGAGCCCCCGTTTTCTCAGCCGAACTCGCCCGCGCGCTGGACGCCTGTGGCGCGCCGCTGGTCGACATTCCGGTGATCCAGCCGGCCGAGCCGTTTCTCGACATGGCCGGCGAGGATCTGCGCCGCCGCATCTTCCTGACCGAATCCGAGACCGGCGAAAGCCTCTGCCTCCGGCCCGAATTCACCATTCCGGTCTGCCGCGCCCATATCGCCGAAAATCTCGCCACGCCGCGACGCTATTCCTATCTCGGCCAGGTGTTCCGCCAGCGCCGCGAGGGCGGCAATGAGTTCTATCAGGCCGGTGTCGAGGATCTGGGCGAACCCGACGAGGCCCGCGCCGACGCCCGCTCCCTGTCGGAAGCCCGCGCCTTGATCGCAGGTGTTGCGCCAAACCAGGATCTGGCCATCACGCTGGGCGACCAGTCGGTGTTTGAAGCGGTCGTCGCCGGTCTGGGGCTTCCCTCGGGCTGGCAGAAGCGGTTGATCCATGCCTTTGGCAATGAAGCGGCGCTGAACGCCATGATCGCGCGGCTGGCCAGTCCGGATGCGTCCGCCGCACCCGATCCGTCCGTCGCGGGCCTGCTCGCCAGCGGCGACGCCCTCAAG
>LADQ01000131.1 GCA_000961635.1 Hoeflea sp. BRH_c9 | reverse complement strand
AGCGCCAGCAGGATCACCACAAGCCCGAAGACGAAAAGGCTGATCCGCGGATCGAAGTAGCTGGCGAGATAGCCGGTCACCAGGCCTGCCAGCGCCACGCCGCCATAGCCTGCGAATTCGTTGAAGCCGGTGGCCAGTCCGCGCTCGGACCCCTTGACGATGTCCATCTTCGCCGTGACCGTCATCGACCAGCAGAAGCCCTGGTTGACGCCCAGCAGCACGTTCGCCGCCACGATCCAGCCCCACGACGGCGCCCAGAGGATCATGAACGGGATCGGCAGCGCCGCCAGCCAGCCCCAGATCAGGACCTTGCGCCGCCCGACCCGCTCCGACAGGCGGCCGGAGACGAAGTTCATCGCGCCCTTGACGATACCGAAGGAGACGATGAAGGCGAAGATCGCGGTCATCGAGCCCTGAACGACGCCGAACTCGGTCTCCGCCAGAGCCGGGATCACCGTGCGTTGCAGGCCGATGGTGAGGCCCACGAAGAAGACCTGCAAAAGCTGCTCGAGGAAAGGCCGCAGGTTCTCCCGGATGCCGAGGGCGTAGCTCATTCCGGCTCCTTTGCCGTGATGCGCGGATCGAGCGCATGGCCGCTCGCCGGACCGCGGACGGGCTGGATCAGCATCCGGTCGAGCCAGAGGTCGCGGGTGGTGCGAAACTGCTCGATGCCGATCTCCATGCCCTTATGGCCCCTGGCCGGCTGGGCGATGTAGGTGCCAAGCAGCCGGTCCCACCAGGGCAGGTTGAAGCCGTAGTTCGAGTTGGTCTCCCGCGGATCGATGGAGTGGTGGACGCGGTGCATGTCGGGCGTGACGACGAACAGCCGAAGCACGCGGTCCACCGGGCGCGGCAGGTCGATGTTGGCATGGTTGAAGAGCGCGGTGGCGTTCAGCAGCACCTCGAACAGCAGCACCGCGACAGCGGGCGGGCCGAGGGCGGCGACGACCGCCAGCTTGACCCCCATCGAGATCAGGATCTCGACAGGGTGAAAGCGCAGACCGGTTGTTGCGTCGAAGTCGAGATCGGCGTGGTGCATCCGGTGCAGCCGCCAGAGCCCCGGAACAGCATGGAACATGACGTGCTGCAGGTAGATCGCGAGATCGAGCAGCAACATCGAGGCCACGATGGCGACCCAGGCGGCCACGTCGATGGCGTTGAACAGGCCCCAACCCTTGTCCTCGGCGATGACGGCAAGGCCGACTGCGAGGATCGGAAAACTCAGCCGGAGGATGACGGTATCGAGCACCACGAGCGCCAGGTTGTTGGTCCAGCGGATGACGCGCGGAATATCCCGCCGCCGCCGGGGAGCGGCGACTTCCCAAAGCGCCATGGCCGCGAGCACGCCGACAAACGCGGCAAGGCGTATCATTGGTTCGGCGGCGAGGATAATGTCGGACATGGATCACTCGGCTTTCCGGTTGCGCGATGCGATAAAATCACTATCATTCAATTAATCGCTTGAATGTTGTATCGTCAGGAGCCGCCAGATGTCAATCAGTCCCAAGACTGCCCTGCTCGAGGAATATGCGCTCGTCGCCGGAGCCCTGTCCGCCCCGGCGCGACTGTCGCTGCTCGAACAGCTGGCGCAGGGAGAGCGGGGGGTGGAGGCGCTGGCGGAGAAGACCGGCCTGACCATCGCCAACTGCTCGCAGCATTTGCAGCAGCTGCGCCGCGCAGCACTTGTCACCAGCCGCCGCGACGGCAAGGCCGTGATCTACCGGCTGACCGACGCCAAGACGCTTGCGTTGATGGATCTCCTGCGTGTGGTGGCGGAGCGGAACCTGGCCCAGGTCGAGCGCATTCTCCGCGGGCTCTCGGGGGGCGAAGACGCGCCCGAACCGGTCAGCCGCGAGGATCTGGCCGCCCGGCTTGCGGAAGGCTCGGTCACCGTCCTCGATGTGCGGCCCGCGGATGAATACGCCGCGGGACACATTCCGGGCGCGCTGAATACGGCTTTGACAGAGATCGAACGCATCATCCCCTCGCTCAAACCTGGCGCCGAGATCGTGGCCTATTGCCGGGGGCCATATTGCGTCTACGCGCACCAGGCCGTCGCCGCGTTGCGCAAGCACGGCCTAAACGCACGGCGCCTTGAGGGCGGACTGCCGGAATGGCGGGAGGACGGGCGACCGGTGCGCACCAACGCAAGCTGAGCGCGCCCGTGAAGAGATGGAAAAGCTTGTCTTGGAGGTGGCGCACCCAGCTCTGCGTTTCCCGTATCGAACCGCAAAGCTCCCGAAAATTACGGAAAGTGTTGGCTTGTCTGAGCTTCCGACAAAAGTATTGTCATTGTTTGGGCCAAATCTTCCTGACGAAACGGCTTTTGCAGCAAGGGCCGGCTTTTGAGGCGTTCAGCCAGGTCATGAGTGGTGTAGCCCGTCGCCAGAACGAACGGCACCCCTCTTGCGGCAAGAGCGTCGGCGACGGCAACGGTGGCAACCCCGTTCAGGTTCATATCGAGCATGGCCGCATCAAATGACTGTGCGTCGATGAGGGCCAATGCCTTCTCAACCGTCGCGGCAGTTGCGACCTGCTCGCATCCAAGGTCGGCCAGCATGTCTTCGATATCCATGAGGACAAGCATTTCGTCTTCAACCACGAGAATGCGACGCCCGGAAAGTGGTCTGTTCATGAAGCTGGCCCTGGCGCAGGGATATCGATTGTGCACACCACGCCGCTCTTATGGTAATCGAGATGCACTACCCCGTCGAGTTCGTGAGCCAGGCCGCGCTCGATGACACGCGAACCGAACCCCTTGCGGGTCGGTGGCGTGACGGGCGGACCGTCCTTTTCCTGCCAACGCAGCACCAGTCGGTCGCCTTTCGAAGACGTATCGATCGTCCATGCAATCAGGACGGTCCCAGCATCGTTGGAGAAAGCGCCATATTTGACGGCATTTGTCGCAAGTTCGTGAAATGCGATGCCAAAGGCCAGCGCGGCATTGGGCCGAACGCGAATGTTGCTGCCGTTTATGGTGAAGCGTTCGGCTCGCCCGTCGGCGATTCCGAACGGCTCCAGGGAGGTCCTGACCACATCAAGCAACCCGGCGGAATCCCAGTTCTCACGGCTCAAAAGGTCGTGAGACCGAGACAGCGCGAACAGGCGCGATTCTATCGCCTCCCTGGCGGTTTCCATGTCCGGGGAGCTCTTGAACGCTTGCGCGGCGATAGACTTGACGGTTGCAAGTGTATTCTTGACGCGGTGGTTTAGCTCCGAAATCAGCATCCTTGATTGGGCTTGTTCACGTTTGTAGGCAGTGACATCAAGGAACGACGCAAAATATTGCTGGATATTGCCGTCGCCATCTGTCACGGGGCTGACAAATATGGTGGCCCAGAAATCACTGCCGTCCTTGCGGCGATAATGGATTTCCTCACTGTCATTATCGCCGGCAAACGCTGACGTGATCTGATCAACTGACTCAGGGCCACCACCTCGCTCCATCAGGGAGTTTAATCCTTGCCCCAGCACGTCTTCGCGGCTGTTTCCTATCAGACGGAGAAAGCTGTCATTCGCAAAGATTATGGGATTCCCGGACGCCTTGGCATCGGTGAACACCATCGCGATCCGCGTCGTTTCGGCAGCCGTGACGAAGGGGCCAAGGTTCTCCCTAAAGCCTTCAACATCAGCCTCGGCGTCTTGTTGATCCTTGTTCACGATTTCTACCGTCTCTTGATGGCTGGTTTCGGTGGGCTGGAGAATTCTCAAGAGTGACTGCGGGAATGTTAGAATGAACGCGATGGCGCTGAAATCAAGTCCAAACCGCAATGTGGAATTTACTGCAATGCGACCGGTAGCGACCGCTTATGCCCGCCTATTCGCTGCTAACCCCGTCGAAAGGCTCGTTGCAGCCATCGGCGTCAGCCCTGGTGACGTGAACCGTTGCATGGCGAAGCGCCGGCGGAGCATACATCTCGCCGATTCGGCTCAGCTGAGCACGTGCAGGCGCACAAGCTCGAATTGCAGAATATGCGGACAAGGCCAACGGCAAACAAAATCTGGGGCCGGACGTTGCCCATTTTGGAATAATATCAATTTTCAGGGCCTTAGACGCGGCGATGGCGGAGAGAGAGGGATACTAGCCCAATTTCCCTAGTATATTGACAGATATCACTAATTTGAATCTGACCGCGTATTAACGATGCGCGAGTAGATACACCGGACGGATACCGATCGCAAGCCACAAATAGGAATCGCGCGGCAAATAAGGCAGATATTATTTTCGCATTACCATTTTGATACTTATATTTTTTTGGCTAGTTCTGATTCGACAACCAAAAGAAGTGGCACGGCGGCTGAACGCAGAGCGTAATCGCACTGCCAGCGGCGCGAGCAGGACAGCAAGGCTTGTGCTTTTCCTTTTGGCCCTGATGTTCAACGGCACCAAATCGGAGACGGAAGAGTCAAAGGCCCCACAAAGCACAAGCCTTTGAAACCCGATCAGCCCCGAACTTCATTACAGGCGATATCGGCGGAAAATCTGAATGCGGACACAATCGCCGAGCACCTTTCCTTAAATGGAAGGATCGTCCGCAAACCGACTAATTGAACGTCAAACAGCAGTCACTGCGCCCGTACATAAAGCGGAAATAATTTCCGCTTTGAACATGACTTATTGCTCCGTATCATGGTTCGAACCTGTCACGCAGCCTGCTTCACAAGCGCGATCAGGTCCGCATAGCTGGTGACGACATCGTACCTGACCCGGTCCTCATTGATCATCCGGCCAATCTCGTCAAAGAACTTTCGAGCACATTTGATTTTCGTCTGCTCCAGCTCTCGCATTTTCATCGAGGGCTGATCAGACTTCGTTTCTGCCACGAAATAGAGGTGCTTGATGTCGCCTTCTTTGAAAGCAATTGCCCAGTCCGGATTGTAGTCACCCACTGGTGTGGGGATCAGAAAACCGCGTGGCAGCTTGGAGTAGACGACCACCTCGGTGCTGGTGTCGAGGTCCTTGACGAAATTGCGTTCAACCTGTGAATCTAGGATGGCATAATCATAGATATGGTTTTTCAGCTTCTCAGAGGCTTTCTTGAAGTCAGCGCCAGTTTCAGCAGCCGTGAAAATCTCGGAGTCATATCGTTCTGTCACAGCATCGTAAGTCAGCTTCTCGATGATCGCGATTGCCTTTTGCTCCTGGATCATATGCGAGGCATCCGCGATAAACTGCTCAGGGTTCTTTGCGAATTCACCAAATTTCGCAGCCTGAATTCCAGACAGGATTTCGGTCACGGTCTTGCGTGTCAGGTCCGTGTTCTCGGCTATCGCACCAATCAAATCGTATGAGACACGAGAATGCGCGCTCTTGCCGGTTTCGGCGCGGAGCTTGCCTTGTATGAAGGCTTCACCGGCTCGCAGCTTTTCATCAGTTACCTGATCGGAAAGGCTGCCTTCGGTTACCAGATATTGCAGCGGAGCGACCTGCAGGTCCCGATCAAGCCGGTTGATGCAGCTCGTGACCAGTGCAGCACTGTCAAATTCGACCTGATAGATGGCCTTGCGGTTAATCCGCCGCCACAGTTCCTGAAACTCTTTCCGTTGGAAATTCTCATTGAGCCGGTTCTTTTTCGGTTTGCGGCCATTGCTGAACATGTCCTCCACGGCTTTGCCGTTGAAGACCGTGTCAACCAAAGCAAAAACGGCGTCGCGATGCGCCTGCAATTCTTCAGGCAGCTCTGCCAGTTCGCCGGCCTTGCGCGCCTCGTGGTAGGCCGCTGTTATGAGGCCGTCGTCATCGACATAATCGTTCTTGAGCAGGAAGCGTTCGAGCTTCTTGGCCAAGGGCTTGTCTAGAACCAGCTCCAGATCATCAGTCTTGAGGGTCTTGCCATCGAAATAATCGGCATCGGCCTGCTTGGGTCGGGCTGAAAGGTTCTCGACGATCTCTTTCTGTAAGCCGGTGACAAACCCCTTGTAGCTTTCCGAGGCCACCACAGTGAGGATGTTGATATCGTGCACCGTGACAGGGTGATCCATTCGTTCACCGTTGCGATTAACCGCGATCCGGAGTCCGCGCCCGACCTCTTGCCGCCTTGAAATCGTGTTCTGGCTTTCATTGTGCTTGAGCATGCAGATCACAAAGACATTCGGATTATCCCAGCCTTCGCGCAGCGCTGAATGGGAAAACAGGAAACGTGTGGGTTCTTCGAAGGACAGCAGGCGCTCCTTGTCCTTCAGGATGAGATCATAATCGCTGGATTCAGTGGATTGCCCTGCCAATTCGCCCCGAGCCGAAGCCTTTGGGTCCGTCATCCTGCCTTTCTTGTCGATCGAGAAATAGCCGCGGTGGGTTTTCCCAACATCAATTCCCTGCAGATAAGTGCGATACTCTGCATTCTCGAAGGGCAGCTCACCCAGCAGATCATCCACCGCTTGAGCGTATTCCTCTTCAAAAACACGGGCATATTCACCCTGCTCATCGGCCTGGTCATAATCTCGGTATTTCACCACCTCGTCGATGAAGAAGAGTGACAAAACCTTGATCCCGCGTGCAAACAACACCTGCTCGCGCTCCAGGTGGCCCGATATGGTCTCGCGTATCTGGATACGGCGGATATCGCGCTCGGTCACATCGCCTGAGGCCTCGCCGGCGACCAATACATCACCATTGGTAAAATGAACCGTGTCGTCACGGGCATCGATATTGCTGACGATGAACCCCTTGTAGACTTCCAGCCCTTTGGACAGGTCGAAAAGATTGCGCCCCTGCTCAAGCTTGCGAGGAACCCGTTTAATTCCATTCTGGGTTTTCACTTCGATATCGACCCAGGCCACTGGGGCGGCGCTGGAGGTCTCTATGCGGTGCAGGAACAGATAGGGGTTTGTCCCGCTCAAGCCCTTGGTTTCCACACCACGAACACGGATTTTCTTGACCAGCTTCTCGTTGAACGCATCCACGGCGTCCAGACGATGCACCTTGTTGTGAACCGTCTTATGCGTTGCAGAATAGCGCAGGATAAACAGCGGATTGAATTTCGGGAGCGCCTCCTGCGTGGCAGGCCCCTCCATCTTTTGCGGCTCATCCAAAATCAGGATCGGACGGTTCTTGGCGATCACGTCGATGGGCTTGCGGGATTGGAAATCGTCCAGCTCGTCATAGATGCGCCGGTTATCAGCACCCGAAGCGTTGAACGCCTGCACGTTGATGACCATCACATTGATACCGGCATCGGACGAAAAACTCTCAAGCTCGTGAAGGCGCTTCGAGTTGTAGACAAATGCCCGCACCTTCCGGCCATATTCCTGCTGGAAATGCTCGGCCGTCATCTGGATCGATTTGGCGACGCCTTCGCGGATGGCAACGCTTGGCACCATGATGATGAATTTCGACCAGCCATAGCTCTTATAAAGTTCAAACATGGTCTTGATGTAAACATAGGTCTTGCCGGTCCCGGTCTCCATCTCGACGTCGAGATTGATCCGGGTACCGGGCTTGTAGCTAGCAGGTTTCTTTTTGCCCTTGTCGTCGGTGTAATGCGTGAGACTGTCTGAGAGCGGCAGCACTGCGCGGCGCTGGACCTTGCGAATGTTGTCCAGCAATACATCCTCGGGCAGCTTGACCGGCGCATTGCCAAAGCCATCCACTTCCATCCGCGACTGTGCTGCTGCACCAGGGTCGATGGTATATTTCAACGAGTCTTGCCGGGGCTGGCTTGCGAAACAATCGACCACTGCGTCGACCGCCTGTGTCTGATAAGGCTGCGACTTGAACTTGATCTTCATGGCTGTCGCTTTCTTAAATCAGGCGATTCTTTCATAATTTCTTTCGTAGGATGTTCTGGTTTCATTCGCAGAGTGTCCACTTCGGGGCCGTCTTCGAAGCGGCATTGAAAATCACACCATCATTGCGCAAGCCACTGAGAAGATTGCCAATTTTGTTTCTTTTCTGCGCATCATCTAAGGCGTCGCTCAGCTTGTCCCACAGCAGAGTGTCGACATCCTTTCGTGATGCGCTGCCGAACTTGCGTAAAAACTCCACCACCATATTCCTGTAGTGGCGGTCATCGAACGCACGTGTCTTGATGTATTCGGCCTTCTTGGCCGAAGCGGCAGCCACAGCAGCGGACACTCGGAATCGAGGTTTGCGACCCTCAACCAGCTTCTTGCGCTTCAGGACCTGGATTGCCCGATCTGGCACGACCAGCCCTTTTTGCACACGGTCCAATGCAAGCACATCTGTCAGCTGCAGCCCACTGTTTTCCATCAGCACTCGCGTATAGGCGGGATCAACCACCCCGCCGTAGACCGTCATGATCACTGCATCGCCCGACACCTCATAATCTGGCATGGGCAAATAGCGTTTGCGCTGTGTTTCATACATCCGTTGAATGCCGTATCCCATTTGGTCGATCATGTTCAGCTCGACCATTGCCTGCACTAGATAGGGATTGCGATACCCCCTTGGCGTCTTGTCGCCTTGCACATAGTCCTCGGGCCTGCCTTCAAAGAAGCTGCCAGCGTTTTCGAACACAAGCCGGTCAGGCTTCTCAGTGACGATGATCCGCTGGTTCCGTCGGTAATCCTGGTGGGCGATGCAGTTATGCAGTGCCTCCAATACGACCTTCTGATCATATTTTGACACTTCGTGCGGCAACAGTTCATCGTCTGGCAGCAGGCGCAGCTGAATGTTGCGGATGCGCTGATAAAGCTGGGACGTCGCTAGGAGGAAAGGGGGGCCGAAATGCTCATAGGCCGTTTCTTGGCCGACCAATTTCCACGTGATCTGTGCAGGATGGGGTGATAGCACATGGGCGCTCTCCGCCCGTCCCAACAGCAACAGTGCTGCACGAGTCACTTGCCCACGTTGGGTGACCTTCGCCCGGTCCAACAGCGTTTCCACAGACCAACCGAGCACCTCGTCTGACGGGATTCGGTTCTGATGTTTCAGCGCAAAGTCATTGCGTGCCCGCTCCACTGCCTGCGGGTCCAGATCATTCAGTGTGGCTCCTTCAACAAGCTGTGCGCTCCAATCCATATCGAGCGTCTGGGCGCGAATCTCATCCTGTTTGGCTAGACCAAGCGGAGAAAGACTTTCGCCAGATCGGGCGTAGTAGTGGCCCTGCCATGCAATTGGGATACCACGAGGCGCAGGCGGGACCTCCAGCATCAGGACCCGATGCCCATCCATCGCAACTTCGTGAATCTGTCGAAACGTAGTAGTCGGATCAGCCCCTTCAGCAATTTGATGTTTCAGACTATGGAGGCGGCCCGGGTCGTTTCTATAGGTGGTCCCGACGACCGCTCGCCCGTTATTTCGAACACCAAATACCAACCAACCCGCCGAAACGTCTTTCAGATTTGCCTCATTCGCCAGCGCAGAAAAATACTTGCCGATTTCGCTCGTAGAAAAAGCATCGGACGCCTCCTTGAACTCGACCACCTCGTTCTCCCAGGTAGTTATCAGGGCTCGCAGCTTCTTGCGTAGGGCGGTCTCGTCCATTGGTTCAGATCGCCTTCACATCGGTATCGGGCGAGAGGGATTTGAAAATCTGCTTCACGTTGATCTTGGTGGAGTCGTCTTTGAAGCCGGTATCCTTAAACACCACGCGCAGCGGTTTGCGGGCGGCCAGTTCCTTGACAAGGACTTCATCCACACCGTTGTCGAAACAGGCAACCAGGGCGGTGCCGGCGACCGAGAAGACCGTTTTGCCTGCCACTGTTTCACGGGAGATAGGCAGTGTCAGGTCCACGCCCCAATCGAGCAGCACCTGAAACAGCAAGTCCTCGGGAGAGCGGCCGGCTTTGATGTTGTCAATGCGGGTCAGAAGGTCAGTTTGCGCGGTGGCGTCCGGAATGTAATAGACTTCGGCCATGTTCGAGCTGTCGACTTTCAGCACACGAAATCCCACATCGCGGTTCCAGTCAGGATGACACTCGCCTTCGAGGATTTTTGCGCCAGCACGGCTGATGCGTTCTTTGGTCACATCAGAGAGTTTATCAAAGCCAAGCTTTCCTGCAGCCGATTCAGCTCCGATTTTCTCTGGCAGTTGAATAGAAATGAACTTTCTATTTATCCCATCCAAAGCGTTCAGGCGCATGAGCGCATGCGAAGTCGTGCCTGAACCTGCAAAGAAATCCAGTACCAAATCATCGTTTTCATCGGCAACCTGCTCAATAAGTTTTTCAATAAGCGCTACCGGTTTTGGGAACGGGAACACGTCGACACCAAAAAGGTCTCTGACATCTCTTGTGCCGTCTGCCGTAAAAACATCATCAATAACTGACCTGAAAGAAATGAGCTCTGACGTCATGTCAGATCGAAATTTTTTCTCCCTTGGACGCCCGTCATCCTTGGCCGGGAAAATGATGCAGCCATCTTCTATTAATTGTTTCATCTTATCTTTTGAATAGCGCCAACCCGACGCTGGACTCGCAGGGAATATTCGACCAGTTTCTGGCTCTATAAGATCGTAGTGAAGATTTGGTCGCTGAGCTTCAGTAGCTAAACCGAGGATGCTTCTACTCATCCAAGGGCCGCGGGGATCGTTATCGGGATTTTTGAATTTAGACTCGTCGCGCTTTATGCCACGAAGAGAGGTGTCTCCGGCTTTCGAGTAAGCTAGCACATATTCATGATCGGTAGACACATTTGTCTTTGAGCGAGTATCCGTGAACTGTCTCGCTTTCCAAACGAATTGCGCTATGAAGCTTGTTGAGCCAAAGACTTCGTCTGCGATCTTTCTCAGATTGTGCACCTCAATGTCATCGCAACTTATAAAAGCAACCCCACCTTCAATTAAAAGGCTCTTAGATACTCTCAGCCTCGAATACATCATTGACAACCAATCCGAATGAAACCGCCCATTCGCCTGCGTATTCGCCACCAGCTTATTGCCGGCCTCATCCACCTGATTTGATTTCGTCAGAAATTCCGCCGCACTCTCGGCAAAATCATCCTCATAAACAAAATCATTCCCCGTATTGTAGGGCGGGTCGATGTAGATCATCTTCACCTTGCCCAGATAGGTCTCTTGCAACAGTTTGAGCGCCTCAAGATTGTCACCCTCAATGCACAGATTGCGGGTGGTGTCGAAATCTACGCTTTCCTCCCGCGCCGGACGCAGTGTTTTCGCGATCGGGGCATTGGCCGTGATCAGCGCCTGCCGTTTGCCGGGCCATTCAAGGTGATAGCGCTCCTGGGGTCCTTCGACGATGCTGTCCGACAACTCCTGACGCAGAAGGTCAAAATCAATCGCCCGGCGCAGCGCGCCATCCGAGCTCGTACTTTCCGTTACGCACCCTGGAAACAGCGCAGCAATCTTTTCAATGTTCTGCGCGGTCAGATCGGGGCTATGCATTTTCAGCTTTTCGATCGGAGCGTTCTCTGGACTATCTGGCATACCGGCCTCTCTGCCGCCCGTCATTCGGGCTTCTTCAAATGATCAAATTCCGCCTGCGCTTCGGCCAATTGGCCATGCAGGGTGACCTTCATGTTGAACTGGCTTTCGCGTTTCAGCTTGGACTGAAGCTGCGCAATCTCCCGCTCTTTTGACCTGATCGCAGCCAGCCGCGCAAGGCGGGTTTCCACATCCTCACCCGGCAATGGTTGGACGGGTACCAGCGCAGACACCATTTGCTCATAAAGCACGCCCAAGTTCACTGCCACCGGCAGGGCCAGGCGAGGCGCATCCTGAGTAACCCATTCGCCGCGCAAGTGGTCTGACATGACCCATTTGCCCTTCTCGGCATCGGACGGACGTTTGTAGGCGGCGGCAGCCATGACACGGTCCTGCGTCTGTATCTCGAACAGAAGAGGGAACGGTATGGCCCGGTCAATCGCGCGCAGGATATCGTCATGCAGCACTTCGCCCTTGAGCAACAGGCGGAACACCTGAATTTCCGGGACAGCGTTGGTGGCAGGAAGGTTCAGGGTCTCGGGCGCAAGTTTGTGCGCCCACACAATCTGGTCGAGCTCCCGCGCAAAGCGCTCTCGCAGCGCTGTGCTTGCCCCGACGCTGTCATAAATGCGGGATTTGGGGATGACGCGCTTCAGCGCCGTTTGGGAAGGGTATTGGTATAGTGCGGTCATGTGTCTTCGCGGATCACGATGAAAGCAATCAGTTCGAAATCATCCAGACCGGCGATGGTCTGTGTCAGTGCTGAAGTGTGCCCTCCCGAAAACAGGCTGTCGATGTCGCGCTCCTCCTTGACCTCAATCATAGAACGGATGGCCTCGTTCAAAAGGTTCGAATAGGTCTCCATTTTCCGCCCATCATGGGTTTCCGCGTTGAATGATGCACAGATGTCGCGGAACGGGGTGTCATTGCCTTTGCAGCCAGTGCGGATCAGGTCGAGCAGGCGTTTGACCTGTGTCTGATCAGCCACGATGTTCCCGTCGTGAGCGATATAGATCAGGTAATAGGGGTGTAGCCGGTTCTGCTGGTTTATGTTGACGCTGTCGTGGATGTTGCGCAGCGCGAAAATCACGCCAGGAACAAGCCCTCGCTTCGGGTCCGCGGGCACAATCGTATGGAGCCCATTCGGCATCTGCGGCAGGTCATCATGGGTCTTGAGGTAATTCAGCAAATCCATGCGGAAGTCGTTGAGCCCGAGATCGGTGATGGATATGCCCGTCTTGACATCCTCCAGCTCAATCACCTCGTTCTGCAGGCGCTGCAGCTGCTCTTTTCGGTAAGCGACGTCAGAACTTTTTGAGGTCAGCACGTTGTCTTCGCCGGTGCCAGCCATGTCGACGATATGCATACGGTTCTCAACCCGCTCCTTGAGGTTGATGTATTCGTCCAAGGTAATGTCGGGCCAATAATTCGATAGCTGGATTTGCGTGTTCGGTGAGCCAATTCGGTCTATCCGTCCGAATCGCTGGACGATGCGGACGGGGTTCCAGTGGATGTCGTAGTTGATCAGGTAATCGCAATCCTGAAGATTCTGCCCTTCCGAAATACAGTCGGTCCCGATCAGAATATCGAGCTCCGCCGGATCATCGGGCATGATCATCTCCTTCTCCTTGGCACGCGGAGAAAACAGCGTCAGGACGGACTGGAAGTCATAGAATTTCTTGAGCGTGGTTCTCGGATTGCCCGATCCGGTGACAATGCCGGAGTGGATTTCTTGCGCCTTGGCAAAATGCGGGGCG
The DNA here is from genome assembly GCA_000961635.1 of Hoeflea sp. BRH_c9. Taxonomy (GTDB): domain Bacteria; phylum Pseudomonadota; class Alphaproteobacteria; order Rhizobiales; family Rhizobiaceae; genus Hoeflea. The sequence continues at coordinate 23,916 of LADQ01000131.1, read as the reverse complement.
AGCTGATCGAAAAGGTAATTCGCAGTGTCGGCATAAGCCGTGAAGACGATCACTTTGCGGTTGTCGGGGTTCAATGGGTTGGCCATTTTCTCCGCGATTTCGGCAATCAGGTGCTGGAGTTTTGCGTCATCAGCTGGCGTCACGCGTTCCATTTCGGTGATCAGCCCGTCGATGATCGCCTTGTCGACAGAGAGTTCTTGTTTCCAAGTGGTGATGTCCATATCGGCAAGGTCGATCTTGATCTTCTTGCCAACGGAGAAATCCGCGAAGTCGTCCTCTTCCTCGGCCACTGCCTCCAGGTCGATATCCAGGTCTTCAACCGTTCCGCGGCCGCCCGAGGCCTCGAACCGGGCAATAGCATCAAGCGTATGGTCAATGTTGGTGGACAGTTTGCCAAGAGTCATCCGGAAGGCATGGACCGAGCTTTCCAACCGTTTGAGCAGGTTGGTCGTCATAAGTGCCTGAAGGCTTTTTTCGCGGTCGGCCTGCTTCAAGGTGCCTTTGCCGCCCTCGGTCTTGGTGTCGTAGAGGTCTTCATATTTCTTCAGCCGGCTGGGCTGAATGTAATTGACCGGCGCATAGACGGCCATTTTCAAGTCACTCAGCTGCGCAAATATCTCATTGAATCCGATGACATCCTCGCGATGGGTGATCGGCAAATGATGTGACAGCGGCTTTAACCGTGTGGGGAACTTGCCGATATCCGCGGTGTCGTAGAAGGTTTCGATATGTTTGCGGGAGCGGGCAATCGTCACCGCATCCAGAAGCTCGAAAAAATCGAAATCAAGGGTCCGCAGGATCGAAGCCGGTGTCCTTTGTTCCGGGGACAGGTTCGACCACGCATTGAACGCTGCCTGTGCGCGGCGGAATATCTCTTCCACGCTGGTCTTGGTCTTCAGGTTCTTGCTCAGCGCGTCGGACTGCCCTTCATAGGCAAGAGCCAACTGGTTCCGCAGATCGGTAAAGCGGTTGTTCACAGGGGTCGCTGACAGCATCAGGACCTTTGTCTTCACACCGGCCTTGATGACCTTGTCCATCAGCCGCTGGTAACGAGTCTCGCGGTCCTTGAAGACATCATTGTTTCGAAAATTGTGGGACTCATCGATGACGACCAGGTCATAGTTTCCCCAGTTCACGCGGTCCAACCGCATCCCGAAGGACTCGCCTGATGTGCGTGACAGGTCGGTGTGACAAAGCACGTCGTAGCGAAATCTGTCCTTGGCGAAGATGTTGGTGGTCAGATTGGCGTTGTAGTTGCGCCAGTTGTCCGCAAGCTTCTTCGGGCACAGAACCAACACGTCCTTGTTGCGGAGCTCATAGTATTTGACCACGGCCAGCGCAGTGAAGGTTTTGCCCAAGCCAACGCTGTCGGCTAGAATGCACCCGTTGTACGTCTCCAGCTTGTTGATGACACCAACTGCTGCATCGCGCTGGTAATTGAACAACTTTTTCCAGACAAGGCTTTCCAGATATCCGGTCCGATCCTTGGGTAGGACGTCCTCGTTTATCTCGCTGAGGAAGTCCTTGAACAGGTTGAACAGAATCAGGAAATACACACGTTCGGCTGGGTTCTCCTGATAGACTGACTCGATGTGTTCCAACACCTCAGCTGTGACATCGCGCAGCTTCTCCTTGTCATGCCATATCTGGTCAAACAGGCTCAGATATGTCTGCGCAAACTCGGGTTCGTCCATTACCTGCGTGTAACTGGAAACCGCATTGCCGCGTTGGTAACCCAGGTCGACAGCCGTGAACCCCGACAGCGGCATGTAAGCAGCGCCGGTGTCGGGCTTTTGGACATGAGCGAATTGTTGCATTGGCGCAGAGGTCACGTTCGACCTGAACCGAGCCTTGCGACGTATCCACTCCGCGCATTCTCGGGCGACAGCGCGTTGGGTCATCTTGTTTCGCAGTTGGATTTCGAATTCGCTGCCCGAGAGAGTCGCTGCAGAATGGTCTTTGGGGATAAAGAATTCCCGCCGTTCTTTCTTGATGCGGTCAATCGCGCCGTTGGGGATAAAGGTCGGAGCGGTGAAGATGAACTCGAATTCTTTCAGCTTCCCCAGTTCCGATTTGAGGGCGTCGAATGCGTAAATGGAAAAACAGGCTGCAGCCACGCGAAATTTGCTCGCCCCGCCAAGCTCGCGCTTCAAGTCATCACCCAAAAGGGTTGTAGAGTTGTCGACTATCCGCACGAAGTCCCCCCGTCGCCATCAAATCACCGGCTCCCCAATCTAATGACAACCTACGGATGCGCAACGCATATTGAGCATCTTTTATAGGGCTTCCTCGAAGAGGGATGGATGATCTGTTGGTCGGGAATTGCGCTTATGCCAGCATGTTCGGGGTGGCGGCAATTTCGTCATGGATAAGCGATTCTCGGCCAAACGTCGTTATGCGAAGTAATGGGGGGAAAACAGATGGATTTAACCAAACACCGTTTGGATGATGGTGCCAAAAAGCGGTTGGTCACGCTGGCTTGAGATGCCGCTTCGGACGGAAGGGGAAGAGACCGTCTGCGTAACGTGAGGCAAGCTCATGGAAGACCTCTTCGCTTTCCCTGACATCAAACCCCTGAAGATCAAGGCCATCGACGATCTCATTACGCAATCTGTCCAAAGCCTCACGCCGCCCCAGATGATGCTTTTCAGCACTCATGATCATTTTCCACAGCAGAATCCGCGCCAGATCATCCCGCGATGGACGACACCGATCGCGGGCCTCGTCCCTCACTCTCTGCTGCCGTGCTCGCTGCTCGGCATTGATTTCTCGTTTTGATTTCTTTGTCATGTTGATCTCCTTGTTCATGGAGACCCAGCCTGTCGGCCGGCGATGCAAGGGACAAACGCTGTTTGCCAGTGTTGACAATACGGAGGGCGATTTGGAGTCCAGGACTGTCGATCGAAGGCCGCAAACACCGCTGCACACGCACGCGGTTTGTATCCGAATCGCGGTAGGGTAATCTGGCAACACTTATCTGGAGATCGGAATCGCGGAATGGTAAATTGAGATGATGTGCATTGAGTTGCGTGTAACTTGATCCAATCCGAAATCAATCAAGCCAAATTGGATCGCCTTGCGGGCACGACGTTTCCAATCAGATGACATTAGCAGCAGCGTGCGGGTCATTCACACTGACCGCTTATCGACGCACCGCTTTTGGCATGCCCATCATATTGGAACCATGTATCACCGCCGTTTGAATAGGAATCGGCGATTCAGACTTCCGAATCGATGGTTAGCAATCGTGTATCGAAAGTTTGAAGTTCAGAAACGCCTTTGGGGCGCCTGGAATCTATTCTCGCGAATACTGAATCGAAATATCTGAGATCGGAATCGGCGTGGCGCCACAAGGAATCGCCGTTTCAGAGCCGAGTTTCGCCATCTTCTTTCTCAAGATAATCCGGAGCGATGCCCAGCATTTCCCGCACCTCATTTCCGGACATCACCCCAGATTGACTGAGATGGCTGGCAAGCCGCATGAGTTCTCCTCCTTGCTCCTCCAGCAAATTGTGAGCGATGGTCTCTGCCGCAAGCAGCCTCTTGTTGACCCGCTCCGCGAGATCACGATCAAGCGAAAGGATATCGAAGCCCCGGTTCGACGGCCGATAAAGGAGCGGTTGGTGCTCTGCCATGCCGAGGCGGGTTTCCGCATCCAGCGCAATTGCCGTTGCTTTGGCAAGATCACTATCTTCCCCACCGCCAGAGCCTACCATTGGCTCTCCGATAACTAGCAATTCTGCCACACGCCCTGCCAGAATGGCTGCCATGGTTCTTGTCAGCCATTCTTCGGTCTGCGGCAGATCGCGATATCGATCGACCGTCACCTGACCCATTTGCTCGAGGCCAAGAGTGACCGACGCGACTTCGCCAATGCGAAGCAGTGTCCACGCCATGGCGTGGCCCGCTTCGTGTACAGAGACACGCCAGCGAAGGTCATCCCCCATAACCATTCGGTCGGCACCAAGCGCCTGCTCGATATCCGACCATGTCAACTCACGCTTGTCCCTACGGGCTTTCTGGCGAACTTCCCGGACGAGAAGTTCGATATCCGCACCGGTGCGACCGGTAGCAAGCAGCGCCAACGCCTGGATTCTCTTGGACGATGAAGACAACGTGATGGTGTCAGACATGAGTTTTTCCTTTCATGATGTCGGCATTGCAGGGAACCGGTTTGAGTGCGTTGGATCGGGATGACGTGGGTTCCGATGGCGGGTCACTCGCCAATAGCTCCTTTGGAGCAGGAGCCGATGCCAGAACAGCTGCGAGATCGGAGCCTAGATGGTGAGCCATAATGCCTGCCAGCGCATCGGCATCGGGTGATGGAATGGCGACATGCTTCTCGAGCCTGCCCGAGCGCAGCAGTGCGGCATCAATCCTTTCGGGGAGATTCGTCGCCGCAACCACGATGACGCCTTCGGTTTTAATTGCCCCGTCAAGCAGTTCAAGCAATCGCGTGATGATCGTGGTCCAGTAGTCATCATGACGGCTACCCTGACCGCCGCCCCTAGTGCCGATGGCATCAATTTCATCGATGAAGAGAATGCATGGCGCATTTTCCCGCGCCGCTTCGAAAGTGGCGGACATCTTCTGAAGCACATCGCCAAGATAGCCGGGCTCGAGCCAGGACGCGACAGAGCTTACGATCAGAGGGACCTGCAATGTGTTGCAAAGCGCCTTGGCAAAAGTGGTCTTGCCTGTTCCAGGCGGGCCCGAAAGCAGCATTTTCGTACTCATTTCATCCCAACCGATCACGCCCTCGCGCCAGAGCGGCAGGTCACCTTTCAGATCAATCGCCCAGCCTCTTGCTTCGCCATAGCCAGCGAGTGTCTCTACCCTGAGCGATGGAACAGCACGAATCATTGACGACTTGTCGCTGCCGTCATCGGAATTGCCGGTTTGGATATCCGTCGACTTGGAGAGAGCAGAGGAATCGGCTTCGGGCTGGACGATGTCGACAGACGCCGCTTTGGACTTTCCCTTGAGCGGCCGCTTCGAACTGGAGCTTCCACTCCCGCGAATGTCTTCATCGCCATCTTCGCGATGCACGGCACCCAGAGCCGCAAGGGTGTCCAGCATCCCCTCCAGGCTTCGACCTGGCTTTACGGCCAGGGCGAGATCATCGAGACAAAGTTTGGTCGGATCAAAGGCCATCGTTTCCATACGGTCCACAGCTTCTTCTGGCGGAAGGCCACAACAAATATGAAGCAATTCCGCAAGGAGAGCCGGATCGATACCCGCACATTCAAAGACGATGTCGGCCGCAGCGACAATGTGTGGCCGTACACTGGCAGTCGTCTCGTCGGCGATTAGCAGAGGCACTGCATCCCCCAGCAGCACATCACTGAGCTGCCTCTTTAGCGACCTGTCGGAGACGTCAGCACTTGCGCGACCTGAAGCAGTGATGATCCTGCGGCGGAGCTTTTCTGGCCGTGACTCTCGGTAATGTGCAGAGAGGGCCGAGCCGCCCGAGATATCTTTCAGCGAAGCCCAGAAAGCAGCGATCAGTGAATTTTCCAGCATCAGTCCCACTTGCCGCTCCAATCCTGAGACGGGGATTTTGAACAACACGACTGGGTTTGGCCGCAGCAGGACCTCTCGGAGCACACCAAGATCGTCAATGCTGGCACCAACGGATCGCGCGATCAGCAGTGCGACCGCAACATGAACGGGACTGGGCGCCGGCAGGAATTCGCGCAGCAGTCCGAGCATTCTTTGAGACGCCAGATGGCCTTCCTTTGGGCACAGAGGCGTCGTGCTGGCAGCCTTCGCTCTGGATGCGTTGCCCGCCTCGGCCACTGCGAAGTTCCAGGGATCGGCCGCCTTCTGTCCTTCGAATTCACCATCATCATCGTGAGCCGGCCCACGCTTCAAGGCCTTGGCAACCAGGCGACGGGCACTCCGCCGATCACTTGCGAGAATAGCCGCTCCCTTCGCAGAGATGCTCCACACTGTGCCGGCAGTCTTCTCGTCGCCGATAGGGCGACTGGTGAGGAGACCTGCGCCGGTTGCGTGAGTGTAAAGGTCAAGGACGGCCAGTCTACGGATGCGGCGCAACAGATAGCGGGTGATGCGGTCAGCGATCGGGTCCATCACGCAACCTCCCCGTCATCGACTGTGGCAGCAGAGAGAGTCTCTTCAAAGCCGTCGGGAACATGTGCGACATTTCCGTTAAGCCAGTCGCGCACCACAAGGCATGTCGGGTCGCCCTGTTCACAGAGTTCGAGGAGCCAGCCCCGCGGAATCGACAGCATGCTTTCAAGGCGGACGCCTCTGCGCCTGGCCGATCGAATGGCGATGCGGACGACGGAAGCCACATGAGCGGCGTGGTCTTCGGCAGCCCAAGGTCGCGGTTTTGCGGTTCTGGCCCTTGCCTTGGTGACGAATGCGGCCTTCTGCTCCGGCGACAACGGCTCACCGTTTTGGTTCATCATCCGGTCGCGCCGACTCTGGCGCATGCCCTGCTGATTAGGGATGGGTGTTGGGGTGGGCTTCGGAAAGGGGAAGATATCTGCACTCATGGCAAGGGTCTCCGTGCGCCGGCCGGTCACGGTCAACGCGTTCAATTGAGAAATGGGAAGCTGTTGGGTGGTGATGAGAGCGCTACTGCCGCACTGGCACTCTGGCGAAGCCGAGCTTTATCAACCTCGGCTCGTTGCCGATGGCTGTGGTAGCACCTTCGCCAGCGGCCTCGGCTTCCTCGTCATCAGGCTCTGCCTCTTCGCCTACCATTGTCACGGGCAGCAATGGACCGCTACGCCGGTTGGGTGGACGGGGAAAAACCTGGCGAGCCTGCTCCCAATTCTTGTTGATGCGCGCATCAAAGCGTGACTTGAGGAGACCGATTGCTTCGCCGGCGCCCGAAATCTCAAAGAGGTGGTCGAGATGGGAAAAAGGCCAGATTCCACCCTCGATATCGCATTTCCGGTCATCCCCACTCAGGATCACGACCCGCACCTCCTCGGCCACAAGGCGGCGATGCTCCTTGTACAGCAGGTCCGGCACAACAAGAGCTGCCGCAAGCATGCGGGACTTGAGATCATCGATTCTCGCGCTCTCATACGACAGGAGACTGCGCTTCACATCGACAACATGCGCCAGCTTTGTCCGCCGATTGAGAATAAGAAGGTCAGGTGTGTAGGTTTTGCGGCCGCCGTGGTCGGCATCCAGTGTCAGCGACCGATAATGCTCGGGCGAATTCTTCTCGACCAGTTGCAGCGCTGCCGGCGTCACCGGCATGCGCAGATTCTGGGTCAGCACCACCAGGTCAGGATTGCTCCGGGCGATCATGGCAAGGCCGCGCTCCAACAGGCGCCCTTCGTGGCCCGGGATGGATCGCAGGATCGTGCCAACCTCTGCAAGTCCGCCCGACAGGGACTGTGCGAGTGCATCGGTGGATAAGCTGGAGGCAATGACCTCCTCGATGAGGCCGTCGATCCGTTCCCTCAAATCATGGCAATCGGCGGAACAGGCATAGAGCGTTGAAGTCGATGTGTTGAGGATGGTCGTGTTCATGGGGTGTCTCCTGTTGAGGAGCGATGACGGCAGCATTCAGGCAGACACAAAGGTTCGGATGCGGAAATAATTTCCGCATTGGCTGCCTCAAAGGGGCAGTCAGAACGTCGATGTCGACGAGACTATTGGCGTGATCGCTATGTGGCGAAACGATCAGGCGCGCGGGAACAAAGCGGATTGTGGCGACGGATCGCCGGTTAGCCGATGATGATGCTGCGATGGCGTTTCAACAGGAGAGCGGCGCGAATGGTCTTCCCCATTCGGAGAGATACAGGTAAGGGTCAACATAGCCTAAGGCCTTTCGAGAGAAGGTTGCGGGTCAGGCCCTCGTTTGATGTTTGCGCATCGGCGGGGGCCGCTAAGTGACTGCAGAATATGATCTTCTGCCGACCACTCTGACATAGTCCGGGTTTCCGTGTCCGGCAAGGCATAAAGAACGTACCCGGAACAAAGAGCTCCGGGATGGTTAATAGTGCACGCGGACCGTTCAAACATTGGGGCGGGATTACACCCTCAGTGGGCTCGCCTTCCGAAGGACGGGAAAGAAGCTTCAATTGCAGCGAAAAGGAATGACCGGTAGGGGGCCGGAAGGGGACGGGCGGCTTTCGGTGAAATTACTAAATAAGGCGCCCTTCGCCCCGTCTCCCCTAGCGTCACTTAGACTGCTCTTTGTCCATTGGTCGCCAATATAAATTGATTGGCTTGTGGCGTACCTTAAAGGTGCGCCCAGTGCCCGGATGCTGATGCAACGAATAGTGCACGAGCTTATCGCTTTCCGATACAGATACCGACACGTCCGGTCGTTTTGCGATTAGGTGCTCGATCCACTTCGCTACGACTTTGTCGATACGTTCATTGTAACTAAAAATAATGATTTCGCCTGTATCCTGACCGGGTTGGCCCGTGGAATAGCGCGAATCGAGCTGCTCATATCCCTTCAAAAGCCAGTCGTAATCCTTGTGGATTTTGGCCTCTCCGATCCAAAGAAAATCGCGCTTTCCGCGCACAATCACGTCGCAGTGGCCGCCGATCTGCGTGTCATGTTCAGCGTCGTACCCCATGCCTTTGAGCATGTGGACGATTTCAATCGTCAGAGCATCCTCTCCAAGGTCCTGCTTCAGATGGCGATTCTCAACTATCTGGAGTCCGCACCAGTCGATGGCTCGCTCTACAAGTCGATGCTGATCTTCATAATCAACGGCCACGAGACGGTCGAGATTGATCAGCGTCGGCGTGCTGTCACCGGCCATTAGCTTTAGGTCTCTCAGACTAAACGCTTTGTTGGGAATTGCGGTCATCCACCAAACCCAAAGCGATCTGTCGGCACGAAGAATGGAAATACCTTTTCTTCGTAATCTGGCACGGGCTCTCCAGTTTCCGGGTGTACCAAGCTCCCGGACATCTGCGCTTTCGCGAGCGCTTCCGGCTCGATTTCATGCTCTTCCCTGTCGTCGTCGATCAACATCGCATGAGCATCGAGCGCCGCTATTCTTGTACTGGCGAGAATATTCAATGCAACTAGCAATTCGTCGTCGATTTTGTTTCTACCGATCGCGTTAGTGATAGTCTTGAAGGTCAGCATTCTCGCCTGATCGGCTGGCAGCTGTTCAACAAAATCGACGATCTGCAGGCAAAGCGTGAACGCCGGGCTGGCGCTCCACCTTTCTTTCAGCTCGTTTCTTATGTCTTCAGCGCTCATTCGGCTTCCTTGTCAGCCCCGACAGCCGGAGGCTGGTTCAAATGATGCTCGATCTTCGACCGGACGAATGCGTAGTCTGAAGCACCCATGCACCTTCGAATTAGTACAGAATGCATCGCGGGCGATGCGGAGCCAGCCACACGAGAACTGCTATTTAGGCTTAGCTCAGGGGTCGACAGCTTGTTGTTCCCAATTGCTCGGCTCCAAACGAGGCTCACCCTAAATGGCTCAATTGGGGTTTGCAAATTGGCTTTGCCACCGACGTGATAAGATTCAGTGCGTAGGTTCAATCCTTTGCGACGCATCTTCTCATGCTTGACCGATGCGGTTGTCGTTCCGAAGCCGATCTCCACGACGGAGCCCTCCGTGGGATCGAAATACATCCGATCAATGAGCGGAAACAGATTGATAGGATCGCCGAGGATGGGTTGCCCAACCAGAGTGTTGAAGGTATTTCGGAGGATAAGATGCGCCGCTTCCGCGACCTCTCTCGTCATCCCCGCCGGATAGTCGATGCGAACGTCGGCGCGGCCGGAGGCCTTTGGCACCCAAACCACGTCAACGGCCTGCAAACGCTTGTTCTTTAGCCCAATGATTTCGTCAAACGACTCGAACAAGTCATCAGCGGCGTGATCTGGAAAATCTTCTGGGCTTAGAGGCTCCCGGACTATGATGGTCCGCACGGAGCAAAATACGAAAGCAGTTCCGACTTCGTCTTCCTCGATGGCAGTTAAAGTAGGCTCGGCTGGCAGTCCCGCCAACGAGCCTTCGGGCAGGATGCTAGGGTAAACACCAACAAATGGACTGTCGTTGGCGATGGTCGCGACTGCCGCGAACTTACCGCATGCGTCGGCCGCGATTTGTCCAACATCATAAAATCTGACGCTTTTTTCACCGCAGAGCAAATGCTCACGGAGCGCCTCATTTAAGTTTTCGAGCTTTTCTGCGCTGATATCTGCGAGCGTAATTTTCTCAACTGTTTGCTCCCAACCTTGCCCCCGGCTCAGATTAAGAACTCTCAGAATCTTTTGGCCAACTGGCCAAGGCATGCGCATTCGCATGCTTCGTGCGATGTCCTCTATCGGCAATCTGTCCTCCCGCCTTTCTTTTCAGATTACGCCGCACGCAAGGTTTGTCACGTCAAATTTATATTATCATTGGTTGCCGCCGTCTGACGGAGTGAACAGACAGCATCCGAAGCCGCGATCGGCCTCATTGACGCAAATCTGCGCAGAGCAGCGCTATTCGATTGGTAGGCAGCACCTTCCGCGCTAGTACGCGATCCTCAAGAGCGCGATCGCGGGCCAACGGGTCGCTCAGGCAAAATTGCTGGTCGAGCACCATATGGCCGAAAAGGGCGATTACTTGTAGTCCTCATAAGGGTGAAGTTCGACATAGATGAAATCATCGTTACGGAACTGCAGCTCTTCGATCTGCGCCGGCTCGCCGTCGTCATCGACCAAAATCGATATTGATACGTCAAGCTGGAGCTCCACCTCCGTCTCACCGCTCACCTCATTGCGAGGGATGAGAACTTTGTCCTCCGAGTCATACGAAGCGTTGTCCCAGTCAGGATGCGTGTAATATGCGTTAGCCTTGGCCACAAGTCGAGCGACCAATAGGATCGGATCGCCCTTCACCATCGGCCGAAATGCCGTTACATCCTCAATGTCGACCTCGGTTACCGTCGTTTCGTCGATCTGCGAGTCCTCTACATCTCCTTGCAATCCCCAATTTGCGAGCTCGCGGTCAACCGCTTCGACAAGTTCCTCCTTGTGTTCTTCAAGAAAGTCATTGATCTCGGGCGCTTCAATTTGAAGCCCCAATGCTGCGAACAAATCCGCCAGCGACGCCACGAGCGAGATGTGAGTGGCGCTTTCCACCGGCCGTATGAAATCGCGGTCCTGCGATACAATGATCACCGGTTCCTTTTCTGAGGCCTCCTGCTTCAGACACTCGAAGGCGAAAGCATCGGGAAACTGATCCTTCTTGCCTTCACCGCCGAAGAAGCCCTCGCCGGCGGCATACGCCGCTAGAATGCTCGACGGCTTGATGCTGTCGATAGCTAAGGTCTTCGCCCTTAATCCCGAGAACATCGCCTTGATCGAAGCTTCGTATTTCGCGCTCAGCTTCTGCTTGAGCTCGGCACGCCTGATCTCCGGCAGCCTCACGCCAATCGCAGTCTCTACTACCTTGCGAAAATGAGGCTGTCCGATCTCCCTAATGAGCTCGTAGTCATTTAGGGTATGCTTTTTGACCACCTCACTGATCGTCAGATCGGTGGTGACTATTGTCACCAGCCCGGCCTCGACAAGGTCCACCACACGCGCCAACTCGGGGCCACCTGGCGGCTTGCCGGCGCTGATGACGATGTTTGCATCGAGAAAAACTTTCGGCTTACTCTTCGGCATCGTGCTGACTCCGGAACGAATATATTGGGACGCACTAATAGCACGGGCCGGTTCTCAGCGCGTTGTCGGGACATACGGATGAATGACCGCTATGGGAGCAGAGATCACATCGGTGGATCGGCTGAAATGAGGGCGCGAAGCGGAAGACCGCAGTCGGCCCATTGCAGACGCGGCTGCATATCTGAAAGCACTGGTAGATAGGGTTTTGGCATTTCTGTCACCGCTTGTGGTTTTCGACGGTGACTTTTCGGAGGTCAGAATGTCGGCTAGAAAGGCAAGATGAGCGCTTCAGAACCCATGCACCCTACATTAAACGATCTCAAGTTCGAGATCGGACAGGTACTGGTCTGCTGGTCTTTTCTCGAAAATACGATGAGAGACCACCTGAAGCGAGCTGGACTTCAAGAGCAGATTTTGAAGGGCCCCGTGATTTCTCACTGGCGGACATATATAAAGGCTACTTATCCAGACCGAGCCCATGAGCTTCTCGAACCAGTTGAAAAAGTCGCTCGCGTCCGAAACTTTCTCGCCCACAGCATCTATTCGTTGCATGCAGACCCATGGGCCGAGGGCAGCGCGGTGATCGCCTGCGCAGCACCTGACGGCATACTTCATTCTTTCAGCATCGATGATCTTCGTGCCGCATGCACAGAGCTTTCAAAGCTTATGGTGACGCCGATCCGCTTGTTTGTCGCCTCCTGACGCTGGCAGCAAGCTCCTCATGACCGCTGTTGGCGCGAAGGTGATGTCTCGCCGCTCCGGAGCGATGTCCGCTTCTGGGCAAGGGCAATGAAGACCTCTACGACTGACATGAGGGCGCAAAATTGCCGTTCAGTTCCTGTCGGAGGAACGTCTGGAATCGCCGCATCCTCCCCTTATCCGAAGCTAGCCAGATAACTCGTTGCCGTTAGTGCCACATGAGATTCGAGTGGTGGGCGCAGTTCAAAGGCCTTAGGGGATCGTGCAAATTCGTAGAGGCGGAAAAGATGCCAGTCCTCGCGGCGAGCCTTCGCGACTTCCAGTTCATTACGCGAAATATGGAAAGGCGTCCGCTCCCATCCGTTGGTTGTCTTGACTTCGATCAGGCGCTCGCGGCCTTCCTGTGTGAAGCTGGCAATATCGTAGCCGGCACCATCGCCATCTTCCTGGGAAACCCAGCGCACACGATTGGCTAGATCATTTCGGCCCTGCTGAGTCAGTTGCGTGCGTTCCCGATGAAACACCAGCTCTTCACCGGCACGACCAAGCGCCCTGTTGCGCTCATCACGTCCTGCAACGTCAAATCGCCGAGCAACCGCCTGCATCAGGCCCAGATCGTCTGGAGGTGGGGTATTTCTCAGCGTTGGGGCCACCCCAATGAACAATGATGACGCCTCTGCCATGCCCAATTGCTTGGACTGAAAGAGGCCTGCCTCCCATTCCGGATGTCGTGCCAACCAGCGGGCGATCGCCTCTGCCAAGGACATCTGAAATTTGAAACGGGGTTGGTAGCCTTTGATGATCGGAAGGCCAAATGACTTTGCGGCGGCAGATACGTTGCAGTGTTTGAATTCGATTGAGCCGCGGCTGCGCCCGGTCTTTTCCTGGAGTAGCCGGTTGTTGGCAGCCTTGTTGTAGGAATGTTCAGAGAGCTCATTGCTAAGCATCGAAAAATAAGACGCCACCGCGGCGTCATTCTCTGAATCTGACCAATCCTCTGAAGTCATGCTCGCAACGATATTCTGCCCGCATGGCTGTGTCATCTCGAATAATGCGCATCGGAGTTCCGCTAGGAAGCGGCAATTTCAATTTTCTCATGGCAGTTGGGGCACGGTTTCGGCGCAAATAATATGGCACAAGACGGAATGTAACCGACTTCAAATCTTCATATATTGGATCAGAATCCGACCATGAAAATAGCACACCAATAAATTGTTTAAATAATAAAATATTTATTGAAAGCACTAAAATTGCATTATATTAATATTATTTCTGCTTATTCCTATATATATTTGTATAAAAATGATCAATGTGACAACATTGTAAATTTGTTGCATTTGCTACAACCACTATTATTGAAGTAAAATAGTTCAGTCGGCGATTTTGCCGGCGTTGTTAGTGAAGGGTTTTTATCATGGGATCGATTGATCGACAGGTGCAGCGCGCAGGTGCAGCAAAGCAGGCGAAGGACACGCGCGCAAAGGTGAGCGCGACAGCGAAGAAGAAGGCGCGTGAATTGGACGCGCCGGCGGGAAATGACGAACCTCTTGCGCCAGAGGTTCAGGCACGGCTGGCAGCGATTGTTGCGGAGATTGTCGCAGTGCACCGGAAGTCCACCGCTCAGGTTTTTGATGTTGGGGGGTGGATGGCCGAGGCAAAGTCTCTTCAGCCTCAGAAGGGTTATGGACGGTGGCTTAAAGAAAACTGCGGCTACACAGTGCGATCTGCGTGGAGTTTTATCTCCGTTCACGAGCGGCTTGGTGATTACCGCGCGCGTCTCGAGAAGCACGCATTCACAACGACTCCCTTGTTCGAGTTGGCGAAAGGCGAACCCGATCAGATCAGTGCCGTGCTCGACCAATTTGATGAGGGCAAGCACCTGACGGGCGCGGAAATCAAAACCATTGTCAGCGGGAACGAAACAAAAGCTGAGGATGCCGATCCCACTCAGATTGGCGGTAAGTTGGGGCTTCAGAAAATGGCGGCTGCCAAATTGAAATCCGACATGGTGGAGTTTCATCGACTTACGGCCCTAGTGCTCGTAGAGCTTGAGGATGCTGTTGCTCGGGTCGATGCGGGAAAACGGATCGTCATGCGGTCGCTCGCCAATGAAGTTGAGATTGATGCGCGTCATGCTTCGGACCTCTTCAAGGACATCGCAGCTCCGCTCCGCGCATCAGAGTTCAATCAGCGCGGCAATCTTAGCCATGCGGATATCGGACGTCAGACTGGCTGGGGTGCGGTCCAGCACAGTCTGTTCCGATTGGGTGGTGCCGGCTCATGGCCCGCCCGTGACGAGATGGAGAAGTGGGTCGTGGAGGTCGCTCATCCAGCCCTGCGTTTCGCGGTACACGGAGACCCATTTGTGCCCAACACAAAACCTGCCGATGATCATGGCACTGCTGTCGCTGGAGCAGACGGCGACGTCAAGGAAAATGATGCTTCAGTCCTCGACAGGGAGGAGGAGATTGACACTGCGCCGCCAAGCGTCTCCGAAGCAGAGATGGATGCAGCGCTCAACAGTTTGATGGCGGGCACCAGCGGGTCAGTCTCACCGAGCATGTCGAGATAGCCGGTCACCCGCAATTCGACGCATGGCGCGTGATCTATTACCCAATCCCCAAAAGCCCCACTTCACACCTGTGGGGCTTTTGTCTGTCTGGACATTACCTGGATTCGACGAGTTCATTTTTTCCGCCGCCGGGCTTTCCACAAACTGTCGAAATCCAGGCCCCGGAATACTGAGAAGTCGATTTTGGGATTCAGTGGCAAGTTCGCAAACAACTCTGCCTCCGACTCGGTGAGGGTTTTCCACCCATATTTATTGTGGTCGTCACCGGTGACTGCATGCCCTGCCTGCATCCGCCTTTCCCGCTCCCCGATCTTCTTCTCTTCACGGGCTTGCGTGATGTAATCCCCGCGCATGGAATGGAACCGTTCGCCCGGCGATTCCTTGATGCCCGCCTTGTCAAACAGTCGACGCATATATTGCGAAGCGGTTTTTGACGGATCAACGAGATTCATGAGTTGCGGGAACAGGAATTGCCCACCTTGTTTTCTGGCCCACTCGACATAGCCAATCTCGACAAGGAAATTGTGCAGGACGAAATACCGTCCGCTTTCGGACGTCTTGATCGGACGGCGGGTCCACTTTCCATTTATCTCGACAAGGCCGTTAGCTTCAGCAACCCAAATGCCCTCGAACTTTTCCTTGATGTCAGTGCCAACAAGATGCGCGAGCAGACCCAGACGGCGGCTGGTCAGCAATCCAAGCGGAGGAAGCATGACGTTGTCGATATAGGGCGACTGGACGCAAGTCCGGAAAAGTTGGTTCAGCTTCTTGGAAGACAGCGGCTCGGCAGGAATTTTATCCCGGGCACTTTTTGGATATTTCAGCGCCACGTTCTTCACGGGGTTATCAAAATCGTATCGTGGGGCTGCGTCGCTGAACACAGGCTTGATGACACCCATGTACCCGTTCTGCATCGTGGTCTTCGCCAGCCATCCCTTGCTGTAGTCCCGATTGCTGTCGATGATTTCCATTGCCGAAAGGCTCGGCGGTCGATGCTTTTCTTTTGGTGGCCAGAATTTGATCAGATTGATGAAAGCTTGAAGATCGGTAGGTGTGTAGCGATCGATGGGATGATCCCCGATGAGCTCAATGAAGAGGGTCAGTCGCGTTTCCGCAGTACCGATGTCCTTGCTCTCCTTTCCCATCTCCTCAACCCGTTGAGCGAGATATGCGCTTGCTGCTTCACTGAATAGCGGCTTTGTGGATGGATCACGCTGGACGTTTCTCCGATCCATGTCGGCTTCAGTCTTCACCTTCGAATTGATAAGCCCGCTTCGAGCGCTGATCTTACCCTTGGTTCGAGGGCTGTTGTCGGATGGCGGTGTCAAGGCAGACCCGGAATCATTCTGGAATCTGTCGACAAGCCGCTCGGCCAGCAATTCAGCATTGTCGCCAAGCTGTTTGTCATAGTCTTCCCCAGCATCCTTGCGCGCCTTCTCCTGTCCGATTCTGACAAGCCCGCGCATCATCGCGAAGTTGCCTTCCTGTTCAGGCGTCAGTTTGGGCACCGGTCCGCGCATGTCATAGAGCGCCGATTTCAAGAGCATGGTGACGGCCAACAAGGCTCGCTGGCTCGAATCCACTGCAGTGGAAGCGTCCCTCTCCGCAAACCCGAGCATGTCTTCCATCAGCGGCCAGAATTCCGTTTCATCGCCTGCAGCCATCGCGGTCCCGATCTGTTTGAATTTCTGTCGTGCGATGGCCGCCAGTTGATCGGCGATCCTCCGAGCTTCCGCCTTGCGGATGACCCCCAGACCGATCCTAATGGGTCGCTTGCAGTCTGGGGCGATCTCCTTGGGCAGTCGCATCTGAAACATATAGGCCGAACCTGTTTTGATCAGGTAAAGGCCGGGCGAGGAACGGGGGCGAGCTTTCTTGCGCTGCTTCGCGGAAATCATTTCCGCGTTTTCGGATGATACATACGACGATTTGGGGAACGATATAATTCGCGTTTCTGACATTTTGAACGGCCCTTGATTTGGGCGGTCCGCTTCAAAAAAACCTTATCTATCAAAAACTTGGGAATGTCCGCTTTGGGTGCCCCGAGGGGCTGGCGGAGAGAGAGGGATTCGAACCCTCGAGACGGTTCCCCGCCTACACACTTTCCAGGCGTGCGCCTTCGACCACTCGGCCACCTCTCCGCATATCCGTCTGACGGGCAAGTACCCGGCCATGCCGCCCGCTGTCAAGGCGGTCGCCCTGCCGGAAATAGTCACTGGCGAAACGCCATAAATTCCCGGTCCGGATCGGGCGGCACTATAGCCAAGACGCTTCTCTTGGCAACCGCTATTTGGCGCTTGGCGTCGACATTGTCGGATGTGCGGCGCAGCACCTCCCAAAACCAGAAAAACCTGGAATATCCTGCGACCAGGCGGGCTGGTCTTACAAAGACAAGGCGTACTGGATTCACGGACGACAAAGCGCTCTTTCCGCCTGCAAGGGTCGCACGACGCACTGCGGCAACAGGCTGGATCGGACGGATGATCCTGTCCGCGGTTGATTTCGAGCCCGTCGCCGCCGCGCCCTGGCGGCGAACTTGCTCACCTTGCCATTGCGTCAAGGCTGCCCGGCCTTTATGTCACCTGGAGCGCATGGTTTTGCCCCGGATCCTCGGGATGTCGAAAATTGCGCGATTGGGGCTTCTGTCTTTTCGGAGAAGTGTATGCGATTTGTCGCACGGTTATTCAGCCTGATTTTCCTGGTGTTCGCCGTCATCGCCGGGCTGGTTGACGCGATCCAGTCAGTGGCGGCGGGCCAGCCGGTGCTGACCTCGATGACTGACTCCTGGGCCGGCAACAGCCCCGACACGCTGGCGCTGGTTGAAGCAACGTTCGCGGCCTATCTGCCTGGCTGGGTCTGGGATCCGGGCGTTGCCTTTGTGCTGGCGCAACCGGCCTTCGCGGTGTTCCTGCTGTTCTCGCTGATTTTTTATCTCGCCGGCTATCGCCGCGCCAAACCCGCCGGCCGCTTCGCCGCCTGACCGGCAAAACGGACCCGGCGCAAGGCTCCCGGCTTTTCCAGGTCCGGCGGAGGTGCTTCGGATCCGCGGCCACGACAGATGATGTCAGGGAAGCTGATTTCCGCAGTGAGCCTTGTAATTCGGCGTTGGATTTTTGCCAAAAGCCATGCAAGGATAAGGTCTTCCGGCTTCGCACGCCGGCAAATACCGCAGGTCTGCCCATCCGGGCATGCGGGAGGACCGACAAAGATCAACAACAACCTACAGGGCTGCACATCATGAAACGCACGCTTTTGAGCTTCCTCGCCATTGCCGCCATGTCGGCGACCGCCATGGCCGCCGACATCAAGCCGGCTATCATCTACGACCTCGGCGGCAAGTTCGACAAATCCTTCAACGAGGCAGCCTACACCGGCGCCGAGAAATTCAAGACCGAAACCGGCATTGAGTATCGCGATTTCGAAATCGCCAACGACGCCCAGCGCGAGCAGGCGCTGCGCCGCTTCGCCAAGGATGGCAACAACCCGATCGTCATGGCCGGCTTCTCCTGGGCGGCGGCGCTCGAGAAAGTCGCCGACGAATATCCCGACACCGATTTCGCCATCATCGACATGGTGGTCGACAAGCCCAATGTCCGTTCCGTGGTCTACAAGGAACAGGAAGGCTCCTATCTGGTCGGCGTGATGGCCGCCAAGGCGTCGCAGACCGGCACCGTCAGCTTCATCGGCGGCATGGATATTCCGCTGATCCGCAAGTTCGCCTGCGGCTACAAGGGCGGCGTGATGGCCACAAACGCGGACGCCAAGGTTCTCGAAGCCATGACCGGCACGACGCCGGAAGCCTGGAACGATCCGGTCAAGGGCGGCGAGATCACCAAGTCGCAGATCGATCAGGGCTCCGACGTGGTCTATGCGGCAGCCGGCGGCACCGGCATCGGTGTGCTTCAGGCCGCGGCCGACGCCGGCAAGCTCGGCATCGGCGTGGATTCCAACCAGAACGGCCTGCAGCCGGGCAAGGTGCTGACCTCGATGCTCAAGCGCGTTGATGTCGCCGTCTACAACGCCTTCATGGACGCCAAGAATGACGGCTTCAGCTACGGCTTCAGCTCGCTCGGCCTGGCCGAAGGCGGCGTCGATTACGCCATGGATGAGAACAATGCCGCACTGGTCACCGACGAGATGAAGGAAGCGGTGGAAGCCGCCAAGGCCGACATCATCGCCGGAAAGATCACCGTTCATGACTACATGTCGGACAATGCCTGCCCCTACTGACGGCTTTGCGGCCTTCGGGCCGGGTGATGAACCGGAACGGCCGGGCAAGGGATTGCCCGGCCGTTTCCTTGCGCGACACCGCGACCTCGGGCTATAGCCGGCGGGAAACAAAAACAGGACAAATCAGCATGGCCGAGATCCGGACCCACAAGGGCGACATATCCACAGAGGCGATGGCGCGTTACACCGGCGACATTGCCATCGACACCGAGACCCTGGGCCTGGTGCCGCGCCGCGACCGGCTCTGCGTGGTGCAGCTGTCGCCGGGCGACGGCTCGGCCGACGTGATCCAGATCGCCGCCGGCCAGACCAGCGCGCCCAATCTGGTGGCGCTGCTCGAGGATCCGCAAAAGCGCAAGCTGTTCCATTTCGGCCGTTTCGACATTGCCGTGCTCTACAATGCCTTTGGCGTCACCTGCCAGCCGGTGTTCTGCACCAAGATCGCCTCGCGGCTGACGCGAACCTACACCGACCGTCACGGGCTCAAGGACGTCACCAAGGAGCTTCTCGACATCGATCTGTCCAAGCTGCAGCAATCGTCCGACTGGGCCGCCGAGACGCTGACGCCGGCGCAATTGGACTATGCCGCCTCCGATGTGCTGTATCTGCATGCGCTGGTGCAAAAACTGACGGCGCGGCTGGTGCGCGACGGGCGCGAGGCCCATGCAAAAGCCTGTTTCGACTTCCTGCCGACCCGCGCCAAGCTCGACCTTCTGGGCTGGGAAGAAACCGACATTTTCGCCCATAGCTGAGCCGGGCGCCAGACATGCGAACGCGATCCCGCGCGGGGAACCGCCGGGTGTGAGCCGAGACTGGCATTCCGGAGGGCCGCACGCGGTCTTGCCTCTGGAAAGTGAGAGTAAGGGTGGCGCAACACGCGCACGGCCCGAAACCCGCCGGATGATGTCCGCATCCGACAGACGGCATCCTGCATGACACGAAGCCGGCTTACCCACCTGCCCCTCTTCAGGGCCCTTCGCCCGGGTTGCCCCGGCCGCGGTCCGGACAGACCGCGGGAGATGCTTTTGGCGCGTGTTCCGGCACGGACCCTGGTACCGGACTGCCGCTCGACAGGAGCGGCAGCGGCCGAAACCATGTCCGCCACAGGCCCGTTCCGCGACCCGGCCCTCCTTGCGAAAGGCGCGGGCAACGGCCCGGTGGCTGGCTTTGCACGGCTGTCCCGGGGGACATCCGCCCGCCAGCGGAACCACGATGGCTACCGCCTCCGCTGACAGGCCACGTGACGTTGGCGCGCCCGGCAAGCGGCATTCCCTCCCACTTGGCTCGAAACGTTCGCGATCCATCCGGCAGCGGGAGTGAGCAGAGTATGACATGGGGGCAAATAGTGGGGAAAAGATGGAGGTGATTTTTGGCTAAGGGATTGGAATTGTTGGGGCGACCGCGAAAGTTTGTGCACGACTTTGCCCAGACGCCGGTTCAGGAGGCGCACGCTCGGCGCCAAGGAAGATGGCCCGGGCGCTCAACGCTGCCCGGCGGCGCTCAGGATCCAGTCGCGAAAGAGCCGTATCTTCGGCACATTGCGGCGCGCCTCCTGATAAACGAGCCAATAGGCGGAGCCGGTTCGTCCGATGATGTCGAAGGGCTGGATCAACCGTTTGAGCTCCAGTTCATGCTGGTTGAAGGCTGGCGTCAGGATCGCCACGCCTCCGCCTGCAATTGCGATCTGTGCCTCGACACTCTGTGTCCCCATCCTGCTTTGTGTCCGCCCCTCCAGCAAATCCGGATCGAGACCTGCGGCAGCAAACCAGACGTTCCACCACGGATCAGTCGGGTCGATGATCGGCAGCTTCAAGATGTCGGATGGCGTGGAGACGCCGCCGATGCTCTCTGCCAGTTTCGGGCTCAGCATCGGCGTGAAGGTTGCATCAAACAGCTTGTGGCAGATAAGGCCGGGCCAGTCGCCAAGGCCGGCGCGAATCGCGAGATCAGCCGGGTGCCGGCTGAAATCAACGAACTTTGGGGATTGCTCGAGGCGAAGCGCCAGGCCGGGGTTTTCGATCTGGAAGTGACCTATGCGCGATGCCAGCCAGTTGGACGCAAAAGTGGGCCCGATGCTGACCCTCAACGTTCCCGAAATGTCATTTGACAGCGCTTCAAACGCAGAGCCGAGTTTGCTGAACGCGTCACTTACCTCAGGGGCAAACCTCGCGCCTGCCTGGGTGAGCGAGACCTGTCTGGTCTTGCGCAGGAACAGCGGCTGACCGACTTTCTCCTCAAGCACCTTGATCTGATAGCTGACGGCCGCCTGCGTCATGCCGAGCTCAGCAGCGGCCTTGGTGAAGCTGAGATGACGCGCTGCGGCTTCAAAAACGCGAATGGCCGATAGCGGGGGAAGCTTGGTGGCGGACATGCATTAAATCTCCTTATGCATGATACCCGATGTTTTGTTGTTATTCAAAGCCTTCCGTTACCATTTTCCAAGGTATGGAACAAAAAAGAGACCCTTCTTCAAGGGAGACGATGACGGTGCCGGTGCATCAATCTGCGCCAATTCTTCGTTTTCTGCACTTGCTGGCCATGATCATCGGGCACTGGCGAAAGTCTCGCGGCAGGATCCACTACCTGTCGGAGACCGATCTGCGTCATTTTTCACCCCGTGTCCGCCGCGATATCGGTCTGGACGATTAGGTATTCACAGACATCAAAAAACCCGCCGGATCGCTCCGGCGGGTTCTTAGTGAGGCAGATTAATCCGGAAGGATTACTCTTCGCTGTTCTGCTTCTTCAGGGCTGCGCCCAGAATGTCGCCGAGCGAAGCGCCCGAGTCGGACGAGCCGAACTGGGCGACGGCCTGCTTTTCTTCGGCGATTTCCAGCGCCTTGATCGACAAGCCGACCTTGCGGTCCTTCTTGGAGAAGTTGGTGACGCGGGCGTCGACCATCTGACCAACCGAGAAACGCTCGGGGCGCTGCTCGTCGCGGTCACGTGACAGATCGGAGCGGCGGATGAACGAGGACAGGTCCTCATGATCAACCAGAACCACTTCCAGTCCGCCATCGGTGATCGCGGTCACCTTGGCTGACACGACAGCATTCTTGCGCAGATCGCCCGAAGCGGCGGCGTCGCCGATCGAGTCCTTGCCAAGCTGCTTGATGCCCAGCGAGATGCGTTCCTTGTCGACATCGACGTCGAGCACGACGGCCTTGACCATGTCGCCCTTGTTGAACTCCTCGATGACCTGTTCGCCCGGACGGTTCCAGTCGAGGTCGGAGAGGTGAACCATGCCGTCGACATCGCCGTCGAGACCGATGAACAGACCGAACTCGGTCTTGTTCTTGACTTCGCCTTCGACTTCGGTGCCGGCGGGATGGGTCTGGGCGAAGACTTCCCATGGATTCTCAAGCGTCTGCTTGAGGCCAAGCGAAATGCGGCGCTTGTTGGGGTCGACTTCGAGAACGACCACGTCAACTTCCTGCGTTGTCGACAGGATCTTGCCGGGATGCACGTTCTTCTTGGTCCAGGACATTTCCGAGACGTGGATCAGGCCTTCGATGCCCGGCTCCAGCTCGACGAATGCGCCGTAATCGGTGATGTTGGTCACGGTGCCGGTGATGCGCTTGCCGGCGGGGTACTTGACGCCGATGCCGTCCCACGGATCGCTTTCCAGCTGCTTCATGCCCAGCGAGATGCGGTGGGTATCCTGGTTGATGCGGATGATCTGGACCTTGACGGTCTGGCCGATCGACAGGATTTCGGACGGATGGTTGACCCGGCGCCAGGCCATGTCGGTGACGTGCAGCAGACCGTCGATGCCGCCAAGGTCAACGAAGGCGCCGTAATCGGTGATGTTCTTGACCATGCCTTCAACGGTCTGGCCTTCTTCGAGGTTCTGCACGATTTCCGAACGCTGTTCGGCGCGGCTTTCTTCAAGCACGGTGCGGCGCGAGACCACGATGTTGCCGCGGCGCTTGTCCATCTTGAGGATTTCGAAAGGCTGCGTGATGTGCATCAGCGGCGAGACGTCGCGGATCGGGCGGATGTCGACCTGGCTGCGCGGCAGGAACGCCACGGCGCCGTCGAGATCAACCGTGAAGCCGCCCTTGACCTGGTTGAAGATGACGCCTTCAACGCGCTCCTGCGCATTGAATTTCTCTTCAAGGCGGATCCAGCTTTCCTCGCGGCGAGCCTTCTCGCGCGACAGCATGGCTTCGCCCAGAGCGTTTTCGATACGCTCGACATAGACTTCGACTTCATCGCCGACCTTGAGCGTGCCGTCCTTCGCCTTGGCGCCGAATTCCTTCAGCGGCACGCGGCCCTCGACCTTGAGACCGACGTCGATGATGGCGACGTCCTTCTCGATGGCCATCACGATGCCCTTGGCGACATAGCCTTCGGCGAGGTCCTGCGTGGCAAGCGATTCAGCAAACAGAGATGCGAAATCCTCTGTCATGGTTTCCGTTTTAGACATGAATTCTCCTGGCGACCGCGTCTTCAGCATGCGGTCGGATGCGCCTGGTTGGTGTTGTTCGGACCGGCGGTGCCTGTCTGCCCTGAACCTTCATCGAGGCGGGGCAAGTACGGCGCGGGACAGGCTCGCTGGTGTTCGTTCATCGTTCGAGCGCAGCATCCATAAGGCTGCAGGCGGCTCTGAACGCGGCTTCTATACCCATTTCGGTTGTATCAAGCAAGTGGGCATCGGCCGCGGGGCGAAGCGGCGAACTGGCGCGCTCCGCATCGCGCGCGTCCCGCTTCATGATGTCGGCAAGAATTGCGTCCAGATCGGCGCTTCCGCCGCTTGCGGCGATTTCGTCGTAGCGCCGCCGGGCCCT
>LADQ01000147.1 GCA_000961635.1 Hoeflea sp. BRH_c9 | reverse complement strand
CAGAGCCGCCAGGCCGACACGGTGGCGCCTGACGCGGCCAGCACCAGCTCCGGCGCCAACGGGGTCTCAGGCGTCCACACCCACCAGCCATCTTCGAGCCGCGCGCCTTCGCCCGGATCCATGCCGGCGCCCGATCCCTTGACCCGCGCTTCGGTCAGCTCCAGCCCTTGCTCAGTGATCCGCCAGTTCTCCCGCCATTCGGTCTTTTCAACCGAATGGGACCAGGACAGGCTGAATACGGCCGTTGCGATCGTCATCGCCTTGCCGCCCGCCACGATGCAAAGCGCCAGGCCCATTTATGCGGTCTCCATTTGCCCGCGCATGTTCCGGAAGGCCAGGAACGCAAACAGCGCCGCCAGCGCAAAGCCGATCTCGTCGGTCAGCGGCAGCGCCGCAACCAGCGTGAAGGCGGCGACCATCGCCAGGCCGCGCAACGGCCAGCCGAGCCGGCCGCCAAGAAAGCCGATAACGGCGCCGCCCCACAACCCGATTGCCAGCACCACCTTGGCGACGATGTAGATGACCGCCGGCACGTAGCCGATCTGGTCCGCCAGCGGCCCGCCGTCCTGCAGCATCAGCGCCGGCGTGTAGACCGCCATGAACGGGATGACGAAGCCTGCGGCGGCCACCTTGATCGCCTCCATCGAGATCTTCAGCCCGTTCTCCTTGGCGATCGGCGCCGCGGCGAAACAGGCCAGCGCCACCGGCGGCGTCAGATCCGCCAGAATGCCGAAGTAGAAGACGAACATGTGGCTGACAATCAGCGGCACGCCCAGTTCCAAGAGCGCCGGACCGGCGATCGACGAGGTGATGATGTAGTTCGGGATGGTCGGGATCCCCATGCCGAGCACGATGCAGGTGATCATCGTCAGCACCAGCGACAGGAACAGGCTGTGCGCGCCCACCGAGACGATGAACTGGCCGAATGTGTTGGCCGCTCCCGTCAGCGTCATGGTGCCGATGATGATGCCGACGACGGCGCAGGCGACGCCCACCGGCAGCGCGGTCTTGGCCCCTTCGGCCAGCGCATCGCGGCAGATCACCAGCGTCTCACGCCCGCCCTTCGAGAGCGCGTTCCAGGCGATCAGCGCCAGCACCGCGGCGAGGATCACCATGATGCCGAATTGCAGGAAGGCCGCGGCAACCAGACCCAGCCCGACCCAGAAGATCATCCGGATCACGCCTGAAGGCAGGCCGAGCGCAATCGATCCGCCGAGAATGAGCAGCACCGTCAGCGCCAGACCGACGGTTCCGGCAAACAGCGGCGTATAGCCCGAGAAAAGCAGATAGATCAGCATCAGCAACGGCAGCACCAGATACCATTGTTCCCTTAGCGCTTTCAGCGGCGACGGCAGCTCGCTCTTGGGCAGGCCGACCAGATTGTGCTTGCCCGCTTCCAGATGCACCATCCAGAACGCCGAGGCGAAATAGAGCATCGCGGGAATGATCGCCGCCTGCACCACTTCGTAATATTCGACGCCCAGCGTCTCGGCCATGATGAAGGCCACCGCCCCCATCACCGGCGGCATCAATTGCCCGCCCATCGAGGCGGTCGATTCCACCCCGCCGGCAAAGGCGGCGCGGTAGCCGAATTTTTTCATCAGCGGAATGGTGAATTGCCCGGTGGTCACCACATTGGCGACACCCGAGCCGGAAATCGTGCCCATCAGCCCCGAGGAAATCACCGACACCTTGGCGGCGCCGCCGCGCTTGTGGCCGACCATGCCGAGCGACACGTCGGTGAACAGCTGGATCATCCCGGCTTTCTCCAGAAACGCGCCGAAAAGGATGAACAGGAAGATGAAGCTTGAGGAGACGAAGATCGGGATGCCGTAGATCCCCTCGGTGCCATAGGCCATGTGATCAATGACCTGGGCGAAATCATAGCCGCGGTGATCGAACGGCGCCGGCAGATATTCCCCGAACAGGCAATAGGCCAGGAACGCGCCGGATATGATCGGCAGCGCCGGTCCCATGATCACCCAGGCGGCGGCAAACACGGTGGCAAGCGCGATCACGCCAAGCACGATGTCGCGCTGCAGCGGATCGCCGGCGCGCAAAAGCAGCTCGGTGTATTCATACCATTGATAGAAGGCGACAACGACACCAAGCCCGCCGAGGAACCAGGCGGCGGTCTTCACTGCCGGGCCTGATTTGCGCGCCAGCGCGACCAGCGGAAATGTCAGCAGAATGAGAAACCCGACATGGATTGCCCGCACGATCTGGCTGGCAAAATCGACAATATGGGCGGCGGTGGCGATCTGGAACACCGAAAACACCAACGCGATCCAGAACAGCAAACGGCCTTCAAACGACTGCGGAAAGCTTTCCGCCAGGGGATCATGCAGACCCAGATCAGGCCTGTCCGCGGGCGCCTGGTGCGGCGTTTGATCATGAAGCATGCGATATCCTCCCCAATGCGCAGATGCCAAACAAGGCGGGGTGAAATCTCCACCCCGCCTCGATTGCGCTGACGTCAGTCCGAACTTTCGCCCGGTCTTACATCATGCCTTTTTCCTTGTAGAAGCGTTCCGCGCCTGGATGCAGCGGCACCGGCATGCCGTTGAGCGCGTTTTCCAGCTTGATCTGCTTGGCGGCATTGTGGGCTGCTTCCAGCTCGGGCAGGTTCTCGAACAGCTGCTTGGTCATCTCATAGGCGAGATCGTCGCTGACATCCGAATGGGTGACGAGGAAGTTGACCACGGCGACAGTCGGCACATCGGCGTCCTGGCCATTGTAGGTGCCCGCTGGAATGGTCGCCGCAATGTATGGTGCGCCAAGGGCTGTCACCACCTCTGCTGGCACCGCCACCATCTGGATGTCGACCGATGTCGACAGGTCCTTGATCGACGACACGCCAAGACCGGCCGACTGCAGCGTCCCGTCGAGCTGGCGGTTCTTGATCAGCTCGACCGATTCCGCGAACGGCAGATATTCGGTCTTCGACAGATCGTCATAGGACATGCCGGCGGCCGCGAAAATGGCGCGCGCATTGAGTTCCGTACCCGATTTGGCGGCGCCCACGGACAGACCCTTGCCCTTGAACCCGGCGAGATCGGTGATGCCCGACTCCTTCGAGGCGACGATCTGGATGTAGTTGGGATAGACCGCCGCAATGCCGCGCAGCTTGTCGAGCGGCGCCTTGAAGCCGGCGTCCGCATTGCCATCCCAGGCAAGCTTGACCGAATCGCCCAGCGCCAGCGCCAGTTCGCCCTTGCCCTGCTGCAACAGGTTGAGGTTTTCCACCGAGGCCTTGGTCGACTGCACCTGGGTGCGCACGCCCTCGATCTTTTCGGCATAGATCTTCGACAGGCCGACGCCGAGCGGATAATAGACGCCCGAAGTGCCTCCTGTGAGAATGTTGACGAACTGGTCGGCCTTCGCCGGTGCGAGCATCAGGCCCATGGCGGTCGCCGCCATAAGGGTAACAAGGCTTCTGCGATTAAGTGTAATCATCGGGTTCTCCTCCATATTCCGATACAGGCGAAACGCGCTTCTCCACCGCGCTTTGCTACGGCTTCTCACTAGCAACGCGCGTGCCAGACTCTGCTCTACAGGATTTCCACGGCCTTGGCCAAATGAGAACCGCAATATCCGGCAATATTTTGCCAGGAGGCAGGCGAAGACCGGCAAGATCTTGCCAGTTCCGGTTCCGGACGGCGGGCCCGGAATTGCCGTGAAAGGGGGATCGTTTTTCAGACGGTCGAGGGTCGGTTTTTGCGGATTTTGCAGTCCTGAAAATACTTTCATTTGCTAAGCCTGATGCTAACATATCAAAATCGGCATAGGTGCTGATAGCCCCTCCGGGGAGGGAGAGGCTCACATAACTGGGAGGAGTCAGCGTATGAAAAAGCTATTTTTATCTGTGGCAGTCGGTGCCTTGATGACCTCAAGCGCCTTGGCCCAATCCGCGAACGTACCAAGCAATCTGGAAAAGCTGTCCGGTTTCAAGACAACCGGCGTCACCGAGTTCACATTCATTGAACAGGGTGGCGACTACGCCGAAGGAATCAAGAAGAACCTCGAGCGCATTACCTTGCCGGAGGGATTTAAGATCGAGTTGTATGCGGTTGTTCCCGATGCCCGTCATATGGCCGTGGGTCCGCAGGGCATTGTCACCATCGTTGGAACACGGAAAGACAAGGTTTGGGCTGTCACGGACCGGAACAAGGACCGCGTCGCCGACGAGGTAAAGGACTTTGCCCCGTCGTTGACATTTTCAATTCCGAACGGTCCTTGCTTTTCCAAGGACGGGTTCCTCTACATAGCCGAGCAGAACCGGGTCCTGCTGTTTCCGGCCGCCGAGTTTTTCTATGAAAGCCCGGATGTCGCGGCATTCAATCTGGTGGCGCAAGGTGATCTGATCCCGGCGGATCAGGAAAGTTTCAACCACACCGCCCGTGTCTGCAAACTCGGTCCGGATGGAAAGATCTACATCTCGCTGGGTCAGCCGTTCAACGTTGCTCCGCCCGAGAACATTGAGATCAACACCAAATTGGGGATCGGCGGCATCATCCGCATGAACACCGATGGCACGGGCCGTGAGGTCTACACCAATGGCATCCGCAACTCGGTCGGTCACGACTTCCATCCGACAACCGGCGAACTGTGGTTCACCGACAACCAGGTGGACGGCATGGGCGACGACATCCCTCCGGGCGAACTCAACCGCCAGACAGCCATGGGCCAGCATTTTGGCCATCCGTGGTTTGGCGGCGGTGATGTTCGCACCAATGAATATGCCGGGCAGGATGTTCCGGTTGAAGTTGTCATGCCAGCCGTTGCAACGGCTGCGCATGCTGCGGATCTTGGAATGACCTTCTATACGGGCAATCAATTCCCGGCCAAGTACAAGAACGCGATCTTCTCGGCGCAGCATGGGTCCTGGAACCGGACAACGCCGGTTGGCGCCCGGGTGATGGTCACCACCATCGATGATGAGGGAAATGCCACCATGGAGCCGTTCGCGGAAGGCTGGATCGACGAAAACGGCGAGTATCTCGGTCGCCCTGTCGATATCGCGCAATTGCGTGACGGATCGATCCTGGTTTCAGACGACCTTGCCGGTGCTATCTACCGGATCAGTTACGGCGAATGAGAGCGGTTTTCATTCTTGGTCTCGGCGGGCTTTTGCTCGCCGGGACTGCCCAGGCCCAGCAACCTGTTGAGGCCATGGCCGCCGCCGGCAAGAAAATCGCCGGGCAATGCAGAACCTGCCACGGCATTGATGGCTATGCCAAAATCCCGATCGCGCCGCATATCGGCGGCGAACCCGCATCCTATATAATCCGCCAGCTGACCGCGTTTCGGGATGGAACGCGGACGCATGAAATGATGTCGGTCGTCGCCAAAATGCTGACCGATCAGCAAATCGCCGATGTCGCGGCCTGGTATTCCTCACATAGCGCAACGGCAACCCTGACCGCAGATGCTTCAGGCGCGCCTGAGCTGTGCGCGGCATGCCACGGCGTGGACGGCATTGCGGCGGTGGAGGACGCGCCGAACCTGGCTGGCGAAACCAACATCTATATCGACACGCAGCTCAAGGCATTCCGCCTTGGAAAGCGCAAGCATGAGGTGATGAGCGCAATTGCTGCGGATTTGACCGATGAACAGATACGCGCCTTCGCCGATTGGTATGGCAGCGTGAAGCTCGAAATCAAGATGGCGGACTGATCAGTCCAACCTGTTGCCACGTCCTTTGCACATCCACTTGGGTGCGCGGCCGGTTGAGCCGATGAACCATTGCGGACCACTCAAAAACTTTGGTCTTGAAGCCACGGCGACAGCGTGCCGCCAACAAAATTATACCGCGCATTGTGTGTCGCAAGGAACGCGACAAATCAACCAACCAGCCGGTGGCAAGTCTCACCACTCCGCCAGCGCCGTCCCCAGCCGTCCCGCCGGCCGCGTCCAGCCCATCGCGGCGTCGCCGAT
>LADQ01000217.1 GCA_000961635.1 Hoeflea sp. BRH_c9 | reverse complement strand
GCTGGCCAATGAGCTGATCGCGCAACTGGACAATGGCGCGTGCGCCGCCCGTCTGCAGGCCTGGCAGCGCGCCGACAGCTACAGCAATGGCGGAACATTGCATGTGCCCGCGCTGGCCGACGGCAAGCCGGTGCGCCAGCCGACCGGCCAACGCGCGCCGAGGCAAGACATCCGCAAGGCGTTCCGCAGGACGGGGTGATGGGGAACTGGATGCGGATTTGAGCGGCGAGGGCTCCGACGCCGAGCAGATCGGCCGACATCTCTCGTTCCGCAATGGTTTTGCGCCCCCGATTCGGCCTTCCGGTCCAGATTTCTTTGCCGAAAGCAAACCAATCCGGCGACGGCATCGCAGGTAATGCCTGTGAAGTTCCAGACGTTCGTCTTCGGGTCGATGTCGTTGAAAAAAGGCGGGAATCGGTCGTGCCCGTTTGAAATCGCCGCTCAATCTGGCTGTCTACGCCTCTCGTCCTTCTGACCGCATCGCGACAAAAGCAAACCTCAGCTTGTCTTTGTCTGACGGATCGGGTTCTTGACTTTTGTGCCCCGCACTTTGATTGAGGGCCCGACAAAAGACACGACGATGAAATCGGAGGGAGAATATGCGTCTTCTAGCTGGGATTGCCGCTTTGATATGCGCGGTTAACCTTTTCATTGGCCGAACCTTCTCCTGGCTGGCGCTCGGCATCGTCGTCGTCTGCTTCACGGTGGTCGTCCAGCGTTATCTGTTTTCGGTCAGTCATCTTTGGATGCAGGACCTCTATATCTGGCTGAACGGGGCCATGTTTACCGCGGTGGCCGGATTTGCCCTGCTTCGCGATGATCATGTCCGGGTGGATATCTTCTATCGTCCGGCACGGGTGCGGACACGGGCGCTGGCCGATCTGGTCGGCGTGTTGCTCTTTCTGCTGCCCTTCACCTGGGTGGTTTACCAATATTCCATGCCCTTCGTGAATCGCGCCTGGAGTTATCACGAGGCATCGGCGAATGTTGGCGGGATGCCGGGTCTTTTCATTCTGAAAAGCTTCATCATCGCTTTTGCTGCCCTGATCGCGCTGCAGGGGGTGGCGATGATCATAAGGTCAATCCTCGTGCTTTCGGGCAATGAGCACCTGGTCCCCAAATCAATCCAATACACCTCTGACCAGGTTCTCCCTGGTGTGCCCAAGGGAGCAGCTTGATGGATCCGGTGTTGATTGGCGAAATCCTCGCCGCGCTGATGTTCTTTGGCGTGATCGGCTTCCTGCTGATCGGCTTTCCGGTCGCCTTCACGCTGGCCGGCGTCTCGCTGCTGTTCGGCGGCGTCGGGATGGCCCTTGGTGTGTTTGATCCGTCCAATTTCGGATCGCTTCCCAACCGCTATATCGGCTTCATGACAAATGAGGTGCTGGTGGCCGTGCCGCTGTTCATCTTCATGGGGGTGATGCTGGAGCGAAGCCAGATTGCGGAGCAGCTGTTGCTGACCATGGGCAAGCTGTTCGGCAATTTGCGCGGCGGGCTCGGCTTTTCAGTCATCCTTGTCGGCGCGATGCTTGCCGCCTCAACCGGCGTGGTCGGAGCGACGGTGGTCACCATGGGGTTGATTTCCCTGCCGGCAATGTTGCGCGCAGGCTACGACCCTAAGCTTGCAACCGGCGTGATCTGCGCCAGCGGCACCCTTGGGCAGATCATTCCGCCGTCTACCGTGCTGATCTTCATGGGGGACATGCTGTCGGGAATTAACAGCCAGGTGCAGATGGCCAAGGGCAATTTCGCTCCGGTGCCGGTTTCCGTCGGCGATCTGTTTGCAGGCGCCTTGCTGCCCGGTCTGCTGCTGGTTTCGCTTTATCTGTTCTGGGTGCTGTTCAAGGCGGTAACCGATCCTGCCTCCTGCCCGGCCACGCCGGTGCCGGCGGACGAGAAGGGCGACCTCTTCAAGGAAGTCCTCACGGCTCTGGTTCCGCCGCTGCTGTTGATCCTTGCCGTGCTGGGCTCCATCCTTGGGGGCATTGCCACTCCCACGGAGGCTGCCTCCGTCGGGGCTGTCGGCGCGATGGTTCTTGCCGCGCTGCGCTGGCGTCTGTCCTTTGCCATTCTCAGGGAAACGGTCATTGCCTCCGCGACCATCACCAGCATGGTCTTCGTCATCCTGCTCGGCGCATCGGTTTTCTCGGTGGTGTTCCGGATGATGGGCGGCGACAACCTGGTCCACGAGTTCCTGAGCAATTTGCCCGGCGGACCCTTGGCGGCGGTTGCCATGGTGATGGTGATCATGTTCTTTCTGGGCTTCATCCTGGACACGTTCGAGATCATCTTCATCGTGATCCCGATCACCGCGCCGGTGCTCTTGGCATTGGATGTCGACCCGGTCTGGCTTGGCGTTCTGGTCGGCGTAAACCTGCAGACGTCCTTCCTGACGCCGCCTTTTGGCTTCGCCCTGTTCTACTTGCGTGGCGTGGCGCCCGAGGGTCTGCCGACCAGCGCCATCTACAAGGGTGTCTTGCCCTTCGTCATGTTGCAGATCGTGGCGATTGCCATCCTGTTCGTCTTCCCCGAAATCGTCACCTGGCTGCCGCGTCTGGTGGCGGGGTAAGCAAAAAGGGCCCGGCGTTTCCACCGGGCCCTTCCATGCACCTGAACGCAGGTGATTAGTACTTGAGGTACTTCTGGCGCGCCGTGACATAGGGCGAATCGATCATTTCGGTGCGGGTGCGCACCAGGTTGAGCGCTTCGATGAAGCTCTCGGCGGTCTTCTTGACCAGCGGGTCGGCGCTGTTGCGCAGTTCCTCGATCACTTCAACCGATGCCTTGGCGCCGGCTTCCATGATATCATCGGGGAAGTTGCGCACGATCACGCCGTGATCCTCGACGAGCGTCTTGAGCGCGCGCGGGTCATTGGCGATGAAGTCGGCCGAGACCTGGTCGTATTCCGCCTGGCTGACATCACGGATGATTGCCTGAAGATCGGCCGGCAGTTCCTGATACTTCTTCTTGTCGACGACCAATTCGGTCGCCAGTCCCGATTCCACGAAGGATGGCATGTAGTAGTTCTTGGCGACCTGGTAGAAGCCAAGCGCCAGATCGTTGTAAGGGCCGACGAACTCGGCGGCATCGAGCGTGCCGGACTGCAGCGCCTGGAAAATCTCTCCAGCGGCCATGTTGGTCACGGTGGCGCCGAGCTTTTCCCAGACCTGGCCGCCCAGGCCCGGCGTGCGGAACCGGACGCCCTTGACGTCTTCGACGCTCTTCAACTCGTTGCGGAACCAGCCGCCGGTCTGCGTGCCGGTGTTGCCCGACAGGAAACCCTGCACGCCGAACTGGTCATAGATCTCGTCCCAGATTTCCTGGCCGCCCATGAAGCGGACCCATGCTGTCAGTTCAGGCGTGGTCATGCCGTAGGGAACGCCGGTGAAGAATGACAGGGCAGGCGACTTGTTCTGCCAGTAATAGGCCGCGCCATGGCTCATTTCCGCGGTGCCGTCGATGACCGCATCCAGCGACTGAAGCGGCGGAACCAGCTCACCTGCCGAATAGACCTGAACGGTCAGACGACCGCCTGATGCGGTTGTGATGCGATCAGCCAGCCGCTGTGCGCCAACGCCAAGACCCGGAAAGTTCTTTGGCCAGGTTGTGACCATGCGCCAGGTAATATTGCCCTGCGCAATCGCAGGAGTTGCCAGACCCGTGGCGACTGCGCCCGCGCCCACAATCCCTGCATTGCGAATAAAAGAACGGCGATCCATTGTGTTTCCTCCAAAATAGAAAAGGCTCGTGAAAGGTGTCTGACAACCTCACAGACATCCTTGCGGCAGACACATACTCTGCCGCCGGGGGACATGTCCATGCCGGAAACCGAGATGCTCCCCGCGATCATAGCTCTCTGATTTCATTTGTATCTGTGGCCAACCGGCATTAACCGGATCGAGAATTACGCCTCGCGAACCCGCGCGAGCCTGAAAAGCCCGGCTCAACAAACGGACGGTTTCATGCCAGGTGAGGCTTGGGGAAGAAAAACCGCTCAACGAGGAGTTCCAAAGCTTCGCTTCGAAAGTCCGCAATTATCATTTTGAGTACGGAAAGCCGCCTAGCTGCTTCCGGCTCCACATCAGACATTCCTCAAAACCGCACCGAAAGCCCCCGCCCCTACCGTCTCGCCTTGCGCCAGCCCGCCGCGCGGGCGTCGGCTTCCGAGCAGAACCAGCGTTCGCCGTATTCGGGCGATATCCTGGTCGGGTCGTAATATTCCTGGCCGGGCACATGGTAGATACGCTCGCCGGTGTTGATACTGATGTTCCCCTTGATGACGCATGGCTCGGCGCTGCGCACGGCCTCAACGCGGGAGGCGAGAGCATGAATCGCGCTGGGCGCCGCGAAGGCCGCGGCTGAGCAGAGTATCACCACTGTTGCAAATCTGGCCATTGTGATCGGTCACCCCGGTTGCAGGCTCCGATCTTGCACGCAATAGACTAATATCTCGCAATTACGGCCGTTAAAATTGTTGCAATCGGCATTGGACGCGAACCGGTCGCCCTACCCTTCACTGAAATCCAGATAGATCTCCGGGCTGTCGGTTTCGATTTCCACCACCCAGATGTCGGAATCAAAGCGGGCCTCGCGGGCGATCACTTCGGAAACCTCGCTTTCCGGCACGCGGGTTCTCCTGAGTTCGAACAGCCGGTCCTCGGGATGATCGCCGTCAAAGGCGGTTTGCGGCGCGGGCGCCGCCAGACTTTCGGTACCGTCACGATGCCGTATGCGGACGAAAATCGCGCCGGCTTCCTCGGCGCCGTGCTTTTCGACCGCCGCCATGCCGCCATCGGCAAAGACCCGGCGCGTCAATGCTGCGACGAAGATGCCGGCCTTCAGCCTCACAGCGCGCCGATCTCGAGCAACTTCTTGAGCACCGTCTCATTGGGCTCGCCGGTGACCGGAAGCCGGTAGTGCTTCTCGAATGCGCTGATCGCCGCGCGGGTCTCCGCCCCTGCCACGCCGTCGACCGCGATGTCGGCATAGGCGATGTTGGAAAGCCCTGACTGGATCTGCTGCACCAGCTTGTTGGGCGCTTCCGTGGTGGCAACCGTGACCGGCTCGCCGTTGCGGTCGTCTGCGGCGACGGCGGCAGCGGGGCGCGGTGCTGGCGCCGGTATCCGGCCTTCTATCAGGCTCGCGAGTTCGTCGGGCCTGGCGCCAGCGCCCTCCATGGCGCGAAGC
>LADQ01000218.1 GCA_000961635.1 Hoeflea sp. BRH_c9 | reverse complement strand
CGCCCTGGTGGCGCTGACGGCGAGCCGCGAACCGGGATCAACGCCGCCACCGCCGCGCCCGGCGCCCCAGAAACCTGCTCATTCGCATGCGCCGGCGCAACCAGGCCAGCCGCAGGGCCGCGCCAAGATCGGCGTTCCGGGGATTTCCACAATCATCGCGGTCGCCTCGGGCAAGGGCGGAGTCGGCAAATCCACCACGGCGGTCAACCTGGCGCTCGGCCTGCAGGCGACGGGCTTGAAGGTGGGGGTGCTGGACGCGGATATCTACGGCCCCTCGATACCGCGACTGATGGGGATCTCCGGACAGCCGGAACAGCTCGAAGGCCGGGTGCTCAAGCCGATGGAGAATTATGGCCTCAAGGTCATGTCGATGGGCTTTCTGGTCGCCGAAGACACGGCGATGATCTGGCGCGGCCCGATGGTCATCTCGGCGCTCAACCAGATGCTGCGCGAAGTCGCCTGGGGCGAGCTTGACGTGCTGGTTGTCGACATGCCGCCAGGCACGGGCGACGCCCAGCTGACCATGGCGCAGAATGTGCCATTGGCCGGCGCCGTCATCGTTTCGACGCCGCAGGACCTCGCCCTGATCGATGCCCGCAAGGGGATCAACATGTTCAACAAGGTCAATGTGCCGGTTTTGGGCATTGTCGAGAACATGAGCTATTTCATCTGCCCGGATTGTGGCGGCCGGCACGATATATTCGGTCATGGCGGCGCGCGAGACGAAGCCAACCGTATTGGCGTGCCCTTCCTGGGCGAAGTGCCGCTGGCGATGCCCATTCGCGAGACCTCCGACGCAGGCCGGCCGGTGGTGGCGACGGCCCCGGACGGGCCGCATGCCAAGGTCTATCTCGAGATCGCCGCCAAGGTGCGCGCCCGCCTGGAGGAACTTTCAGGTGATGGCGCGCGGACCATGCCGGAGATCGTTTTCGAGTAGGCCGATCAGGCTTCCTTGCTCAGCATGGCGAACAGGGCCAGCAGGTCCTGGTCGCGGGCATCGCTTTGCGGCTCGCTTTGGGACGAGGTGCAGGCGATGACGGTGTTTGTGTCCGGGTCGCAATAGAGAAACTGGCCGTGAATGCCCGCGGCGAGAAAAGCGTTGGATCCGCCGCCGACCTGGTACCAGTTGTTGCGGTAGCGGCCGGTCTTGAGAAAGCCTGCCTGAGAGCCGCGGGCCCAGACCTCCGCATCGCCATTTTGCTGCATGTCGGCGATCCAGCGCTCAGAGACGATCTGACGTCCGTTGGCTGTTCCGCCATCAATCAACATCTGGCCGAGCGACAGCAGGTCATGCGGGCGGCAGGAGACGCCGCCGGCGGTGCGCGGCGCGCCTTGCGGATCAACCGTGATAAACGCGTCAGCGGTGGCGCCGAGCGGTTGCCAGAGCAGCCGGGAGCAAAGCTCGTTGAAGCGCTCGCCGGTTGCCCGTTCAAGCACGATCCCGAGCATGTCCGAATTGGGCGAGAGATAATCATGATCGCCGCCATGGGCGCCGGCGGCCTTCTGCAGGCTGCACAGGAAAGACAGCATGCCCTGATCGTTTCCATCGTCTGATGGCGGGTTCCAGGACATGGCGCGCCGGTAGCGGGCATAGGCTTCCTGGGAGAGGTAGGATTCATCGAAATCGAGGCTGACCCGCATGTCGAGCAAATGCTGAACCGTGGCGTCGGCATAGGCGCTGTTTGCGGCTTCGGGCACGAGCGTGCCGACCAGCACCGAGGGATCCAGCATCTCCTGATCCTGGAGAATGCCCGCGACCAGCGCGGTGATCGATTTGGAAATCGAGAACAGCAGA
Source organism: Hoeflea sp. BRH_c9 (assembly GCA_000961635.1). Lineage (GTDB taxonomy): Bacteria > Pseudomonadota > Alphaproteobacteria > Rhizobiales > Rhizobiaceae > Hoeflea. Next base: position 20,076 of record LADQ01000218.1, on the reverse strand, counting down.
TGCGGATCGCCGCGGTCGACGCCGGGTGCGTGCCATTCGCAGATCACCGCGCCGTTTTTTGCCACGATGAAACTGTCGGCTTCGCTGCGTGTCAGCTGGTCGGAAATTGTCTGGCTTTCACCGGGGGCGGCCGGGCGCGCGAGCAGACCAGGATTCTCCACAAGCTCGGGCAGGGTATCGCCGCCGCCGGTCTTGATCCGGGCGGACCGCACCATTTCCGCCACATTTCGGAATGACCAGAAGCTGTAGGGGCGCGTCCGCCAATTGGCGAGCGAGATGGAATCACGGGCAAAGCCGTTGCGTGTCTCGAATTCGGTGGCGGATGCCATTATATACCTCTTGTTGGCGGGGTCTGACGGTGTCGCTGTAAAAACATGATTAAAAGGGTTTCCTTTTTCTGGAAGCATTCTAAACTAGGACCTCTTCCGATTGGAAGCGCAGCCTGAGGACCGGAGCCAGAAAATGCGGTTGACACGCCAAACCAACTACGCCGTTCGCATCTTGATGTATTGCGCCGCCAATGACGCGCCGTTGAGCCGCATCGGCGATATCGCCAAGGCCTATACGGTATCCGAACTGTTCCTGTTCAAGATTCTGCAGCCGCTGACCAAATCCGGCCTGATCGAATCGGTGCGCGGGCGCAATGGCGGCATAAGGCTTGGCCGCGCCGCCGACAAGATCACCTTGCTTGACGTCGTCAAGGTGACGGAAGACAGTTTCGCTATGGCGGAGTGTTTTGAGAATGATGCGACCGAATGCCCGCTGGTTGATTCCTGCGGATTGAACACCGCATTGAGACAGGCCCTGAACGCGTTTTTCGAGGTGTTGTCGACCTATTCGATCGATGATCTGGTCAAGGCGCGGCCGTCGATCAATTTCCTGCTTGGCCTGGAAGAAAAATCGGTCAAGCCGGCAGCGTAAGCATTAACTTACAATTGTTGAGTATTTCTCGCCAAGGATATTGGCTGGTGCGGGACACTGGCCTCGGCGCAACTCCAATGCCGGCTTCCCCGCTGATTGCTCCGTGATCCCTTTTGGTCCGCCTCATCGGTTTGTGCCTGAAATCCGGCGCCGGTGGCTTGTAAGCCATTGACGGCTAATCTAAACGATTAGAAGCATCATAACAATTCGATAGCATGCGTCATGTCCGAAGTGGAGCAAGCCGTGAGCAAGACACTATCTCCGGACTGGTGGCGCGGCTGCGTCATCTACCAGGTCTATCCGCGGTCCTACCAGGACACATCGGGTGACGGCATCGGCGATATCAGCGGCATCATCAAGCGGCTGGATTACATCGCTTCGCTGGGCGTCGACGCCATCTGGCTGTCGCCGTTCTTCAAATCGCCGATGGCGGATTTCGGTTACGACGTGTCGGATTATTGCGATGTTGATCCGATGTTCGGCACGCTTTCGGATTTTGACGAACTGGTTGGACTGGCCCATTCCAAGGGGCTCAAGATCATCATCGACCAGGTGATTTCCCACTCTTCCGATCAGCACGCATGGTTCAAGGAAAGCCGGTCGAGCCGGAACAATCCGAAAGCCGACTGGTATGTCTGGGCCGATCCCAAGCCCGATGGCACAGCGCCCAACAACTGGCTGTCGATTTTCGGCGGCCCGGCATGGGAATGGGACAGCACCCGGCGTCAGTACTACATGCACAATTTCCTGGCCTCGCAGCCGGACCTGAACTTCCACACCGCCGATCTGCAGAACGCCATTCTCGATACTGTCCGGTTCTGGCTTGACCGCGGCGTCGACGGATTCCGGCTCGACACCGTCAATTTCTATGTTCATGACAAGCAATTGCGCGACAACCCGCCACTCAACCAATCCACGGAGGATGGCAATTTCATGGGGGTGGATGCGCCCGACACCAATCCCTACGGATTCCAGGACCATCTTTACGACAAGTCGCAGCCCGAGAATATCGTCTTCCTGCAGCGGTTGCGCGCCCTGTTGAATGAATATGAAGGACGCACGTCGGTGGGCGAGGTCGGCGATGGCCGCCGTTCGTTGAAAACGGTCGCAGCCTACACCAATGGCGGCGACAAGCTGCATATGTGCTACACGTTCGACATGCTCGGGTCGGAGTTTTCGGCCGACCATTTCCGCCGCAGCATCGCCAATTTCCAGTCGGTGGTCAAAGACGGCTGGGTCTGCTGGTCGTTCTCGAACCATGATGTCGAACGGCATGTCTCGCGCTGGATGCAGCCGGGAGATGATCCCGATCATCTGGCCCGCTTCGCCATCACCATGCTTGCCTCCTTTCGCGGTTCCATCTGCCTCTATCAAGGTGAGGAACTGGGGCTGGAAGAAGCCGAAATCGCCTATGAGGATCTCACTGACCCTTACGGCATCCGGTTCTGGCCGGCCTACAAGGGGCGCGACGGATGCCGCACGCCGATGGTCTGGGAGCGCGAGGCGCTCAATGCCGGATTTTCCGATGCGGCGCGAACCTGGTTGCCGGTTCCCGACAGCCATTGCGCGCATGCCGTCGATCAGCAGGATCATTTGAGCGGGTCGATGCTCAACCATTACCGGCAAACGCTGGCATTCCGGAAAGCCCATGCGAGCCTCATTGACGGGCCAATGATTTTCCTTGAGACCAATGGCGATCTGCTGGCCTTCATCCGGGGCGAGGGTGAAGAGCGGTTCCTGTTCATTTTCAACCTTGACCGGAAACCGGCGGAATGGACGCCGCCGTCTGGTCTGGAAATCGCCGAGGTCGTCAGACTGCACGGGTTTGCCCCGGCCCATGACGGCGGCACGGTGCTGCTGACGGGGCTCGACGCCTTCTGCGCCCAACTGCGGTGATCGCGGTCAAGCCGTAAGCTGCCATCCGCTATGGATCGATGATCTCGAAGGCGTCGACATCGATCATGCCGCGGTCGGAGATCTTCAGGTGCGGGATCACCGGCAAGGGCAGGAAGGCCAGTTGCAGGAACGGCTCGTCGAGCGTGCCGCCCAGCGCTTTGGCGGCCTTGCGCAGCGGGATCAGTGTTTCGCGCACCCACTCATAGGGCTGGTCGCTCATCAGGCCTGCAACCGGCAGGGCGATTTCAGCAACCACCTGACCGTCTTCGGCGACGACGAAACCGCCGCGGATTTCGCTCAAGCGGTTGGCGGCCACCGCCATGTCGGCCTCGCTCGCGCCGACGACGCAGATATTGTGGCTGTCGTGGCCGACGGTCGAGGCGATGGCGCCGCGCTTGAGGCCAAAGCCCTGAACGAAGCCGGTGGCGATGTTGCCGTTCTTGCCGTGGCGTTCGATGACCGCGATCTTGAGAATGTCGCGGCTGAGATCGATCTGCTTTTCGCCATTGTCGATGGCGAGATCGAGATCGCGCCGCTCGGTGATGATCTTGCCGGGAATGATGCCGATTACCGGTGTCTGGCTGCGGTTCTTGCGGACGGTGAAGGATGCCGCCTCGACCCTTGGCGCGCGGACGCTGTCGGTGCCCACAAGCGCGGTGACAGTGCGGCTGGCAAACAGCTCATCGGTGACAAGGCGGCCGGCGGAGAACACCATCTCGGCGTTGCAGCCCTCAAGACTGTCGAGCACAACCAGGTCGGCGCGCCAGCCCGGCGCCACCAGACCGCGATCCCTGAGCCCGAAGGCGCGCGCGGCGGAAATCGAGGCGGCGCGGTAGATCGCCAACGGCTCGACGCCTTTTGAAATGGCGTGGCGGATCATGTAATCGAGATGGCCATGCTCGGCGATGTCGAGCGGGTTGCGGTCGTCGGTGCAGAGCGCCAGGAACGGCGAGTTGCGTTCGGTGATGATCGGGATCAGCGCGTCGAGATCGCGCGACACCGAGCCTTCGCGCACCAGCACATGCATGCCCTTGGACATCTTTTCGAGCGCTTCCTCGGCGGTGGTGGATTCGTGTTCGGTGCGGATGCCGGCGGCGAGGTAGCCGTTGAGGCCAAGCCCGCGCAACAGCGGCGCATGCCCGTCGATATGGCCGCCCTGGAAGGCTTCCAGCTTGGCCATGCAGGCGGGATCCTTGCCGAGCACGCCGGGGAAATTCATGAATTCGGCCAGCCCGATCACTTGGCGATGATCGCGGAATGGCAGCAGGTCCTCGATGTCGAGCCGGGCGCCGGCGGTCTCAAGATGGGTGGCGGGCACGCAACTTGAGAGCTGGACGCGGATATCCATGATTGTCTGCACCGCGCAGTCGAGGAAATAGCGAATTCCGGTCGCGCCGATGACATTGGCGATCTCGTGCGGATCGCAGATCGCCGTGGTGACGCCGCGCGGCAGGACGCAGCGGTCGAATTCATGCGGGGTGACCAGCGAACTTTCGATGTGCAGATGGGTATCGATGAAGCCGGGCACGACGATCCTGCCGGTGATGTCGATTTCGCGAACGCCGGAATAGCTTTCCAGCGTGCCGACGATCCGGTCGCCGCAGATGGCGATATCTCCGTCGCGCAAATTGCCGGTGGTGAGGTCGAACAGCTTGCCGCCCTTCAGCACAATATCGGCGGGCATCTTGCCCTGGCCCTGGTCAATCATGTCGCCAAGTCTGTCGGTCATGGCAGGTCCTCTTGCTGTTCGCTTGAATCAAAACCGGCCGGCTTGAGAGCCGGCCGGTCAAGTCTACCCTAAAAGGGTGATTACATCGCGTCGGTCACGGCAGAAGTCCAGGCGCCTTCCGGCTCCTTGGTGATGATCTTCTGGTCGAGCAGCGCCTTGGCGGTGCGCTCATAGGCCTCCGGGATCAGCTTGGCGTCGGGTTCGCCGATCAGCTTGGCCACTTCGCCCATCATCCGGACCTGGTGGTTTTCATCCTGGCCGCCATTGTCCATGACGATGCCGGCAGCTTCCTCGGGATTGGCGATGGCATATTCCCAGCCCTTCATCGAGGCCTTGACGAACTTGACCATCTTCTCGACATAGGCCGGATCCTTGAGGTTTTCCTCCATCGCATAGAGGCCGTCTTCCAGAAGGTCGTTGCCCATTTCGGAATAGTTGAACACGATCAGGTCTTCCGGCTTGTAGCCGGCGTCGATGAGCTGCCAGTACTCGTTGTAGGTCATGACCGAGATGCAGTCGGCCTGCTTCTGGATCAGCGGCTGCACATCAAAGCTCTGCTTGAGCACGGTGACGCCATCAGCGCCGCCTTCGGTCGACAGACCGAGCTTGTTCATCCAGGCAAAGAACGGATATTCGTTGCCGTAGAACCAGACGCCGAGGGTGTGGCCCTTGAAGTCGGCTTCGGTCTTGACCGGGCCGTCGGCGGGGCAGACCATCTGCATGCCGGCCTTCTTGTAGGGCTGGGCGATGTTGACCAGGCCCACGCCCTTTTCACGCGCTGCGAGCGCGCCGCCCATCCAGTCGACGATGACATCGGCGCCGCCGCCGGCAATCACCTGTTCCGGCGCGATGTCCGGGCCGCCCGGCTTGATTTCCACGTCGAGGCCGGCTTCTTCATAAAAGCCCTTGTCCTTGGCGACGAAGTAGCCCGCGAACTGGGCCTGGGCGACCCATTTGAGCTGCAGGGTCACCTTGTCGGCGGCGTGGGCCGCACCCGCCATCAAAGTCATTGCAAGTGCCAGTGTCAGTCCAATTGTTTTTTTCATTGACGTTCTCCTCTGGTTAAGGCCCCGAATTCTCATCTGCGATAGCTCGGATGCCAGAATGTGACAGCGCGCTCGAGAAGTGCAAGCGCCCCATAAAACAAGGACCCGACGATGGCCGCAAGGGCAATTTCGGCCCAGACCATGTCGAGGTTCATCCGACCCACTTCGGTCGAAATACGAAAGCCCATGCCGACAATCGGAGTGCCGAAAAACTCGGCGACGATGGCGCCGATCAGCGCCAGCGTCGAGTTGATCTTGAGGGCATTGAAGATGAAAGGCATCGCGGCCTGAAGCCGCAGCTTGAGAAGCACCTGCCAGTGACTGGCGCCATAGGTGCGCATCAGGTCGCGCTCCATGTCGCCGCTGGCCGCCAGCCCGGCAAGCGTGTTCACCAGCATCGGGAAGAAGGTCATGACGATCACAACCGCTGCCTTGGACTGCCAGTCAAAGCCGAACCAGATCACCATGATCGGCGCGATGCCGATCATCGGCAGCGCCGAGACCATGTTGCCGATCGGCAGCAGGCCGTGGGCGAAAAAGCGGAAGCGGTCGGCAAGGATGGCGACCAGAAAGCCGGTCAGAGAGCCGACGACATAGCCAAACAGCACCGCCTTGAGCACGGTCTGGCGGAAATCCGCCGCCAGGATCGAGGTCGAGGTGGCGATCCTCAGCCCGATGGCCGAAGGCGGCGGCAACAGCACGAAGGGGACGCCTGCGCCCCTGACGATGCATTCCCACAGGATCAGCACCCAGATGCCGAACAGGGCGGGGACGATGACAGACACAGTGCTGCTCTGGTTGCCTCGGCTGCCGTCGCCGGAGAGCACGGTGACCAGCCGCCAGCCCAGAAGCCAGGCAGCGGCAAGGGCCGCGAAATAGCCCTGCGTGGCGGTGCCGAAGGCGTCTGAAAGACCAGACATCAGCATGGCCGCGGCGCCAAAACTGGCGAGCGTCAGCACTGCCGTTTCCACAGCGAAGCCCTGCCGCAGCATCGACAGTACCGCACCGGCAATCAGCAGCCCTACGACCATGAGCGAGGAGGCCGGACTCATGCCGGCGGTAAACGGCAGGGCCGTGAGGCTGTAGAGCGTGGCGAGTAGCGACAGCAGCGCCTGCCAGTTGGGGCGGAAAACACTCATGGGTTTCTCGCTCCCATCCGGGCATTGACGATGCGTCCGACGACATCGACGGCGGTGACCAGAAGGATCGCCACCACCGAACCGGCGATCAGCGCGGCGAAGATATCGACGGTCTGGCTGTAATAGGAGCCGGCCAACAGCTTCGAGCCGATACCGGCGACGGCACCGGTCGGCAGTTCGCCGACAATGGCGCCGATCAGGCTGGCGGCGATGGCGACTTTCATGGAGGTGAAGAAGAACGGCACCGAGGCCGGGATCCGCAATTTCCACAGCATTTGCATCTTGGTCACCGAATAGGTCCGCATCAGATCAAGATGCAGCACGTCGGGCGAACGCAGGCCCTTGACCATGCCGACGGCGACCGGGAAGAACGACAGATAGGTCGAGATCAGCGCCTTGGGCAGAAGCCCGGTCACGCCGATGGCCGATAGCAGCACGATGATCATCGGGGCGATGGCCAGAATGGGGATGGTCTGCGAGGTGATGATCCAGGGCAGGAACGATCGGTCGAGCGCCGGAATATAGACAATGCCGATGGCGATCGCCACGCCCAGCGCCGTGCCCATGGCGAAGCCGAGCAGGGTCGCCGAGAGCGTGATCCAGGCATGGTAGACCAGACTGCGCTTCGACCAGGGCTTGACGGTGAGCGTGTTCTTCCAGAGGTTTTCGGCGACCTGGTGCGGCGCCGGCATGGTCGGCTTCGGCTGGCTCATGGTCTTCATCAGGAATTCGACGCTGGTCCGGGTCTCGCCGGCGCGCCGGTCGAAATCGCGCTGGAACGGCGCATTCATCGAATAGGCGGCGACGTACCAGACGGCAAGGATCACCAGCAGGATCGAGCCGACGGGAACCAGCCGGTCCTGAATAAAACCGCGCCCGCTCATCCCTGTCTCCCTTGCGGCCAGACGATCATGGTGACGGCGACGATTCCGAGCGTGATACCGCCGACCTGCATGGTCGAGGGGCGTTCGCCGAAAATCAGCAATCCGATCACATTGATCAGCACCAGCTGCAGCACGGCGGACAAGGACATGGCCACGGCCAGCCCGCTTTCGCGCATCACCCGCACCATCATCAGATTGCCGGCCGTGTAGAGGCCGATGGCCAGGACCAGCAGCCAGACCGAAGGCCGGTCGACATAGACCCTGAGGCTGCTTGCTGCCGCCATGAAAATCGCCATCACCGCCGCCAGCCAGATCATCAGGGAAGGGCTCATGGGCGAGCTCCCTGCCAGCGCATCAGGGTGGGTTCGCCCACGATGGGCGGAGTTGGAGCTACTACTCTGTAGGATGGGCTAAGCATCATATTTTTTCGACGCCCTGTCTTTGTAGAAACCTCAAACCGTACGTGGATTCCCAGTCATCCGGAAAATTAAGCTCAATTCCTGCTCTTTCATAGCGAGCAAAAATGTCTATGCCATCCCAATCGGTTGGCATTCTCTGCCCCAGTTTCTTTTCATTAAGCTTTCGATCTTCCGATTTTGTGATATTTACACCAATTATATAACTTAAATAACTGTAAATATTATTCTCATCAACTATACCAAAACCTAGTTTTTTCCGTAAATAAGCAAACGGTATTGCATGATCGTAGGCGCTATCAAGTGGGTTTTTATTGCTGCTATTTATCATTCTTAATGATAATTCCGTGGAGTGGATGCGCATTCTTGAGAATTTTGGAATTCTCCATTGCTCCCAATAATAGAAAACTGAGTCCCGCCAAATCTTCGAGTAACCTTTTACTCCTGCCTTCTCAAAACCTTGCCCAACTTTGGCGATATTCAAAAGCCCTTCAATTGCAAGCTCGTCATTCATCATAGCTGTGTCCCGCTTTGAGGCCTTCGCGCACTTGGTGGGCGATCTTGAGGAATTCCGGCGTTTCGCGGACTTCGAGCGGCCGGTCAGGGCCGAGATCGCAATCGATGATGTCGTGGATGCGGCCCGGGCGCGGGCTCATCACCACGATTCTGGTCGACAGGAACACCGCTTCCGGAATCGAGTGGGTGACAAAGACCACGGTCTTCTTGGTCTTGGCCCAGAGTTTCAGCAATTGCTGGTTCAAATGATCGCGGACGATCTCGTCCAGCGCGCCGAAGGGCTCGTCCATCAACAGCATCGCCGGCTCGACGGCCAGCGCACGGGCGATGGAGGCGCGCTGCTGCATGCCGCCGGAGAGCTGCCAGGGGAATTTCTTCTCGAAGCCCGCCAGATTGACCAGTTCCAGATTGCTGGCGATGCGCTCTTTGCGGGTGGCGGCGTCAAGCCCCATCACCTCGAGCGGCAGCGCCACATTCTTCTCGATGGTGCGCCAGGGAAACAGCGCCGCCTGCTGGAACACATAGCCATAGGCGCGCGCCAGCCGCGCCTGTTCCGGCGTCATGCCATTGACTGTCACCGTGCCGCCGGTGGGCTTTTCGAGATCGGCGATCACCCTGAGCAGCGTGGTCTTGCCGCAGCCCGACGGCCCGATCAGCGAGACGAATTCACCCTCGGCAATGTCGAGCGTGATGTCTTTCAGCGCATGGACAGGCCCGTCATTGGTCTCGAAGGTGAGGTCCAGGTTTTTGGCGGAGATGACTGTCTCAGGCATGAAGTGCTGCTTTTTGTTTCATTGCGTTCCCCAATCTTGTTCCTCATGCCGTACCTTGTCGTCAGGGGCAAGGACTGTGCCATCACACCGCGATGCGGTCATGGACATTTCCCCAAGGTACCCCAAACGACGAGATCGTCGAACCTGACCATATAGGTCGCGTCCGGATTGCGCGAGATCGTGAACCGGGTCGGCGCCGCGTCACTCTCGCCCTCCTCGTGGCAAGACCCGTCGACGGTCAGAACCCCGTTGTTTTCGCCCGCCAGGGTCAGTCCGTCGCAGGAACTCGCAAAGCTCGACACCTCGTTGGGCGTCAGCAACAGCTGCAGATCGGAGACGCTCCTGCCGGTCCTGACGAATTCGCAGCCCTCCGCATTGCCATAGGCGCCGTTGATGGCGGCAAGCTCCGCCTGCGCGGCTTCGCCCGTTCCTGCCAGCGCGGCTGCGGCGAGGAGCATGAAGCCGGGGAGACCTGCGTGCCGGTTCATTTGCATTTGCTGACGATGAATTCGAACTCGTCAGTGCCCTGCAATTTGAAATGGAGGAGATCAGGAGCGCCCCCACTTGGTGTCACAAGGTAGGTTGCAACCCAATCCTCACCCTCACCTGCACACAGCGCCGTGATGACCGAGCGCCCATAGGAGCCGGTCAGAACTTGAAGAAAATCACAGGAGGATTCATAGAAATCGACCTTCTGGGCCGTGACAGTGATCTTGGTTTCGGCGGCCGATGTCGGATCGGCCAGCGCCTGGCAGCCGGCCTCATTGCCGAAATTGCCGTCGATCGGCAATTGATCGGCTGATGCCGGGATAGCGACGAAGCCTGCCAGCAGGGCGGTAGGGAATGCAAAGATGAACCGGGATCTGCTCATGAGCTTCAAACCCCGCTCGCCGGAATGCCGGAGCGTTCGACCTTGCGCGGCGAGGTGAGTTCCTTCCAGGCTGATAGTGCCTTGTTGACCGGAGTGACCGGTTCGCGCGCAACGAACTTGCCATGGCCTTCCTGCGTCTTGATCTCGCCATCGTCAATTGCGACGTGGCCGCGGGTCAGCGTGTAGCGCGGCAGGCCCTTGACCTGTTTGCCTTCGAAGACATTGTAGTCGATCGCCGACTGTTGGGTTCCGGCGGTGATGGTCTTGGACTTTTCCGGGTCCCAGACCACCAGATCGGCGTCGGCGCCGACCAGCACCGCGCCCTTCTTCGGATAGCAGTTGAGGATCTTGGCGATATTGGTCGAGGTGACGGCGACGAACTCGTTCATGGTCAGCCGTCCGGTCGCCACGCCATAGGTCCAGAGCATCGGCATGCGGTCTTCAAGCCCGCCGGTGCCGTTGGGGATCTTGGTGAAATCGCCGACGCCGAAGCGCTTCTGCTCGGTGGTGAAGGCGCAATGGTCGGTGGCCACCACCTGCAGCGAGCCCGCCGACAGTCCGGCCCAGAGTGAGTCCTGATGCAGCTTGTTGCGGAACGGCGGGCTCATCACCCGGCGCGCGGCATGGTCCCAGTCGGGATGGGCGTATTCGCTCTCGTCCAATGTCAGGTGCTGGATCAGCGGCTCGCCCCAGACCCGCATGCCCTTCTGGCGGGCGCGGCGGATGGCCTCGTGGGACTGTTCGCAGGATGTATGCACCACATAAAGCGGCGTTCCGGTCATGTCGGCGATCATGATGGCGCGGTTGGTGGCTTCGCCCTCGACTTCGGCCGGCCGCGAATAGGCATGCGCCTCGGGGCCGTTGTTGCCCTCGGCCAGCAGCTTCTGCTGCAGTTGCGCCACCACGTCGCCGTTCTCGGCATGGACCATGGCGATGCCGCCCAGTTCGCCGATGCGGTTGAACGAGGCATACATCTCGTCGTCATCCACCATCAGCGCGCCCTTGTAGGCCATGAAGTGCTTGAAGGTGGTGATGCCCTTGTCGCGGACCACTGCCTCCATCTCGTTGAACACCTGTTCGCCCCACCAGGTGATCGCCATGTGAAACGAGTAGTCGCAATTGGCCCGCGTCGACTTGTTGTCCCACATGGTCAACGCCTCGAGCAGCGACTGGCCGGGCGCGGGCAGGGCAAAATCGACCACCATGGTGCCGCCGCCCGCCAGCGCCGCGCGGGTGCCGCTTTCGAAATCATCGGCCGAATAGGTCCCCATGAACGGCATTTCGAGATGGGTGTGCGGATCGATGCCGCCCGGCATGACATAGCAGCCGGTGGCGTCAAGCGACGTGTCGCCCAATAGGTTGGGTCCGATCGCGGTGATCACCCCGCCCTCGATCATCACATCTGCCTTGTAGGTCAGGTCGGCGGTGACGATGGTTCCGTTCTTGATGACTGTGGTGCTCATTTCGGCATCCCCTTGCTGTTCCAAATTTTATGTTGATTGGCCGTCTTGCCGCGGCCTTCGACAATGTGTCTGTGATTACTCCGCATATCCGGGATTTTCCCGGTCGAGCACCTTTTTCATTTCCTCGAAATGCGAGAACTCGGCGTCCTTGTAGACCTCCCATTCGCGCGCCACGGATTCGGCCAGCTCGTCGCTCATCACATTGAGTTCTTGGCCGGTCGAATAGGCCAGCACCATGGTGCGGGCGGCGCGTTCGAGATGGTACATGGCGTCGAAGGCCTCGGCGACGGTGGGCGCCACGGTGGTGACGCCGTGGTTGGCCATCATCACCACGGAGTGATTGCCGATGGAAGCCGCGATGCGCTCGCCCTCGGCCTCCTCGGTGGCGATGCCGCCGAAACTCATGTCCATCGCCATGCGGTTGAAAAAACGCGCGGTGACCTGGTCAACCGGCTTGATCGACGGGTCCTTGAGCGTGGCGAGCGTGGTGGCGTAAGTCGGATGCAGGTGCAGCGCCACGCGGGCGTGCGGCACCCGGCGGTGAATGGCCGAATGGATCGACCAGGCCGACGGATCGGGCGCATCCGGGCGCTTCATCGTCTCCGGGTCATCGGCGTCGACCAGCAGCAATTCGCTCGCCCTGGCGCGCGAAAAATGTTTCCAGCGCGGGTTGACCAGGAACCTCTTGCCATCGGGCGACACCGCGGCGGAGAAATGATTGGCGACGCCCTCGTGCCAGTCGTAATAAGCGGCGAGCCTCAGCGCCGCGGCAAGGTCGATGCGCAGCTGGCGCTCGTCGGGGCGGTCGATGGGGACAATTTTTGCAGCTGTGGTCATGATTTCATCCTCCCGGATTTGTGTTTGTTGGCACAGCCGGTCGGCGCGGATGCGCCGCTTTGAAGATCCGCACCATGGATGAGCTCAAATCGGGATTGGCAAAGCCAGGTCTGCCAAAACAACGGCGTAACCCTGGCCTGTCAGACGTCGACGAGGTTGAGGCGCTTTTCGATGCGGGAAACCCGCTCATCCATGCGGTCGAGCCGGTTGGATATGCTGGCATACTGGGTTTCGAGAATGCCGAGCCTCGATTTGACTTCCTGCATGTCCTCTGTGAGTCGATCCATCGAAGACCTGATCGCTCTGAGATGCTCAAGCACGAGGTTCTCTGTTGACGGCGACATGGCCGCGGCTCCAGACGATTGAGGAAGTCACAACATAAGGCCATTTGCGCTATTCCACCACCCCGGCGGTTTCCACCACCGCATGCATAAGCACATCCGCGCCCGCGGCCGCCCATTCCCTGGAAATCTCCTCGGCCTCGTTGTGCGACAGCCCGTCGACGCAGGGGCACATCACCATGGCGGTGGGCGCCACGCGGTTGATCCAGCAGGCGTCGTGGCCGGCGCCGGAGATGATGTCCATGTGCGAATAGCCGAGCCGTTCCGCGGCGTCGCGGACGGCCTTGACGCAAGTCTTGTCAAACTCCGGCGGGTCGAACTGGCCGACGATCTCGGCCTCGAAGCTGACGCCGAGCGCTTCGCAGAGTTTCGGCGCCTCCGCCATCAGCCGCTCGACCATGCCGTTCAGCGTATCGATCTCGTGGCTGCGGAAATCGATGGTGAAGACCGCCTTGCCGACAATGATGTTGCGGGAATTGGGGTAGACGTCGATATGGCCGATGGCGCCCACGGCGTTGGGGGCGTTATCCATCGCGATCTGGTGCACCAGTTCGGTGATCTGGGCCAGACCGCGCCCGGCATTCTTGCGCATCGGCATCGGGGTGGAGCCGGTGTGGCTTTCCTTGCCGGTCACCGTGCACTGGATCCAGCGCAGCCCTTGGCCGTGGGTGACGACGCCGATATCCTTGCCCTTGGCTTCGAGAATCGGGCCCTGCTCGATGTGCAGTTCAAACAACGCATGCATCTTCCGCGCGCCGACTTCCTCGTCGCCCTTCCAGCCGATGCGTTCCAGCTCGTCGCCGAAGCGCTTGCCCTTGGCGTCGACCCGGTCATAGGCCCAGTCCTGCTCATGGATGCCGGCGAAAACTCCCGACGCGAGCATGGCCGGCGCAAACCGCGTGCCTTCCTCGTTGGTCCAGTTGACCACGACGATCGGGTGTTTCGTCTTGATGTCGAGATCATTCAGCGTCCGGACCAGTTCAAGCCCGCCGAGCACGCCCAGCACACCGTCATACTTGCCGCCGGTCGGCTGGGTGTCGAGATGGCTGCCGACATAGACCGGCAGCGCGTCCGGATCGGTTCCGGGCCTTGTCATGAACATGGTGCCCATGGTGTCGACGCCCATGGTCAGCCCCGCTTCCTCGCACCAGCGCTGGAACAGCCTGCGGCCTTCGCCGTCCTCGTCGGTCAGGGTCTGACGGTTGTTGCCGCCGGCGACGCCGGGCCCGATCTTCGCCATCTCCATGATCGACTCCCACAGCCGGTCGGCGTTGATGCGGAGGTTTGCTGCGGGTGCGGACATGGTGGTCTCCTATTTCAGTTCGACTTCGACAAAGCTCATCAGCCCTGTCCCGGCATTTATCACATTGTGCTCGACGCCGAGCGGGCGGCGATAGGCGTCACCGGCCGCCATGGTCACGGTTCGTGACGTGCCGCCGGGTTCTTCAAGCAGCATGACGCACTCCGTCACCGGGGTGATCACGTAATCATGAGCGTGAACGTGCCAGCCGGTTTCGGCCCCGGGCGCGAAGTCGAAGCGGGTCACGCGGACGCGATCATCATCGACCAGGGTTGTTGCGGTGGCAGGTTCGCGTTGCATGGATCAGCTCGGGAAGTTGAAGACTGCGCCGGACTTGATGCCGTTGGGCCAGCGCGAGGTGATAGTCTTGAGGCGCGTGTAAAACCGCACGCCTTCCGGGCCGTAGATCGAGTGGTCGCCGAACAGCGAGCGCTTCCAGCCGCCGAAGGAATGATAGGCCACCGGCACCGGGATCGGCACGTTGACGCCGACCATGCCGACCTCGATGGAATCGGAGAAGGCGCGCGCGGCGTCGCCGTCGCGGGTGAAGATCGCGGTGCCGTTGCCGTATTCATGGTCGTTGATCATCTTGACGGCTTCGTCAAAGGTTCCCGCCCGGACCACCGAAAGCACGGGGCCAAAGATCTCTTCCTTGTAGATGGTCATGTCGGTGGTGACGCGGTCAAACAGGGTGCCGCCGACAAAGTAGCCGTTCTCATAGCCCTGCAGCGAGAAGCCGCGGCCATCGACCACCAGCTCGGCGCCTTCGCTCACACCCTGATCGATATAGCCGAGCACCTTCTGCTGATGCATCTTGGTGACCACCGGGCCCATTTCGGCGGCCTCGTCGGTGGCCGGGCCGATCTTCAGCGCCTCGACGCGGGGTTTCAACTTGGCGACCAGCGCATCGGCGATCTTCTCGCCGACGGGGACGGCGACCGAGATCGCCATGCAGCGCTCGCCGGCCGAGCCGTAGCCCGCGCCCATCAGCGCGTCGGCGGCCTGGTCCATGTCGGCGTCGGGCATGATCACCATGTGGTTCTTGGCCCCGCCCAATGCCTGCACGCGCTTGCCGTTGGCGGTGCCGCGGGAATAGACATAGTGCGCGATCGGGGTGGAGCCGACAAAGCTCACCGCCTTGACGTCCGGGTGGTCGAGCAAGGTGTCGACGGCGAGCTTGTCGCCATGAACGACGTTGAGCACGCCATCGGGGAAGCCCGCTTCCTGGAACAGCTTCCAGGCCAGCATCGGCGCGGAGGGATCGCGCTCGGAGGGCTTGAGCACGAAGGTGTTTCCGCAGGCGACCGCGATCGGATACATCCACATCGGCACCATGGCCGGGAAGTTGAACGGAGTAATGCCGGCGACGACGCCCAATGGCTGGCGGTCGGCGATGGAATCAACGCCGGGGCCGACATTGCGGGAAAAATCGCCCTTCAAGAGGTTGGGGATGCCGCAGGCGAATTCCACCACCTCGATGCCGCGGGTGACTTCGCCCAGCGCGTCGTCATGGGTCTTGCCGTGCTCGCGGCTGATCTCGCGGGCGATGTCGGCCGCATGGCGGTCGAGCAGTTCCTTGAATTTGAACATGAAGCGCGCGCGCTTCAATGGCGGCATGGCGCCCCAGGCCGGTTGGGCCGCCTTGGCATTGGCGACGGTCGCGTTGATTTCCTCGACGGTGGACAGCGGCAGTTCTGCGATCTGTTCACCGGTGGCCGGATTGAAGACAGGGGACCGGCGGTCCGAGCCGGAAATGACGAGCTTGCCGCCAATGGCGTTTTCGATGATCTGCATGGTTACGCCACCTGTCCCAGAACTTTGCGAAGTTTTTCGAACAGCTCGTCGATCTGGTCCTTGGAGATGATCAGGGGCGGCGACAGTGCGATGATGTCGCCGGTGGTGCGGATCAGCAATCCGTCGTCATAGGCCTTGAGGAAGGCCGAGAAGGCGCGCTTGGTCGGCTCGCCGGCGATGGGATCGAGTTCGATGGCGCCGATCAGGCCGGTGTTGCGGATGTCGATGACATGCGGGCAGTCTTTCAGCGAATGCAGCTGCTCTTCCCAGTAGGGCGAGAGCTCCGCGGCGCGGGTGAGCAGGCCTTCTTCCTTGTAGGTGTCGAGCGTGGCAAGGGCCGCGGCCGAAGCGATCGGGTTGCCGGAATAGGTATAGCCATGGAAGAACTCGATCATATGCTCGGGCCCCTGCATGAAGGCGTCATGGATCTCCGAGGTGACGAACACCGCCCCCATCGGGATCACGCCGTTGGTCAACCCCTTGGCGGTGGTGATGATATCCGGCATGACGTCGTAATACTGGGCGGCAAACGGTGCGCCGAGACGACCGTAGCCGGTGATGACCTCGTCGAAAATCAGCAGAATACCGTGCTTGGTGCAGATCTCGCGCAGTTTCTTGAGATACCCCTTCGGCGGTATCAGCACGCCGGTGGAGCCGGCGACCGGCTCGACGATGACAGCGGCGATGGTGGAGGCGTCATGCAGCGTGACGATGCGCTCCAGTTCGGAGGCGATGTCGCCGCCATGTTCCGGCTGGCCCTTGGTGAAGGCGTTCTGCGCGGGCAGATGGGTGTGCGGCATGTGGTCGACGCCGGTCAGCAAGGTGCCGAACATCTTGCGGTTGGTGACGATGCCGCCGACCGAGATGCCGCCGAAATTGACGCCGTGATAACCGCGCTCGCGGCCGATCAGGCGGGAGCGGGCGCCGTCGCCCTTCACGCGGTGGTAGGCCAGCGCAACCTTGAGCGCCGTCTCGACCGATTCGGAACCGGAATTGGTGAACAGCACATGGTTCATGCCGTCCGGCGCGATGTCGACCAGCCGGTTGGCGAGTTCGAAGGCCTTCGGGTGGCCCATCTGGAAGGCCGGCGCGTAATCGAGTTCGCCCGCCTGCTGCGCGATCGCCTCGGTGATCTTGGGACGGCAGTGACCGGCGTTGACGCACCACAGTCCGGCGGTGCCGTCGAGAATCTTGCGGCCGTCGGAGGCGGTGAAATGCATGTCCTTGGCGCCGACCAGCATACGCGGGTTCTGCTTGAACTGGCGGTTGGCGGTGAAAGGCATCCAGAACGCGCGAAGATCGTTGGGTGTCGTGTTGAGCCGGTTTGACATGGCTGGCGCGCCTCCTGACGCGTGGGGGTTCCCGTTGCTTCAGTCAAATGCCGGTTTGAAGGCTTTGTTTCCGCACGCAAGCTGTGTTACGAAATCTTGACTGTTTGATAAAACTCTAACAGGGCCAATCATCCGGTCAAGGCCAATTCGGCTTTGTCCGGGACAGCGTCAATGCGGTGATTGGAAGCAGGATCAGTGAAGACAAGGGGTCGCAGCACTTGAAAGCACGGGCCACGGAAACCCAGCGTAAAACGCGCATCCAGATGGAGAACGAGGAGAAGATCCTCGATGCGGCGCTTGAAGAGTTTTCCGCCCACGGCTTTCGCGGCGCGACCATCGACCGAATCGCCGAGCATGCCGGCATGTCCAAGCCCAATCTCTTGTATTATTTCCGGCGCAAGCAGGACATTTACGAGGCGCTGATCGCCCGCCTGCTTGACACCTGGCTTGAGCCATTGCGCGAACTCGACGCCATCGGTGATCCGCTGCCGGAGCTGCAATCCTATATTCGCCGCAAGCTCGAAATGGCGCGCGATTTCCCGCGCGAAAGTCGGCTGTTCGCCAATGAGATCCTGCAGGGCGCGCCGCGGATCAAGCGGCTGCTCGAAACCGAGCTCAAGCCGCTGGTGGATGAAAAGGCGGAGCTGTTGCGCAGCTGGATGAAGGCCGGGAAAATCAATGCGGTCGATCCCCGGCACCTGATCTTCTCGATCTGGTCGACGACCCAGCACTATGCCGATTTCGACGCCCAGGTGCAGGTCATCCTCGGCCCCGACCGGGGCGCCGAGGGCCGTTTCGAGGATGCCGCGCGCTATCTCGAAACGCTGTTCCTCGACGGCTTGCGGCCCAAGGCATCAGGCGGCGAAACGCCGCGCATTCGCAACCTCTAGCCGCGTGACAATCGCTCAAGGGATCAGCCCGACGGCGCGGCGAGCTTCCTCGGTCTTGAGCGAGAAATCATCGCCGTCATAGCCGCGAGCAGCATCCGTCGTCAGCCAGGCAACCGCTTCTCCGACCCAGTCAGGCGAGATGTGCATCGACCAGTCCAACTGGCTGACCGGGTTGACGCCGGAGGACTTGATCGAACGCTGCATGTCGGTCGCAACGGTTCCCGGAGACAGGCCGACAACCCGGATGTTGTCGGCGGCGCATTCCCTGTGGGCGCAGCGCGTCAGCGACAACACCCCGGCCTTGGTGGCGCAGTAATGGCTCCAGCCTTCCAGCGCACTGCTGGCGGCGCCCGACGAGATGTTGATGATGACACCGCCGCCGCGATGCTTCATCACGGGAATCGCGGCGCGCAAGCCGTGATAGACGCCCTTGAAATTGATATCGACCACCTGACCCCAGGCTTCCGGATCTGAATCCTCGATGCGCGCAATCGGATCGATGACGCCGGCATTGTTGACCAGGATATCGAGACCGCCGAAGCTCTCGACCGCCAGATCGACCGCATTCTCGACATCGCCATAATTTGCCACGTTGCAGGTGACCGCAATCGCGCGATCGCCAATTTCCGCCGCGATCCGCGCGGTATCCCGGGTCGATCGCGCCGCCAGCACGACATTGGCGCCGTATCCCGCCAAGATTCGCGCCGCGGCTTCGCCGATGCCGCGGCTGGCGCCGGTGATCAGGGCTGTCTTGCCGGTCAGATCGATGCTCATCCGCTGTCTCCTTTTTGATGCCGCATTGTTTGCAGGGGATGGGATCAGCAATCAAGGTGTGAACGCCAAGTCCACCAAGAAAAGCGGTCTGACAGGCAAAACAGGGCATGTTTGAATTGCATCCGGCGTAGCCATCGAACCTGATGCAGCGCACTAATCAAGAAATCTTGATATATATCTGGCGTTGCCCGATTGATTGCGTTAAGCGGAGATCACTTCGAACGCCAGTGAGACAGGAATTTGTCATGAGCATTGTCATTCACCACAACCCCGGATGCGGCACCTCCCGCAATGTGCTCGAAATCATCCGGGCCTTTGCCGAGGAGCCGATCGTCATCGACTATCTCACCACCGGCTGGACCCGGGGCCAGTTGCAGGGATTGTTCGCCGCAGCGGGATTGACGCCGCGCGATGCATTGCGGGTCTCCAAGACTCCGGCGGAGGAGCTGGGCCTGACCGATCCGTCGGTCAGCGACGAGGTCATTCTCGAGGCAATGCTTGCGCATCCGGTGCTGGTCAACCGGCCGATTGTCTGCTCGCCAAAAGGCGTGGCGCTGTGCCGTCCGTCGGAAGCTGTTTTTGCGCTTCTGGATGTGGCGCCGGGCGCCACCTACACCAAGGAAGACGGAGAAGTGATCACCGCGCCATGATCGAAGACCTGCCGAATATCGATCCGCACAACCTGCACCAACCGGATGCGGACAGGCTGACCTTGCCCGGTGAGACGGACCACCCGCCACGGGTGCTGATGCTCTATGGCTCACTGCGCAGCCGGTCCTACTCCCGGTTTCTGACCCAGGAGGCGGGGCGGGTGCTTGCGGCGTTGGGCGCCGAGGTTCGGATCTATGACCCGGAGGGGCTGCCGCTGGTCTCGGAGGGTGGCGAACGCCATCCCAAGGTTTCCGAATTGCGCGAGCTTTCGCTCTGGTCGGAAGCCCAGGTCTGGTGCTCGCCCGAACGGCACGGCGCCATGACCGGGGTGATGAAGACCCAGATCGACTGGCTGCCCCTGGCGCCGATCGGCGGGGTGCGCCCGACGCAAGGGCGGACACTGGCGCTGATGCAGGTCAGCGGCGGATCGCAGAGCTTCAACACGCTCAATCAGATGCGCGTGCTCGGCCGCTGGATGCGGATGATCACCATCCCCAACCAGTC
>LADQ01000207.1 GCA_000961635.1 Hoeflea sp. BRH_c9 | reverse complement strand
CCCGCTTCCATTGAGTTCATAGGACACGACCGGCGCGGACACCGTGCCGCCCACCTTGACCTGCCCCGACAGCGTGCCGGACAGCCCGGCGCCCGGCGCCACCGCATTGACCGAATTGAGCGGCAGACCGGAAATGGCGATGTCGATGTCGAGCGTTTCCCCGGCCGTGCCGGTGACAGAAACGCGTCCGCCGCCCGGCGAGATCACCAGCTTCCCGATGTTGGCGACGCCATCACGCACCACCATTCGGGCCGGCTCGCTTAAAGTGACGGCAAGACCTTTCCAGACCGTCCGTCCGGTCTCCAGTTCCAGTTCTGTCCCGTCATCGCCTTGCCGCACTCGCGCATTCAGCGCAACCGGCAACCCGGCGGCCTCGGCCTTGCCGTCAACGACGGTCCAGCCGTCCGCTTGCGAGAACGATGCCGTGAGGTTCGAAACATCGGTTCCGCTTGCACTGAGTGCCACAACCTCCAGGGTTCCGGTGGGTTTCGGCGTTCCCATCAGATCGGCAATGCTGGCGTTCATCCTTGCGTCACGCACCGAAAACCCCTCGCCCGCCAGTTCCGGAAACGCCAGTGAGATGTCGGCGATCGAGATGCTGTCGGGCACGTCAAAATCGATCGTGCCGCCACCACGGCCGGTGACGGCCTGCAGGGCCAACGCCGAAAGCGAACCGATATCCTTGAGATCAAGCTCGACCCTGCCCTTGGGGCGAAAGGCTTCGTCGAGCACCAGCGTGCCCGAAATCAGATTGTCGGCCACCTGCAGCCGCAATGGATCAATGCGCACCGCCCCCTCCGATCGGGCGACGACGACTGTGCCGTTGATCGGCTTTCCTTCAAGCGTGCCCGAGACTTCGACATTGGCCTGCGGAGAGACCGGATCGGCCACGCCCTTGGCGGCAAGCACCAGGTCGGACAGATCGCGACCCTGCACCGTCAGCCCGTCGCCGCTCAGCTTCGCATCAAATGCCGGGGCGGAGGCTTGGCCGGACAAAGTGGCGGTCAGGTTCAAGCCGCCCGACACAGCTTCATTGAGGCCAGCGGGGTTTGAAAGACTGGCCGCAATGTCGCCGGCGATCTCGCCATCGCTGCCAAGCGCCACACCGCCCGACGCCTTGGCGAATTCGGACGAAAGCTGAAAATCCTGCACGGTCACTGCGCCAGCCTTGTCCCGCGCCACAACGCCCGCAAATTCCATGTCGTCGCCCAGCATCTTGGGCGCCTCAGCGGACAGGATCGCCGTGCGCAGCGTTCCCGAGAGCCGCGCCGCGAGCCCGTCGGTTTGATTGAAGACCACATCTTCAATCGCCACGGATGCCACGCCGCTCTCAATCAGCAGCTTGTCGCTGGACACCGATCCATCCTCGGCAACCGCGATGTTTCCCGAAGCCGAAACACCGCCGGCGACCGTGCGGGCGAGGATGTCGCTGCTGGAGCCGATTGCGTCGATCTTCACGTCGACCGATCCGGCGCCGCTGCGCGTGGCAAGCGAGAATTGATCGAAATCCGCGATGGCGGTGATCCCGTCGGCGGAGAATTCCTGTCCCGTCACCTTTCCGGTGGAGATCTCAAGGCGCACTGCCGCCGCTTCGGCGTTTCCGTTCACCCGGATTTTGGCGCCGGGAACGGCCAGGCTGATGCGCGACGCATCCTCGCCGAACTGCAGAACGCCCGCGCCCGGCCGCGGCGACACCGAAGCGGTAAGATCAACCTGGCCTTCCCGCGCCACCCGGCCATGGCCTTCGGCGGTGAGGCTATCCGACGAAAAGGTGAAAACATCGATCACCGCGCCGACGCGCTCCGGCTCGATCAGCCCTTCCAGAACAACGTCGCTGCGTCCCGAAACAAACTGACTGAGGGACGGCGGCAGAAACCTCTCAAACGCGCCATTGGCTTGCAGCGAGACGGCGTCACCCGCCTCACCGGCCACCATCGTCAGATTGGCTTCCGCAACAATCTCGTCATTGATCGTGCCGGCGGCGTTCAGCCGCCAGTCAGCAAGCGAACCTTGCGAAGTTGCGGTTAGGCTGATCGCATCCTCAGGCGCAAGGCTCAGCAGATGCGCCATCACTCCGCCGGCGGGTTCCGAGAGCTTGGCCGAAATGTTGAACCGGTCCTCTTCCTCAAGATAATCGGCATCAAGCGAGAACTCTCCGCCGACGCCGTCCGTGCGCTTGACCACGAGATCGGCCAGCACCGTCGACAAGGAGGCGTCGACCTTGGCGCTGCCGCTGGCTTCAAAACGGGCAACCCGGCCCGCCACCGGCTCACCCACCAGAATATCGGGCGCAGAGAACCGCTTGATGTCAAACGCCAGCGGCAGCACCAGCGGGCCAGCTTCCGTTTCATCCTCGGACCCTTGTGGAAGCCGCGCCAGCTCCACAGAATCTATGTATACGTCATTGATATCCAGCCCTGCGCTCAACAGCGCCAGCGGCGACCACTCGATCTGTATTCCCTTCAAGAGAAGCCAGGGCTCACCCTCGGTGTCCCGCAAGAGCACATGACCGATCCGCGTTCGCCCCGACAGCAAGCCATCGATCCGGTCGATCTCGACGCTCTGGGCCGCGGTCGAACCGAGCCTGTTCAGCGTCAGCGCGATCAACCGGCCACCCGGCGTGGTCATAAACACCAGCAAGACAACGGAAAGCAGCACAAGAACGGTGATGGCGAACCATCGCGCCACGCGCCGGATCAGGCCCGGACGGGTTTTGGGGGCTCTGTCGGTGGCCATGTCAGAATGCCTGCCCGATACCGGCATAGATTCCGTAATCGGGGTCGCGGGGCCCCTTGTTCAACGGCACGGCGAGATCCAGGCGCAGCGGCCCGAACGGGGTCCTGTAGCGCAGGCCAACGCCCGCTCCGGCCTCGAATACAGTGTCCGAGAAATCCTCATTGGCGCTGACCAGGCCAGCATCGATGAATGGCACTATGCCGATCGTCTCGGTGATGCCGATACGCAGTTCCACCGAAGTCTCAATCACCGAACGCCCGCCAGTCGGTGTTCCGGTTGCATCGACAGGCCCGATATCCTGATAGCCATACCCACGCACCGAGCCGCCGCCGCCGGCATAAAACCGGCGGTTTGCCGGAATTGAGGCAAGGTCGGCGCCATAGATCGAGCCGGCGGCGACGCGGCCAGCAACCACGAAACGTTTTTGCGCATCGAGCGCCCGGTAGGCCGAAGCCTCGGCTCGCAACTTGATGAATGTCGCCCCGGCATTGATTTCATGGGCCGGCTCGACCAACAGCGCCAAACGGGTGCCGGTGGTCGGGTTGAGCTTGTTGTCGCGGGTGTCGCGAACATATTCGAGCGGCAGCGCCACCGTTATGGTCTCGAGATCGACATTGAAACTGTCGGTCAGTCGGGCATATTCCACGTCAATACCGGCCGAAACCGTCTGCGTGTCGGTAAGTTCATAGGTGATGCCGACCGCGCCTTCGATGGAAAAGCGCCGGTAAGCGTCGGGATTTTCCTGTTCGACTTCGAATTTCGAGGTGAATTTCGAAGCCGGTCCGAGAACGCCCGGCTTTTCAAACAGAACCGCGCCGCGCCAGGTCATGTCCTCGGCTTCGGAGGTCGCGCCCAGGCTGCTGACCGATCCTTCGATGCGGAGCTTCTCGGCGCGGCCGAAAAGGTTGCGGTGGCCCCAATAGGCCTCCAGCCCGCCGCCATCGGTCGAGGAATAGGTGGCGCCGGCGCCGAGGAACCGGTGCTTGCGCTCGGCCACGGTGACCTGGACCGGCACCGTACCCTCGGTCGACAGGCGATCGGCGCCGCGCACGGTCACGCTTGAAAACACTTCAAGCGCCCGCAACCGCTTTTCCGCCGCGGCAAGCGCCTTGGGATTGTATTGCTCGCCCTGCCGAACGCCGGCCATCCGGGCGATGAATTCGGAATTCACGCTTTCGGCGCCCTCCACCGCCGTGTCCCCAAAGGGGGCGATTGGCCCCGCATCAAGCAGCAAGGAGACATCGAGCACGCCACTGTCATGGTCGGCGACCACATCGCGCGCCGAAACTTCGGCGAACGGGTGACCGTTTTGCTCGAGTTCCCGGATCAGGGCTTTCTCGGCGTCGAGAATCACCGTCGACCGCGCCGGTTGACCTGTCGTCAGTCCCTGTTGACCCGCCACATAGGCATTGCCGTCGGCGTCGCGAATGGCAATGTCGCCGAAGCGGAATTCGCGGCCCGGATCGACCAGGATGCGCACCGGAACCGGACCCGAACGGTTCAGATCCGCGTCCGGAGGCAGATCGGCCAAAGGCCTGCCGTCAAGCAGAATGCGCACCTCGCCGGCGTAGCGGGCGTTTTCATAAAGGACGGCAATCAATTGTTCGAAATCGCCATTGGCGCGCTGCAACAGGCCGATGGAGCCCGATACGGGGCGGTCATTGTCCCGCACCAACTGGGATGCGGCTTCCAGCTCGGCGCGCAATGTCCCATTCGGATCGGCGCCCTCAACTTCGATGGACACCGTATAGAAAAGCGGGTCGACCACATCGACTATCTCGGTCTCATCGCCCTCGAACAGCTTGAGGCCGAATATCTCGATGGCGCCGGCCGTCCCGGACGACCATGTGATGGCAAATCCCAAGCACAGGACAGCCGCAAGGCTGCGCGGCCACAAAGGACCGCGCGCTCCGGAGCTGATGTCCCGCACGTTTGTCATCATCATCAATCTAGCACGCCATGGTGAACGCTTGCTGAACATTGTTAACGTACAATCATGTCCTCACTATAGTCCTTTGCGATGAAACATAAGACAAAATGGTGGTTT
Source organism: Hoeflea sp. BRH_c9 (assembly GCA_000961635.1). Taxonomy (GTDB): domain Bacteria; phylum Pseudomonadota; class Alphaproteobacteria; order Rhizobiales; family Rhizobiaceae; genus Hoeflea. Next base: position 3,397 of record LADQ01000207.1, on the reverse strand, counting down.
TCCGACCCGCAGAGACCATCCGCGGCCTCAAAGCATGGGGAAATGGTCAGCATCAGCCACGGTTGAGTTGGCGGGACCCGGTTCCTGTTGCGCGGGATGTGGAACAGCCATGCTGCGGCGGCAAGGACATCCGGATCCAGGCGGGCAACTTCTTTGTCTGGCGATGTCGCATTTACCTCTTGTGCGCCCGGTTTCGATTTCGCACTCTGCCGCAAAATTTGCGTCTGGGGAGTGACCATGAAATCGCATGTGAGAGCCGTGGTGATCGGTGGCGGCGTTGTCGGATGTTCGGTCCTGTATCATCTGGCCAAGGCCGGGTGGACCGACGTGATGCTGATCGAGCGCTCGGAACTGACCTCGGGCTCGTCCTGGCACGCCGCCGGCGGCTTTCACACGCTCAATGGCGATCCCAACGTCGCAAAACTGCAAGCCTATACGGTGGGCCTCTATCAGGAACTCGAGGAACTGTCAGGCCAGTCCTGCGGCCTGCACCTGACCGGCGGCGTGATGATGGCCGACAGCCCCGAGCGGATGGATTTCCTGCGCCTGGTCCATGCCAAGGGCCGCTATCTCGGCATGGAGACCGAGCTGATCACGCCGTCTGAGGCCAAGGCGATGTTTCCGCTGATGGACGAGAGCAATTTCGTCGGCGCGCTGTGGGACCCGGTCGAGGGCCATCTCGACCCGTCCGGCACCACCCACGCCTACGCCAAGGCCGCGCGAAAACTCGGCGCCGAGATCGTTCTGAGGAACCGCGTCGTCGAGCTGACCCAGGAAGTCGACGGCACCTGGAACGTCATCACCGAACAGGGCACGGTCAAGGCCGACCATGTGGTCAACGCCGGCGGGTTGTGGGCCCGCGAAGTCGGCCGCATGGTCGGCCTCGAACTGCCGCTGCTGGCCATGGAGCACATGTATCTGCTGACCGAGGAAATGCCCGAGGTTCTGGAATTTAACGCCAGGACCGGCCGCGAACTCGTCGGCGTCATCGATTTCAAGGGCGAGATCTACACAAGACAGGAGCGCTCCGGCATTCTGCTCGGCACTTACGAGAAGGCCTGCAAGCCCTGGTCGCCGGTCAACACGCCGTGGGATTTCGGCCATGAACTGCTGGCGCCCGATCTCGACCGCATCGCGCCGTCGCTGGAAGTGGGTTTCCGGCATTTCCCGGCGCTCGAAAACGCCGGCATCAAGCAGGTGATCAACGGCCCCTTCACCTTCGCCCCCGACGGCAACCCGCTGGTCGGCCCCGTGCCGGGGCTGACCAATTACTGGACCGCCTGCGCGGTGATGGCGGGCTTTTCCCAGGGCGGCGGCGTCGGGCTGGCGCTGTCGAACTGGATGGTGCATGGCGATCCCGGCGCCGACATCTGGGGCATGGACGTGTCGCGCTATGGCGAGTGGGCGACGCTTCGCTACACCAACGCCAAGGTGCGCGAGAACTATTCCCGCCGCTTCTCGATCCGCTTCCCCAACGAGGAACTGCCCGCCGCCCGCCCGCAGCAGACCACGCCGCTCTACGACGTGATGCGGCGCGACAATCACGCGGTGATGGGCGACAGCTGGGGGCTGGAAACGCCGCTGTGGTTCGCGGAAAGCGCTGAAGCCGCTCACGACGTGCTTTCTTTTCACCGCTCCAATGATTTCGAGCCGATCGGCAACGAGGTCCGCGCCGTGCGCGAGCGCGTCGGCGTCACCGAGATCGCCAATTTCGCCAAGTACCGCGTCAGCGGCCAGGGCGCGGAGGCCTGGCTGTCGCACCTGATGACCAACACCATGCCGAAGACGGGCCGCATCGTGCTGACCCCGATGCTGAACGAGTTCGGCAAGCTGATCGGCGATTTCACCATCGCCAAGGTTTCAGACGAGGACTTTATGGTCTGGGGATCGTCGGCGGCGCAACGCTACCACATGCGCTGGTTTGACAAGCACCTGCCCAAGGACGGCGGGGTCCGCGTCCACCGCTACGACCTCACTCTCGTCGGCCTGTCGATCGCCGGCCCCCGCGCCCGCGACGTGCTGCAGAAACTCACCGACGACGATGTCTCCAACGCCGCCTTCCGCTTCATGGATTTCAGGACCATGGATGTCGGCGGCGCGCCCTGCATGGTCAACCGCGTCACCTATACCGGCGATCTCGGTTACGAGATCTGGATGGAGCCCTGCTACCAGCAGGCTGTCTACCGCGCCATCAAGGCCGAAGGCGCGGAATTCGGCATCGCCGATTTCGGCATGCGGGCGCTGTTGTCGATGCGGCTGGAAAAGAATTTCCCGACCTGGTTCCGCGAACTGCGCCCGATCTACGGCCCCTATGAGGGCGGCATGGAGCGCTTCATCAAGCTTTCGAAGAATGATTTCATCGGCCGCGAGGCGGCTGCCAAGGAACACGCCGACGGCCCGAAGCTGATGCGGACCTCGTTCCTGGTCGATGCGGCTGACGCCGACGTGATGGGCGACGAACCGGTCTGGGCCAAGGTCGGCGACACCGATTACGGCACGGTCGAACCGCCGCACGGCTACGGCGCGCCGCGTTTTGACGCGGACGGCAAGGAAATCGCCAAGCCCGAAGGCGGCACGCTCCGCGACGGCGACTGGCGCGTCGTCGGCTGGATCACCTCGGGCGGCTACGCGCACACGATCGGCAGTTCCATGGCGCAGGGCTACATCCCGGCGGCGCTTGCCTCGAATGGCGAGGCAGGCATGTTCGAAATCGAGATCATGGGCATCCGCCGCCCGGCCCGCATCGCGCTCGAGGCGCCGTTTGATCCGATGGGCGAGAAGATGCGGGGGTGAGAGGCCGCGGATCGGGCGATGCGGCCAGGGTGTTGAAGAGGCAGGACAACCTCCCCGCCCGTCACCCCGGACTTGGTCCGGGGTCCTGTGTATTGTGGCTGTGTTATAAGAGGTGCGGGCGGAAGGTCGTCCGGGGTCCTGGTCGTTTGAGACCGTTGGCTGGCACCTGATCCTCCGCCCGCTGTAGCATTTTACAACCTGAACAGTTGACGGAGGCCGTTGCAGCGGACCTCGCAGCACAGGATGAGGTTCCTATGATACACCCTGTTTTCATCGGATGCGATGTCTCAAAATCGCATCTGGATCTTTTTGACAGCGAAACCGGTCAGCATTGGCGGATCGACAACACGCAGGCAGCCATGGAAGCATGGCTTGGCACCCTCGAACGACGGGAGGTCACCGTCATTCTGGAAGCAACCGGTCGCTATGACAGGTGCTTATGCGCAGCTCTGGAGAGAGACGGCCGTCCCTATTGCCGCGTCAATCCCGCCAGAGCCCGCAATTTTGCCAGAGCGGCAGGTCTTCTGGCCAAGACCGATGCCATCGACGCCCGCATGCTGGCCCGCATGGGCGAAACGCTCTCTCCCTCGCTGAGCACGCCGCC
>LADQ01000209.1 GCA_000961635.1 Hoeflea sp. BRH_c9 | reverse complement strand
GGCGACCTGTTGGGCCTGCGGTGCGCCTTCACGAGCCGCCTGCGCATACAGGCCGCAGCGGTCCCGACTGACAATTTCGATGGAAGGACGGTCACGCAGCCACTTGGCTGCGCTCTCGACGCTACGGTCATCCAGTATGTCGACAACCGAGCGGCGCTCGAGGTCGACCATGATGGTTCCGTAGTTCGTCGCCCTCCGCCAACTCCAATCATCGATACCGACCACCCGTATCTCGGAATTGCGATGAGTAACCTCGGTATCCCGCTTCAACTGCCTCAGGATGGTGTCATCACTGACCGGCATGCCGAGCCGCTGCATTAATCGCTCGCCAGGACGGCCGCCGGCGCTATGGCCAAACAGGCCGACAATCTCTCCGACCCTTCTCGTCCGACGCGCGTATGGATCAGCTACCGTCGGCAGTCGGTCGGTGAACGTTCGTCGTGGGCATTCCCGATGTGCACATCGCCAGCGGCTCAGCAGCAGCTTCACTGTCACCGGCTTGCCCTGGACCGGCAGATCCTGGAGGCTGCGGCGGGCCCAACCATGCCGACTTCGGCTTCGCCGTCCACAATCGGGGCAGATACCGATCGCGGATCCAGCAGCGGAAACAACCCACCCGTCGTCAACAGTGAGCGTGGCACCCAGAATCTTAACCCCTGGGCCGGGCGACCATTTCGATTTCTTTTGCATGCCCGCCCATAGCGACATCGGCGCTAACAGCCGATGAATCACACAAAGTGAGGAAGACCCTTAAATCGTAAGAATGCGCCGAATTGGGGGAGTGGGAAAAAGCTGGGGGTCAAGCCGCAAGGGCAAACTTAGCTTGCTTGAGCCGACCATCGGCAACCGCTGCCCGAACCTGTAATACCCGATGGGCACCGGCAGGAGACCAACGCATCTGCCGCTTCTTGTTCATCCGAGCGTTCACGAGGCTATTGGCGGCGCTTTCGGCCGGAGAACTCGATATCGGCTGACCCGACCGATATCGATGGCAATAGTCGACAATCGACGTTGTATTCTGGACCAGGTAGGACCGGAGATTGCTGATCAATACGGACAATCGCTTGAGCTTTTGGTTGGCGTCACGAAGCGTGGCGTGCTGCTCCAACTGGTAGAGCATATTCTTCACGGCTTTCGTCGCCTCCCTGACGTAGCCGCTCCAAAGCAGATGGCGAAGCCTCGGCACATCAACCGCAACATCTCGAAGATAGATGCTCAGATCGCCGATATGACTGAGGCCTTGCCACGTCTGTTCGATGTGCCGGAGCCGCATCGACAGATGGAACCAGTCAAGAATATGCGTCACGGGCTGCCTTGTTGCACTGAGCACGATGCTTTGCAGCCCGACGTCTCCGTCGCTGAAAACAGTGACGTCGCGGCCAGGCAGCCATCCTTGCGCACGCATTGCGGCACGAACCGCATCGTGCTTGCCGGTGGTCACATGCGGTGCGGCCGCGAACTGACGCGGCAGCCGCCCCGGTGAAACAACGCGTCCCATGGCGATTTCGAAATGCCGGCTCTGATATCCGGGAACTGCACGGATATAGGCGCCATCAATGAAGACGGAAATGGGGGATCCGCCGGCCCGGCTCATGCGATAGGGACTCGCGGCATCCCACTTTTCGATCTGATCGGCCACCTTGGCGAGCCGATTGACGACAGTTCGATGATTGTGTGGCCGCGCAGTCGGTACAAAAAGATCGAGTACACAAGCTGCTTCACGAAACGACAGGCGCGAACCGAGCTCAGCTTGTACGAGCTCCAATTCCGGCGTCGCTCTGCCCTTCAACAAGGTCTCGATGTTTCCGGTGTTCGTCTTTGCCAGCTTTCCGCAGGTACAGCTGCGGAACCGAGGCACCCGCAGGTGACAAACACCGAAGAGCGAATGGACCGTGCGAGATCGATAGTCATGAACCCTTTGAAGGCGGCCACAGTCGTGACATTTCCTATCCTGCCTACTGGCTTGATCCACCTGAAACTGCGTAAGCTCTTCTTGCAGGCGGCACAGTATCGCCTTGCCTTCCTCAAGGGACAGGCCGAGCGCGTCGAGACCCACTCCGTCGACACTGCGGCCGACGATCGCAATCTCTCGACACTGCGAAACGCCATCAGTGCCGATAACCTCAACCCAAACCTTCATCCTCAATTGTCCCATCACCGAGTGCCCTTTCCAGAAAAGGACTCGATTACCTGAAGGTTCTTACCCCCACCTTTTTCCCACTCCCTGGTGCCTTTCCCTCGGTGCGACGCGGTCGTGGATTGGCCCATCCAACGCGTCGATGGCGCTTGGCAAATTTCGGATCTACCAGGCTTCCGCCGCCGCCTGCCACCCGTTCGAGCAAGAAGTCATGCACGTCCTCCCAAACGAATGGGACCCATTTACTGGGCGCTGATGACAAAGGAGGGCCTCTTTGAATTGGAATTACGTGGTGGTCGCTTTTTGGCTGGCTGCAGCATTTTTACCGATTTTTGACTCTTTTTCGACCGTTCCAGCCGAAAATGATGCAAATAGCATGCAATGTGAGCGACCCTTGTCGAATTATTGCGCCAAAACGGCCAAGAAAGACAGGAATGTACCTTGCATTGATTTGTTGATTGGCCTTTGATCGCCGCAAGCTAGGGGGTGGAGTTGCATTCCCGGGTGAAAGCACAAACCACGCGAACAAACATAGGGGATATCCCATGAACAAGCTAAATTCACTTTTGGCCACCACCGCGCTTGCAGCGATGCTTGCATCAGCAGCGCAAGCCAAGACGCTGGTCTATTGCTCGGAAGGGTCACCGGAAGGTTTTGATCCCGCTCTCTATACATCGGGAACGACCTTCGACGCCTCGTCGAAAAATATCTACAACCGATTGGTTGAATTCAACATAGGCACAACAGACACCAAGCCCGGCCTCGCCGAGAGCTATGAAGTTTCCGACGATGGACTTGAATACACATTCAAGCTTCGTCCGGGTGTGAAGTTCCACACCACCGAGTTCTTCACTCCGTCGCGTGATCTCAACGCCGACGATGTGATTTTCTCGTTCGAGCGCCAGCTGAAGGAAGAGAATTCGTTCAACAAATACGTGGAAGGCGCAAGTTGGGAGTACTTCAACGGAATGTCGATGCCTGATCTCCTGAAGGGGATCGAGAAGGTCGACGACATGACGGTCAAGTTCATACTCAATCGTCCGGAAGCGCCGTTCATCGCCAACATGGCTATGGATTTTGCTTCGATCGTTTCGAAGGAATATGCCGACAAGCTTGAGGCCGACGGCAATGTTTCGGATCTCAACCAGAAGCCGATCGGCACAGGTCCGTTCCAATTCGTTGCCTATCAGCCCGACGCCGTGATCCGCTACAAGGCGCATCCTGACTACTGGGCTGGCAAGGAAAAGATTGACGATCTGGTGTTCGCCATCACCACCGATGCATCCGTGCGTCAGCAGAAGTTGATAGCCGGAGAATGCCACGTGGCACCGTATCCGAACCCGGCCGATCTGGAAGCGCTCAAGTCGAACGACGATATTCAGTTGATGCAGCAGGAAGGCCTCAATGTAGGCTACCTGGCCTATAATGCGCTCGTTGCGCCGTTCGACAACGCCAAAGTCCGCAAGGCGCTGAACATGGCGATCAACAAGCAGGCCATTCTGGACGCCGTGTTCCAGGGCTCCGGCGAGGCTGCCAAGAACCCGATCCCGCCAACGATGTGGTCTTACAACGACGCCGTCGAAGACGATGCCTATGATCCGGAAGCCGCCAAGGCCATGCTCGAGGCTGAGGGCGTAAAAGATCTTTCGATGAAGGTCTGGGCGATGCCGGTGCAGCGTCCCTACAATCCGAATGCCCGCCGCATGGCGGAAGTCATTCAGGAAGACTTCTCCAAGGTTGGCGTAGACGTCGAAATCGTCTCCTACGAATGGGGCGAGTATCTCGACAAATCAAAGGCCAAGGACCGCGATGGCGCAGTGCTGCTCGGCTGGACCGGCGACAATGGCGATCCCGACAACTTCCTCGCCGTGCTGCTGGGTTGTGATGGCGTCGGTGGCTCTAACCGTGCGCAATGGTGCAACGAAGAGTTCGAAGCGCTGATCCAGAAAGCAAAGACGGTTTCCAACAAGGAAGAGCGCACAAAGCTCTATGAGGAAGCCCAGGTGGTCTTCAAGCGTGAGGCGCCGTGGGCGACCATCGCCCACTCCGTGGTCTTCATGCCGATGAGCAAGAAGGTTTCCGGTTACGTGATGGATCCGCTCGGTGGCCATTGGTTCACCGGTGTCGATATCGCCGAATAATCAGAACAGGACAGATGGGGGCGCTCAGCGGGCGCCCCCATTGCCAGTGATCACATGCTGCGATTTTTCCTTACCCGTCTAGGCCTTCTGATTCCGACCTTCATCGGGGTTTCCATCGTGGCCTTCGCCTTCATCAGGCTGTTGCCGGGCGATCCGATCATGCTGCTTGCCGGCGAGCGTGGCATCGACCCCGCACGGTATGCGGAGTTGCAGGCTTCGCTCGGTTTCGACAAGCCTTTGCCAATTCAATATTTCAATTATCTGAGCGACATCGTGACAGGCGACTTCGGTACCTCGATTGTCACCAAACGGCCGGTGCTCGATGAGTTCATGACACTGTTTCCTGCGACCATTGAACTGGCGTTGTGCGCCATTATCCTGGCCACACTGGTGGGGATTCCGGCCGGAGTGCTGGCCGCCGTCAAGCGTGGCACCTGGCTCGATCAAACCGTGATGGGCACCGCTCTGGTCGGATACTCGATGCCGATCTTCTGGTGGGGGCTGCTGCTCATCATCTTCTTTTCCGGGATCCTGCAATGGACCCCCGTCTCCGGGCGGATTTCGCTGGTGTATTTTTTCCCACCGGTGACCGGCTTCATGCTGATCGACAGTCTTCTGTCCGGGCAGTCCGGCGCTTTCAGATCCGCGCTCAGCCATCTGGTGCTGCCGACCATTGTGCTGGCGACGATCCCGCTTGCGGTGATCGCACGGCAGACGCGATCGGCGATGCTTGAGGTGCTGGGCGAGGATTATGTTCGCACAGCGCGTGCCAAAGGCCTACCGCCGCGACGGGTCATCGGCTTGCACGCATTGCGTAATGCGCTGATCCCGGTCATCACAACCATTGGCCTTCAGGTGGGCGTTTTGCTGGCTGGTGCAATCCTGACCGAGACAATCTTTTCCTGGCCGGGCATCGGCAAGTGGATGGTCGATTCGGTTTTCAAGCGTGATTATTCGGTAGTGCAGGGCGGACTGCTGTTGATTGCCGGCGTCATCATGATCGTCAATCTCGTCGTTGATTTGCTGTATGGCCTGATCAATCCGCGAATCAGACACTGAGGTTGCGGCATGACCGACACAACCACCACACCCCCCGTGCAAACGCAGCTACGCCGTGGCCGATTTTCCGAATTCTGGTACTACTTCAGCCAGAACCGCGGAGCCGTGATCGGGCTGGTGATTTTTTCGTTCATCGTATTCATAGCGGTGTTCGCGCCGCTGATAGCGCCACATTCGCCAAGCGTGCAAAACCGCGATGCGTTTCTGGTGCCGCCATTCTGGCAGGAGGGGGGTAGTCTGACCTACTTGCTGGGGACCGACGCGGTGGGCAGGGACATACTCTCGCGCCTGATGTACGGAGCGCAGTTCTCGCTGTTCATCGGCCTGTTCGTGGTGGTGCTTTCCGTTACCAGCGGCGTGATAATCGGACTGCTTGCCGGCTATTTTCGGGGCTGGGTTGATACCGTGATCATGCGGATCATGGACGTGATCCTGGCGTTTCCGTCGCTGCTGCTGGCGCTGGTTCTGGTGGCGATACTCGGACCTGGCCTGCTCAATGCGATGATCGCCATTGCGCTGATCCTGCAGCCGCATTTCGTCCGCCTGACTCGCGCCTCGGTGATGTCCGAGCGGGACCGGGAATATGTGATCGCCTCACGTGTGGCCGGCGCAGGTTCGGCGCGACTGATGTTTCTCACCATGCTTCCCAATTGTCTGGCGCCGCTGATCGTGCAAGCGACGCTGTCGTTCTCGACGGCGATTCTGGACGCCGCAGCGCTGGGCTTTCTGGGCATGGGTGCCCAGCCGCCGACGCCTGAATGGGGATCGATGCTGGCTGAAGCACGTGAATTCATTCTGCGGGCCTGGTGGGTGGTTACTCTGCCCGGCCTGGCCATTCTGATCACCGTGCTGGCCATCAATCTGATGGGTGACGGTCTGCGTGACGCGCTCGATCCAAAACTGAAGAAAAGCTGATGTCCCTGCTCGAAATCAAAAACCTGACCGTCAGCTTCGACACCGTATCGGGACCGTTCCGGGCAGTCGACGGGGTGGACCTGAATGTGGACGGTCGCGAGATCCTTTCCATTGTCGGCGAATCCGGCTCGGGCAAGTCGGTGGCCATGCTCGCGCTGATGGGACTGTTGCCGGACACGGCGTCGGTGACGGCCGATGTCATGCGGTTCGACGGCAAGGATTTGCTGACGATGTCGGATCGGGACAAGCGCAGCATCATCGGCCGCGACATCGCGATGATCTTTCAGGAGCCGATGTCGAGCCTGAATCCGTGCTTTACAGTGGGGTTCCAGATCGGCGAAATGCTCAAGCGCCACACCCGGCTTGGCCGCACCGAGCGAAAGGCCCGCGCGATCGAGTTGATGCAAGCGGTCGGCATTCCTTCACCGGAACAACGCCTTTCGGCCTATCCGCACCAATTGTCAGGCGGCATGAGCCAGCGGGTGATGATTGCAATGTCGGCGTCCTGCCGGCCGAAGCTGTTGATCGCGGACGAGCCGACGACGGCGCTCGATGTGACCATCCAGGCGCAGATCCTGGATTTGCTGCGTGACCTCTGCGCCGAGTTCGACATGGCGCTGGTTCTGATCACTCACGACATGGGCGTGGTGGCGCAGATGGCGCATCGGGTGCAGGTGCAATATGCCGGCCAGAAGGTTGAAGAACAATCGGTCGAGGATCTGTTTTCCGATCCGCATCACCCCTATACCGCAGCCCTGCTGTCGGCCCTGCCGGAACGGGCCACCGGACGCGGGCATTTGCCCTCGATTCCCGGCGTGGTTCCGGGCCAGTTCGACCGGCCGCCAGGATGCCTTTTCGAACCGCGTTGCGCCTACGCCACCGCAAGCTGCCGCAGCAGCGCCCACCGCCAGGGGCCGGAGCTGGGCCATGCCCTGTGCAATCACCCGCTCATCAACGGCGCGCCCGCAGATGGCACCCAGGCGCGGGAGATAACGGTATGAGCACGGTTCTTCAAGCCACGGATCTGACCCGGACCTATGAAGTCAAGCGCAGCGTCTTCGGAGCGCCTGCGTTGGTGCGCGCGCTCAATGGCGTCAGTTTCGAGCTGACACCAGGCAAGACGCTTGCCGTGGTGGGTGAATCCGGATGTGGCAAGTCAACACTGGCGCGTCTTGTCACAATGATCGAGGAGCCAAGTTCCGGTTTCCTGACCATTGACGGCAGGCCTGCCGTTCACACTGACAAGGATCTTCGCCGCACCGTGCAGATCGTATTCCAGAATCCTTATGGCTCGCTCAACCCGCGTCAGAAAGTCGGATCGATCCTCGAGGAGCCGCTCAAGATCAACACCGCCGACAATGCGGAGACACGACGCCAGAAGGCGCGCGCCATGATGGAGCGGGTGGGACTTCGGCCAGAACACTATGATCGCTACCCGCACATGTTTTCGGGCGGCCAGCGGCAGCGAATTGCCATCGCCCGGGCGTTGATGCTCAATCCGAAGATCCTGGTGCTTGACGAGCCGGTTTCGGCGCTGGACCTTTCAATCCAGGCCCAGGTGCTCAACCTGCTCATCGACCTGCAAGCGGAATTCGGCCTTGCCTACCTGTTCATCAGCCATGACCTTTCGGTGGTCAAGCACATCGCCGACGAGGTGATGGTGATGTATCTCGGACGGCCGGTGGAATCGGGGCCGGCGGAAACCGTGTTCGCGGCGCCTAAACATCCTTACACGCAGGCGCTGCTGTCGGCCACTCCGGTTGCCGACCCGGCCAAGAAACGCGAGCGGGTGCAGCTTGAGGGTGAATTGCCTTCACCGCTCAGCATTCCCAGCGGCTGCGCCTTCCATCCGCGCTGCCCGATCGCCATACCGAAATGCGCGAAAGTAATCCCTGCCGAACGGCTTGTCGCCAGACGTCAGGTAGCCTGCATTCTGGCAGAATAACCCCTGTAATGATTGTCAGATTATGATAGCTGAGACTAAAATTACTTGGGGATTTACATTGAATATAAATCTAACATACTTGTGGATGCAATACAGCACGCTGAAAGCATAATATCTCCCGAAACCGATATTCAGTTCCATTAAAAAATTTGGAATTCTAAAGATCCTTCACTATCTCGGAGTAGAGCAAAGATATGCCCGTAGCACTTGTTGGGTAATTACTCACCCCCTTGCCATGCGCCACAATGTCTGAATCCATGATGGTATGGATCGGACTGATTTGCAGCAGCTGAGCAAGGACGAATTGATCGAGATGGTGCTTCGGCTCCAGCGTCCTGCCAAGGATTCTCGGACGTCTTCCAAGCCGCCCTCGACGGACAAGAAAGAGAAACGCGTCAACTCACGACCGGGTGGAGCCAAGCCTGGGCACGAGCCCCACAACCGGGTGCTGGCGGATATTACCGATGTGTTTCGCGATCATGAACCCACCGCCTGCAAGAGATGTGGCCATTCGTTTTCCGGCGATGATACCATGGTGCTGACCGGGGCCTATGACGAGATCGATATTCCTGCGATCCGCCCTCATGTCATCCGGCACCGGCGTTTTTCCTGTCATTGTCCGCATTGCGGCACCATGACAAAGGCCACCGCACCCGCCGTTGCGACCGCGACACCGTTCGGCCCGGGTATTCACGCGCTGGCGATCTACCTCAAGGGCTTTCACGCATTGTCTTACGAGCGCCTGAGCGGTGTGTTCAAGGATATCTTCGGCCTCAATGTGAGCGAGGGCGCAATCATGAACATGTTTGCCCGCTCCCGCCCGAACTTCAAGGCCACCGCACAAGCCGCCAAGGCCAGCCTTCGCACCGCCCGCGTTGTCGCCAGCGACGAAACCGGTGTGCGTATCGAGGGCACGAATGCTCAGCACTGGGTGTTTCATTTCAAGGATGCCGTTGTCCACCAGCCCGATTACTCCCGTGCTGCACGGGTCGTTCACGAGACCATGGGCGGCCATGTGCCCGAGGTATGGATATCTGATCGGTATTCAGCCCAGCAATCTCACGGCCATCGACATCAAACCTGCCTTGCACATCTGGCGCGTGATACAGCCTTTGCGCTGGAGCATGGCGAGGATGATCTGCCTTTTCGCTTCCGGCTTTGGTTTGGCCGTGTGTTTGATTTCTCCAGAGCCATAAGCACATTCGCCGCCTCCACCGTGGCAAGCAAGAAGCGCAAATTCGACAAAGAGCTTGCAGGGCTTCTATGCACCCCGACGTCATGCGAACTGGCCCAAAAGCTCCAGGCCAAAATCGGGCGGGCCCGCGATCAGCTGCTGACGTTTTGAGACTATCCGGGAGAGGTCGATGTCACCAACAACACGTCCGAGCGAAAGCTCCGTCCCTGCGTCATTCAGCGAAAGGTGACAAACGGATATCGCGCAATGTGGGCCGCCCAAGCCGAGGCGAACATACGCACGACCGTCGACACCGCCCGCCTCAAAGGCGCAAACCCCTTCCAGGTCATAGCATCCGTCTTGGCATAAGCCGATAGAAGCACCGGAAATCACGGATCCAGGGGTGGGTAATTACCTTGTTGGTACCCTGACTACCAATGTAAACTATCGCAAAAAAATGCCCAACCCAAACTGGGCTGGGCGAATCTATGGGGTACAGCTCCACATAGAGCTGGACAGGAGTCTCTTACAAGCTTGCGCGGCACTTGCCAAATTCAAATCGACATACAACTGTTGATTTGCACCAGAACTTAGCCGGATGCACGGATACCTTTCTATTGAAATACGCTCTATGCGAACTTTCCCCCAGAGCCGTGAGTGTCGGGGTAACGCGTGATCCACACCGGGACCAATAACGAGTCTCTCGTAAAGAAGATGGCCGGACGTGAGCGAAATTCAAGATTTTGCAACCAAGTTCAGGACTCTGTTGCTGACGAGAGAGGGGCGGGAAAAGTGTCCTCCGCCCGCCACCATATTTAGTATGCCGCCAGAGAACCCGGTTGCAGCAATGACAGGGGACCCATCATCGATTTGTTTTCATCAGCTGCGTAACTGAAGCGTCATACGCACAGAGGGGCCGGGGCCATCGAAGCCTCGCGAATCGGTATGAGCCAGTCGAGCCTGCTGGTTGAGGGCACCTCGAATCAGTTTCAAGACTGGTTTTCGTGGAGCAGACGCGGTAATATCTTTTGCGGTTTCATTCTCGCGTCTTGACGTTTTGGGGTGATACAGAACTTTCTCCAGAACGATACGTTCCTCAAAGCCTTCACTGTTGATGACTGAGAAGCCTTGCCCTTCGGCAAGCCCCAGCAGCGCTAGGCCGCGCAGATTTGTAACAGGCAAGGCCATGCCGACCGGCAAATCCGTATGATTGCGCGTGATAACCCGCGTGTCCTGATGGCGACCATCCACGCTGAAGCTAACGCGGCTGTACAGGGTCGCGACGTTGCCAGGAACGTCGGTGTGAAACATCACGAGCGCGGAGTCGATCTTACTCTTCAAAATGGGGGCGAGCGGATCGTTTGCGCCACGGCACCGGCCGCGCATGAATTCGAGGATCGTGAAGTCAATGTTGGTCAAGATGCAGGTTTCGTTCGACATCGCAGGTCTCCATCGCACCTGACAAGGCGCGTTATTGTGTTGAAACTGGTAGGAGTTCCCCTGGCCGCACATGGCGGCGCAGGGGCTGCGATCCTGAGATGAGGCAGCCTCCCGATAATGAAATGCGGCAGAGGATCCCAGTCATGACTCTAACTCGACAAGATCCGAGGTCTTGACTGTATCACCGGGAGCGGTGACGCTTTCCACGGTCAAGCGGTGAGTGCGCCCGTCACGTGCCGTCCAGTCGATTGATTGACCTACCGAGAGGCCGATCAATGCCGTGCCTATCGGTGTGAGGACCGAAATCTTGTTCTCCGCTATATCTGCTTCGCCGGGCAAGACCAGAGTCACAAATCGGTCTTCACCCAGATCGCTGGTGAAGCGTAGCCGGGATCCCATGCAAATTATTTTGGTGGAAATCCGACCGTCTGCAACAATGCGCGCACGGTCGAGCTCCACGAAAAGTTGGTCCGCCACGGAGAGCGACTTAGCAGGCAGAGTTTCAGCAATCCTTGACAGCCGTTCATGATCAGAGCGGGTCATCGTGATTGCAGGCTTGTGTATTTTCTTGGTACCGGGTGCCATAGGCTTACCTCGCGTCGATAGTAGCCGCATGCGCGCTTACGGCGACATTGCGTGGAGAATGATGTATCTGGATTTGAATTATACGTATCTGGCTTCGCGTCGTTACAACGCGCGAATTCAGCCTATACCCCGCGACTGGGGCGCGACGCGACCAAGCCGGGGGTCAGATGCCCGCGATGAGGCATACCCTGTAAAAAGTCGGAAACTGTTGTTCGATCAACCACATTTTTTAAGTTTAAAATTTATAGGACCGAATGTCAAGCTAGGTGGCCGATTGCTTGACGATCTGGGGCTCCCAAGAGTTCTACGAGAAGGTGATTTGAATTTTTCACCATCACCGAGGCGTGGGCAAGCTTCCGCTCGAAGGGGCCTCGAATTTTTCATAGCTCGAATGATGGCAACTGTGCCCAAATAGTCTGAGCTAGAGAGTTTTCCGAGCCGAAACCTGACCAGGCGCACGCAGACTCATGTGCCGGTTGACATCTTTGTAGAGAAGATAGCGGAACCTACCCGGACCTCCGGCATAACAGGCTTGCGGGCAGAATGCCCTCAGCCACATGTAGTCTCCGGCTTCGACCTCAACCCAATCCTGATTCAGCCGGTAGACTGCTTTACCCTCCAGGACATAGAGCCCGTGTTCCATCACGTGGGTTTCTGCGAATGGAATAACGGCACCCGGCTCCAGGGTAACGATCGTCACATGCATGTCATGGCGAAGATCTTTCGGATCGACAAACCGGGTTGTCGCCCATTTGCCGTCTGTGCCGGGCATTGCGGTCGGAGCTATATCGTTTTCGTTGGCAATCAAGACTTCCGGAGTCTCAAGCCCATCAACCTCTTCGTAGTATTTCCTGATCCAATGAAAGCTGAGGTTCTTCTGCCCCTTGTTATGCAGCGTCCATTCGGTTCGCGGTGGCAAATAAGCATAACCACCCGGCTGCAACTCATGTTGTCGACCAATGATTGTGAGAGATGCCGTCCCTTCCACCACAAAAATCACCGCTTCCGCGCTGGAATCTGTCTCCGTCCGGTCGGAGCCGCCGCCGGGCGCAACCTCCACGATGTACTGTGAGAATGTCTCGGCAAATCCGCTCAGGGGGCGGGACAGCACCCATAAACGGGTCTTCTCCCAAAAGGGCAAGAAGCTGGTGACGATATCCTGCATCGCGCCCTTCGGGATAACGGCATAGGCATTTGTAAATACCGCTCGGTCTGTGAGAAGCTGCTCTTGGCCCGGATGCCCGCCACTCGGCACAAAATATTTGGACGACATTTCTGCTCCAGAGTTAAAGTGTGAGTTGATACAGTCTGGGCGCTCGGCAGGCGTCTTACCAGCCATTCTTCAGAGACAGGACTTATCGGAAAGCGCTGGAAATGAATAAGTCGGAGCGGAACTAACGGAATGGGTTGTTCTCGTCTGATCAAGTCATCTGCGCCGACAAGGCGGAAGAATACGGCGCATAGGGAACATATCTTTGGCGCAAATGCCGCGGGGTTCTTGGGGTGGCCGAGGGCCACCACGCGGGCACGCTTCCCGGATCGACATGGCAAATTGCGGTGATCGCAGTGGAACAGCCACCTTGGGCAGGATGGTGCTCAGGAAATGCCTGTTCGGGGCAAGGCCGCGCGAATGCGGCCTTGCCCCTGCTTTCTTCACGCGCGGGAGTTTTGCCAACGGCATAACGTCAGTGAAATTAATGCGGGTAATTACCGCGCCGCCGCGTTGCCTGGTGAGCTAGCGCCGCTTTGCGGCAGGTCCGGGCTTCGCGATTGCTGACACGGTCGACGCAGCCTCAACCTGCTTCTCTTTGTGTTGCTTCGGCTTGCGGGTTTCTCGATTGCCTTTTTTGGCAGCCATTTCAGTGTTCCTTCGTTCAATGTCCGAATCGATCCCAGCCGCGTGCGAACGCGGCAACTCGGGTGGATCGGACGTGTTCAAGTCATGAAAGACAACCCTGGTCCTGCAGCGCTCGCTGCAGGACCAGGGTTAGAGGCCGGTTTTGGGCCGCCGCCGGAAGGAAAGTCCGCATGGTCGAATTCTATTCATGGGGCACATCATGACCAAGATAAAAATAAAATCAAATATAATAAAAAACCTCTTGGAAGCGGCAGAAAGCCGCACCTCAGATTATCGCGTTGCATTTATACTTTAGGTTTATTATATTATTTTTATGTCTAGCTTTATTCAAAAGAAAAACTGGTTTGCTTTCCTAGCGCCACTGCTGACCCGCTCCTAGCCCCGAGCGGCTCGAACACATTCGTTCGCCGCCTCGGGGATCTCCAGAAAATAAGTTTCCAAAATCGCGACAGCGCGCCCCACGCGGGTACGCTCGACCAAGAGCTTCGCGCTCCTGCGCGCAAACGAAAAGTCGTTTGCGTGATGCGGGTAACCCGATCAACACATTGAATGGAGCGGCAACCATGTCCGGTATCAAGCAATCAAGAACTTCTCATGCATCAAGTCCCAGACCCAGCTTTCGCGCGACCTTGGCAGGCCTCATATCTCGCGCCTTGGTGCGGTGGCACCGCGGCCAGGCGGCCGCCGCGCTTCATCGTCTTGACGACCGGCAACTGGAGGACATCGGCATCTCGCGGAACGACATTCCTCGAATTGCGGCAGGGCTCGTTCCCTCTATCGCAGAAACTTCCGCGCAGCGTGCCCAGATCTCGGTGCACCCCACCCGGTTTCGGAAGGCTGCATGATCGATAACGCCGCCCGATCCGGAAGTGCATCAGTGAATTGCCGTCAATGGAGACAGATATGGATATGACGACACGAACTATAGTGGCCGTGAGCCTTTTAGGATTGATGATTATCGCATTCGTCGTAATCTGAGCGGATTATCGGTGATGTCTCATCGATTTGGGAACGAGATAGGCTGGAACCACAGGGAACGGTCAGAAAAGAACCGCATTTCAACTCTGTTGAGTATCGTATCTGACTTGTTCGGGAATCCTCAGGTTTGGGGCGCAGATCGGGTGGTAAGTTTTTTTCGCGAGACTGTCATGACGAGAGCTTCACATAATAAGCCTCGGGATACGAATCCCACGTCAAACTTGAAAGACGCCTCGGTGGCGCGAACCGTCACTGCATACCTCGTGCTGTCGACCTGACAAAGGCCGACAGCAGATCGGTCCGCGTTGCGATGCCGATGATCCGATCTCCCTGCATCACCGGCACAGCCTCAGCACCACCATCAGCCAGCAGCGGCATAAGCGACGCGACAGGTGTCGTGGCGACGACAGTGGGAAGGCCCGTTGTCATGATCTCGGAGGCCCGAATGATGCCGACTGACCTATCGCGTCGAATTGCTGCCATGCCGCACCAAAACTCGTGTTCGCGCGCATGGCAT
Source organism: Hoeflea sp. BRH_c9 (assembly GCA_000961635.1). Classification (GTDB taxonomy): domain Bacteria; phylum Pseudomonadota; class Alphaproteobacteria; order Rhizobiales; family Rhizobiaceae; genus Hoeflea. The sequence goes on along the minus strand of LADQ01000209.1, from coordinate 23,976 downwards.
CACGCCGCGCGCGGCGGATCAGATCCAGCTGGAAGATAACCCCGAGCAACACTCCCCCTTTCTCCACAACCGGAATGGAGGTGAAGCCATGCTTGCGGAAGAGATCGGCATATGTGCGGCGCGGATGTCGGGCCGCACCGTGACAAGGTCGCGCGACATGATCGCACCGCAGGTCATCGCCCCAGGGCATGACTGGCCGCCAGCTGCTCGGCTGCGGCGATCAGGCGCGCGAGGTCCTCGACGCCAAGATTGCCCGACTGGCGATAATCGGCAAGAATACGTGCCAATTCCTCCGGCTCGAGCCCCAGACGCTGCTGAGCCGCCTTGTCGGCGGTGGCGTGTGGACCGACCGCTTGTGGTTGCCTGAACGGATAGACCCGACCGTTCAGCTGGTGCCAGAGCATAGCCAAGGCCACAAGCACGACAGTGCCCAGGAAGACCGGGATCAGGACAAAAATCAGGCCCAGCGTGTCCAGCATGGTCGGGTCCAGCGATGCCGTCAGCGCCACTGCGCCCCCCGGTGGATGCAGCGAGCGGGTCAGGAACATCGCCCCCAGGGACAGACAGGCCGATGCGCCTATGGCCAGTGCAGGATCGCGGGTGGCCTGGTGCACGCCAAGAGCGACCAATGCCGAAACAGTGTTGCCGACTATGGCTGACCATGGCTGCGCGAGCGGGCTGTTCGGCAGCGCAAACAGGATCACCGTGGTTGCCCCCATGGGCGCTATCATGAAAGCCCCATAAGAGAGATCAACACCGGCCCCGATGATCAGGACCGTGCACATCAAGAGAGCCAAACCTGCGCCGGCAGCGCCCGCCGCGGTATCACGAGTGTTGGTCGGGCCGATGACCGGTCCAAAAGGCCGAAGCCGGGCAAGTCTGCGGCGCAAGCTGGATCGGTTCCAGTTTAAGGCGATGGAGCGGAACCATGGTTCAGATTATGCCCAGCATGCGCATGGATTCTGCAACGCGGACGAAACCTGCAATATTTGCTCCGAGGACATAGTTACCCGGCGCGCCGTATTCCTCGGCTGTCTGGTGGCAGGTGTCGTGGATGCCGCGCATGATCGTTGCCAACCGCGATTCTGTCTGATCAAAACTCCAGCTGTCGCGGCTCGCGTTCTGCTGCATCTCCAGCGCCGAGGTTGCCACGCCGCCGGCATTCGCGGCTTTCCCGGGCGCAAACATCACGCCGCCATCCTGGAACGCCTTGATCGCTTCGGGTGTCGAGGGCATGTTCGCCCCCTCACCCACGGCAATCACGCCGTTCTTGATCAGCATGGTGGCGTCCTTGCCCGACAATTCGTTCTGTGTGGCCGAGGGCATCGCAACATCGCAGGCAACGTCCCAGATAGACCCCTTTCCAGCTGCGATGAAATGCGCGCCTTGACCCTTGCGTCGGACATATTCGGAAATCCGCTCTCGCCGCACGTTCTTGATGTCTTTCAGCAACTCCAGATCAATGCCGTTCTCGTCCACGACATAGCCCGAGCTGTCTGAGCAGGCGATAACCTTGCCGCCAAAGGATTGCACCTTTTCGATGGTGTAGATCGCCACATTGCCGGACCCGGAGACGACTACTTTCTTGCCGTCAAAGCTGGTACCCTTGGTCTCCAGCATGGCCTGCACGAAATAGGTGTTGCCGTAGCCCGTCGCCTCCGTACGGGCGCGTGAGCCGCCATAAGCCAGCGCCTTCCCCGTAAACACACCCGCCTCGAAGCGGTTGTTCAAGCGCTTGTATTGCCCGAACATGTAGCCGATCTCGCGACCGCCCACGCCGATGTCGCCTGCCGGCACGTCGGTTTGTTCGCCCAGGTGCCGGTGCAGTTCGGTCATCAGCGATTGACAGAACCGCATGATTTCGGCGTCCGTCCGGCCCTTGGGATCAAAATCGGACCCGCCCTTGCCCCCTCCGATAGGCAATCCCGTTAGCGCGTTCTTGAAGGTCTGCTCAAAGCCAAGGAATTTGATAATTCCGACATTGACCGACGGATGAAACCTCATCCCGCCCTTGTAAGGACCAAGCGCTGAATTGAACTGTACCCGGAAGCCTCGATTGATCTGGACCTGGCCCTTGTCATCCACCCACGGGATACGAAAGATGATCTGGCGTTCGGGTTCGCAGATACGTTCGATCAGGGCGTGATCCAGGTAGTGCGGATGCTTGGCTACGACGCGACCCAGGCTCTCCAGAACTTCATGGACAGCCTGGTGAAACTCAAACTCTCCCGCGTTGCGCCGGATAACTTCAGCCAGGATGGGGTGGAGTTTGTCGTCAATGCTCTTCATATCAGGGGCTTTCGAGAGAGGAATTCCTGTGCCTAATTTCTGAGCGTTTATCCCATAAATCGAACAAGTCAAATGCAGTTTGAGGTCAGCTCTGTGAAATGGATGACGGCGGAGTTTTATGCACCTGGCCTGAGAGGCTGCCTCAAAAAGAGGTGGGTGATTTCAACAGGTTATGATTCCTTCGGATTTGCAAAGATTCGATGGAGAACACAATGGTCTGGACCGAAATCACCCGCCGGCAATATGCCCGGCGAACGGCACGCTACGCAAGCGACATGACGGATCGGGAATGGGCATTAGTTGAGCCTTTTCTACCAATGCCGTGCCGTCTTGGACGCCCGCGGACCACGGATTTGCGCGAGGTCGTCAACGCTCTGCTTTACATCGCCACGACTGGTTGCCAATGGCGGATGCTACCGAAGGACCTTCCTCTTTGTTCGACAGTCCAGCGATATTTCTACGAGTGGAGGGCACTGGGGATTTGGGGACGCATCAACCATCATCTGGTGATGGAGGCGCGGGAGTTGGAGGGCAAGGAGGCAAGCCCGACAGCGGGTGTGATCGACAGCCAAAGCGTGAAGACCACGGAAAGCGGCGGTATCCGGGGCTATGACTCGGGCAAGAAGATCAAGGGCCGCAAGCGCCACATTATCGTCGATACGCTCGGCCTGATGGTCGGTCTCATGGTGCACAGCGCCGATATCCAGGATCGCGACGGCGCTCCCGATCTCCTGAAATCCATCCGCCACAGATGGCCATGGTTGTTGCATGTCTTTGCCGATGGTGGCTATGCGGGCGACAAGTTGAAGCGGCGGCTGAAGAAGATCGGACGCTGGACGGTCGAAATCATCAAGCGCAGCGACAAGGCAAAAGGCTTCGAAGTCCTGCCACGCCGATGGGTCGTCGAGCGCACCTTCGCCTAGCTCGGCAGATGCCGGAGACTGGCCAAGGACGTTGAAAAATCAATCGTATCAGCCGAGGCATGGATCATGATCGCCCACATCCGTCTGATCACCCGACGGCTCGCAAGTTACCAATATCGTTAAAACCTTTTCGAGTCCGACTCTAAAACCGAACTCAGAAGCCATACGCAGCTGACACAGCATCGTGTTGCCGTGTGGGGCAATGAATTATGACATGGAGGAGATACAAGCATGAAGAAAATACCAAATTTAGTAAATGCAGGCATCCTGGTGTTCGGCGCAGCGTCGATCTTCGCCACTGTGCAAGCCCATGCCCTCGAACTGGTTGGCGGTGTCACGGTCAGCCCGTCTCGACGGCAACCAGTATCCAGTTCCCGCCCGCGGCATTTTTTCGTTTCTGGAATGTCCATAGGTCGATTGCGGTCAACAATTCCGGCGAGCCATAAAGTGAATGATCCGGATCAGTATTCTGTTTGGAGACAATGATGTCTGCTTCAAAGCGGACAGTAATTTCGGATAGGGTATTGCTGATGTCTTTGGCAACGATAATTGCGTCTGAGAGGGTCACAATATCGAGAGACAGTCTTTCGCCTCTGGTTGTCCGGCCTTCGATGTGGTTTGAGAACACATCGAATACATCGGGCGAAAGCAACCCGACGAGTTCCACCATTTTCCCTGCCGCATAATTCGCCAGAATGAACTCATAAATCTTTACAGCATCAATCAGAAATCTGGCCTCATCGATTTCGTTCGGCCTGCTGGCAAGGCCAGTAAACCAATTGGCGTTGTCGTTGTGTGTAGCATCAGGCTTGTGTTGCGCAAGAATGTGATCGAAAAAGGTCTTAATCCCCTTACGCCTGCGCTGTTCACGAATGGCAATCAGATAGGCCCAGTAAATTCCGAGGGTTATGATGGGCCATAGACTGGATCCATTTTCGGCAGCCTCATTCATTCGGATGCTCCTATCGAATTTTGGCAGGAGTGACCGCGCCGGCGTTACCGGATCTGCGGCAGGGATTGAAACTGGTGGAATGGAGGAGGCGACGACAGCGTCCATTCCAGGGTTGTTGCGCCCGCGCCCCACGGGTTGTCTCCCGAGACCCGCTTCCGGATGAAGGCTTCCACCACCGTGATGACAAAGAAACACAGACCAAGCGCGGAAATGTAGGAGCCGATCGAGGACACGAAATTCCAACCTGCATAGGCGTCTGGGTAGTCGACGTAGCGGCGTGGCATGCCGGCAAGGCCGAGAAAATGCTGCGGGAAAAAGACGAAGTTGACGCCGATGAACATCAGCCAGAAATGGGTCTTGGCAAGCACGGAATTGTAGAGATAGCCGGACATCTTCGGGAACCAGTAGTACCAACCGGCAAAGATGGCAAAAGCTGAGCCCAGCGACAGGACGTAGTGGAAATGGGCGACGACGTAATAGGTATCGTGCAGCGGCCGGTCGAGCCCGGCGCTGGCCAATTGCACGCCGGTGACGCCGCCGACGGTGAACAGGAAGATGAAGCCGGTCGCCCACAACATCGGCGTACGGAAGGAAATCGAGCCGCCCCACATTGTCGCCAGCCAGGAAAACACCTTCACGCCGGTCGGCACCGCGATGACCATTGATGCAACCATGAAATAGCGCTGGGAACCGATCGACAAACCAACGGTGAACATGTGATGCGCCCAGACGATGAAGCCGATCAGGCCGATGGCTAGCATTGCGTAGACCATGCCGAGGTAACCGAATACCGGCTTGCGCGAAAAGGTCGAGACGATCTGGCTGACAATGCCGAACGCGGGCAGGATCATGATGTAGACTTCAGGATGGCCGAAGAACCAGAACAGATGCTGATAGAGGATCGGATCGCCGCCGCCCTCGGGAGCAAAGAAGGTGGTGCCAAAGTTCCTGTCGGTTAAAAGCATGGTGACCGCACCGGCAAGCACCGGTAGCGAAAACAACAGCATGAAGGCGGTCACCAGCATTGCCCAGGCAAATAGCGGCATCTTGTGCAGGGTCATACCCGGTGCGCGCATGTTGAAAATGGTGGTGATGAAGTTGATCGCGCCCAGGATTGACGAGATGCCTGACAAGTGAATGGACAAGATGACAAAATCCACAGCGGGTCCGGGCTGCCCTGCGGTGGAATAGGGCGGGTAAAGGGTCCAGCCGCCGCCGTGCCCCGCTGTTCCAGGTGCTCCCTCCACAAACATCGAGGCGATGAAGAGCACGAATGCGACCACCAGGAGCCAGAACGAGATATTGTTCAGGCGTGGAAACGCCATGTCGGGTGCACCGATCAGGATCGGCACGAACCAGTTGCCGAAGCCGCCGATCAGCGCCGGCATGAGGACGAAGAAAATCATCACCAGCCCGTGGGCGCTGACGACGACGTTGTAGGCGCCCGGATCACCAAATATCTGCATGCCAGGTTGCTGAAGCTCCATCCGCATCAGTACGGACAGCCCGGTTCCGAACAACCCGGCAAGGATGGAAAACAGCAGGTAGAGCGTGCCTATATCCTTGTGGTTGGTCGAAAACGCCCACCGCCTGAAAAACGGTGGCTTATGGTCATCCGGAAGAGCGGTGGAGTTTGGTGTTTTGCTGTGGGTGGCAGTCTCGTCGTGCATCGTCCTCTCCGTCACACGTTGACACCACGGCAACGGTCCTGCCGCGGATCGGCTTCAGGATGATGACCCCTCCAAAACGACAAGACAAATGGAATTAAATGCCTGATTGATGCAAATATATTGCAGTTAACGAAACCACCTTCGGCACATTTGAAATGCGGCCTGAATTTCGGTGGATTGGGGACCGGATGCCGGTTTGGAGTAGGAAATGGGCGATGATCAAACCGCACGATAGATTATTGTCCCGCAGGCGGTTCTGCTAGCGGGGTGTCAATTAAGCCGGGTCAGGCCTGCCCGCCCTCATCAAGTGGTCGTGCGCCGTGGATCATGAGCCCATCACTCGATTTTCGTGAGAGCAGTTTCCTTGTGCGCGGCAACGTGATCGGTCTTGTCGCTTGCGATCTCATATTGCGGGTCGCTTCTTGATGCGCGTCGGGGGTGACTCTTGTAGCAAAAAATCGCTTTCGTGGATCTTGATGATTCTCCCGCTGACGCGACTGGCTTCAGAATTCCAGCTCACATGATCGCCTTTTGAGAATTTCGCCATAGGAATTTCCTTTCGCGAAAAATCCCGGGTCGCCGCCAAAGTTCCGTTGGATCTCATTTCCAGGCGGCGCGCGTGTGAGAAGTGATTGGCAGCATAGCCGGTCGGTCGAGTTCTGCGCATCATCTGGCTTGGAAAATAGTTTTGTTGCTGGCGAACCTTTTTGGTTCTGCCGCATCGAATGATCAGGGTGCCTGGAAACGCACCCGGCAATCATTGGAAAGGAAACGACATGAAAAGCCCACTCCCGCTGTTGACGACCGTGCTGGCACTGGCCGTGACACCTGCGCTTGCCCATGACGAAAAAGCGTTGATGGATGCCCCTCCGGAAGCGCCCTATGTGCAAGTCAGCGATGTGCTGCCGCTGCCCGAATTTCTTCCCGGCCTGGGAACGCTTTTTGTCAATCCGGACACTCTGCCGGCCGGACCGTTCCTGGCCTATGATCACGATGGCAAATTGTCTGCGACGGTGTACATGACGCCGTTGAAGGCGCTGGCGGGGGGCACGTCCTATGACGATCTCGGCCTGGGATCGCACACGGTCAGCAGCGTCGATATCTACTACAATGCCGGTCATCCTGGCGTGGAAGAACCGCATGCTCATGTGGTGCTCTTTCACGACGAGGACGCAAAATCGCGATTGGCGAAGTGATGCCGTCGCGCAGGGAGTTTCTCGGCTTTGGGGGCGGCGCGCTTGCCGCCCTCTTGGTACCGCGCCGTTCGGTGGCAGCACCGGTCGCGGTGATCGAGATGCGCGGAACCGCGCGCGGCGAACGTATCTGGTTTTCCCCGCAGGGCCTTGCCGTCGCGGCCGGTACGACCATACGGTTCATCAATCGGGATCCCGGCAACTCTCACACTGCCACCGCCTATCACCCGTCACTGTATGGCCGCATGCGCAGGATTCCCTCGATGGGGATGCCCTGGGACAGCGATTTCCTGTTGCCTGGCGGGATGTTCGATATCAAGCTGAGCGTACCGGGTGTCTATGATTACTACTGCATACCGCACGAAATGGGCGGCATGGTCGGCCGGATTGTTGTGGGCCAGCTGGTCGATCCCGCATGGGAGGGGCCTGCAGCCGACACAGGTGACGTGATGCCCGAGGCGCTGGCTGCCTTGCCTTCGGTGGAAGACATTCTCGCCAGCGGACGCGTGGAAAGGAAACCGGCAGCGTGACGACTAATGTCAATCAAGCCTCTGGGCAAGCGTCCTGGTCGTCATCGTCCGAGTTGGATCTGATCGTCCGGGCGCGAAGGAAGGATGAAGCGGCAATCCGTGAACTGATCCGGCGGTTGAATCCGCGGCTGTTCCGGATTGCGCGTGGGATCGTGTCCAGTGATGCCGAAGCGGAGGAGGTGGTTCAGGAGGCCTACCTCGCCGCCTTTACCGGGCTGGAGCGCTTCGACGGGAGGGCGCGGTTTTCAACATGGATCACCCGTATAGCAATCAACACGGCATTGATGCGCACAAGGCGTACGCGCCCGGAAGAGGAATACGACACAGTGTCCGAAGAGAACAACGGCAATATCCTCAGGTTTGTCGGCGGGAGTGAGACGCCCGAAGCGAACTTCGGCCGGACCCAGATAAGCAACATTCTTGAAGTGGCAGTGGCTGGCTTGACACCCGAGCTGCGGCTGCCGTTCCTGCTGCATGAGGTCGAGGGAATGAAGATCCGCGACATCGCCCGCGATCTGTCGCTCAACCCCATTACCGTCAAGACCCGCCTGTTTCGCGCCCGCCGTCAGTTGCGCGCGGCGTTGGAAGAGCGGTTGCAGGGTGGGTTTGGCAGTGTCTTTCCGTTCGATGGAGCCCGTTGTGCGCACATGGCCGACACGGTTGTCGCGCGCCTCGTTGCGAAGGGCGCGCTGTAGAAACCACGGCCGCGGACTTGATCACCCGGCGATGCTTTCGTTCTTTGACTTTTCCCCGGGCGAAATCGGTGCGGTCTCCGGGGTCAATATACGGACGGCGGCGCCCTCGAGATCCTCATACTGGTTTGTGTGCAGGCTCCACAGAAACGCGCCCAGCCCGACGGCGCCGAGGCAAAGCGAGACCGGGATCAGGAACAGGTAGTTCATTCCGCCACCTCATCGGGGCGCAGCGCTACCCAGGCGTGCCAGGTGCCGTGCCCGAGCAGAGGGAAGATGACGATCATGCTCAGCAGTCCGGTCATGGCGCACATTGCAAAGCCGAGGACGACGATTGCGCCCCAAGGCAGCACGACCCTCAGATTGTGGGTGGTGAGCGCGAATGATGTGCCCAGTGCGGTCAACGCATCGGTACGGCGGTCGAGCAGCATGGGTATCGAAAACAGGCTGATCGCCATGGCGAAGGCCGCGAACATGCCGCCGACCGCCGAGCCGGTCAGGACCAGCGCCCAACCGCGCGGTGTGGTCAGGAGCTGACTCAGGATTTGGTCAAAGCCGGGAAACGGCAGCAGTCCGAAAAACAGGGCGTACAACAGATCGGCGGCGCGGAGCCACACCATCACCAGCAGGCATAGCATTAGGCCGGCAAAGGCCAGTTGGGCGCCCGAGCGCGGACGCACCAGCAGCATGTCGACAAGGCTGACCTTCTCGCCGCGCTGCAGCTTGCGGCTTTTCTCGTAAAGCCCGATGGCGACGAGCGGGCCGATCACCAGAAAGCCGGAGAGCGCCGGAAAGATCAGCCACATGAGATCAACCACAACCAGCCCCCAGATCACCAGCATCGACAGCGTAAAGCTGGCGAGGCCGTAAAACAGGCTTTGCAGCGGGTTGTGACGGAAATCGGCCCAGCCGGCGGCAAGCCAGGACAGTGCCGTTGTCGCAGGCAGATGACGAGCAAATCCTCGGTCCGGGCGGATTGGAGGTTGGACAGCGGGAAGCGTTTCAAGCATGGCGACCTCGTTCAACAGCCTGCGGTGGCGGCCGGTTTGGCCGGATTGACGGAAACGCAACCAGGATGGGAACCGGTGGCGAGCGAGACGAATTGCCAGTTCGCCGCCACCACCAGTGCGATTGCTGCGGCGGCGACCAATCCGGCAATGAGGCGTGGCGAGCGCGTCATTGCAGTTTGCCCGGCATGGCCTCGACATAAAGCGCGAGCATGCGGATATCGGCGGTGCTCAGGCGGCTCTGCCATGTTGGCATATGCCCCTCGCGCCCGTTCATCAGCGTTTGCCAGATGCTTGCTGCATCGCCGCCGTAGATCCAGGCCGCATCGGTCAGGTTGAGCGCGCCGGTGCCTTCGACACCACGGGCGTCTTCGCCGTGGCAGGCTGCGCAATTGTCCTGAAACAGCGTTGCAGCTTCAGAGGGATCGTTGGCGATGAAGCCGTTCGAGAGAGATTGGACATAGCTCGTCATCATGCCGATCTGGGTCCGGTCCAGCATCTCGTCGCGGCCGAATGCGGGCATCTGTGCAAAGCGGCTGTCGGGGTGGGCGCTGTTGATGCCGACGGTAATGGTCTTGGATATATCTTCCGAAGTGCCGCCCCAGATCCAGGCATTGTCGGAAAGCTGCGGAAATCCCGGGCCGCCGATACCGTTCTTGCCGTGACAGGGCTCGCAGTTCTGGCCGAAGAGCGGAGCCGCGGTTTCCAGCGCCCGGGCCATCAGATCCGGATCGGCGCGGATGGCGTCAAAATCCAGTGTGGCCATCCGCGCCATCCAGTCGGCACGCGCGGTGTTGGCGGCGGCAATGTCGGCGGCGAGATCAGTCTTCTGGTCGACCTCCAGCACACCTTTGGTGAAGGTGCGTCCGAGCGGCCATGTTGGCAACAGGATCCAGCCGATCAGGGCGGCAAGATGGGTGACGATGATGAAGATGATCACTGCGCGCGGGATAGGAGAATTGAGTTCCTTGATGCCGTTCCAGTCATGCCCGGTGGTGGTGTAGCCGGTGACGGGATCGCGTTCTATTTTTGACATGGCTGATCCTCCGTTTCGAGAACCGAGCGTGCGGCATGGTCGGCAAGGGCCCTGCTCGAGGGACGGTAGGTATGAATCGCCACGATGATGAAGAACCCCATCAGGTAAAACAGGCCGAAGGATTTGGCGATCATCACCAGAAAGTCATGGCTGACGGACATTACTCAACCTCCTTTGGCTCGGCGGTATAGGCGGTCTGGGTCATCTGGCCGAGGATCTGCAGGTAGGAAATCAGCGCATCCAGCTCGGTCACTGTCTTGCGACTTGAGAACCGCCGCATGTTGGTCGTCTCGCCATAGCGCTCGGCAACGCCACTGGCTGCATCGCTATCGGGCGTGGCCTGCGCCAGTGCATCGGTTGATGCATTCTCGATCATGGCGTCGGTGTAGGGCACACCCAGCGCCCTGAGTGCGGCCAGGTGCGCGCCCAGATCGGAGACATCAAGCCCGGTTTCGGCCAGCCACGAGTAGGCCGGCATGATCGAGCTCGGAACCACGTCGCGCGGATTGTTGAGGTGTGCGGCATGCCACTCGTCGGAGTATTTGCCGCCCAGCCGCGCGATGTCTGGACCGGTCCGCTTGGAGCCCCACAGCATCGGATGGTCATATTGCGATTCCGCCGCCAGCGAGTAGGGGCCGTAACGTTCGACCTCGTCGCGCAGGGTGCGGATCATCTGACTGTGGCAGGCATAGCAGCCCTCGCGGATGTAGATGTTGCGACCGGCCAGCTCGAGCGGAGTGTAGACCCGCATGTCGGGCGTCGTCTCAACCGTCTGGTCGATGGTGAACAGCGGCGCGATCTCGACCAGGCCTCCGACGCTGGCGGCCGCGATGATGCCTATCACCAGCCAAATGGACTTCTTTTCTAAATTGTAATGGGCTTTGAACAGCGACATGGGTTCACTCCGCTCCCTGCAATGCGAGTGGACGATCGGGTGCCTGGCCGCGGACGCCACGGACGGTCAGCCAGATATTGACCGCCCCGACACAGATCCCGGCCAGGAACAGCACGCCGCCAAGGAAGCGGGCGATGTAATAGGGGCGCATCGCATCGATGCTCTCGATGAAGGAATAGTTGAGCGTTCCCGCCGCGTTGTAGGTCCGCCACATCAGGCCTTGGGTGATGCCGGCGTTCCACAGCGAAAACACGTAAGTCAGCAGGCCGGCAAGGGCGAGCCAGAAATGCCATTCGATCAGTTGGGCGGAATACATCGCCTTGCGCCCCCAGATCAAGGGAACGGTCGAATAGAAGGCGCCGAAGGTGACCATCGCCAACCAGCCGAGCGCGCCGGAATGCACGTGACCGACGGTCCAGTCGGTGTAGTGCGACAGCGCATTGACCGGCCGGATCGCCATGAACGAGCCCTCGAATGTCGACAGTCCGTAAAACACCGCGGCGACGAACATGAAGCGCAAGGTTGCGTCGTCGCGAACCCGCCCCCATGCCCCGTTCAAGGTGGCAATCGCATTGCCGGCCGAAGCCCAGCTCGGCACCAGCAGCATGATCGAAAAGGTCATGCCCAAGGTCTGCACCCAGTGCGGCAGGGCGGTGTAATGCAGATGGTGCGAACCGACCCAGAGATAGAAGAAGGTGATGCCCCAGAAGCTGAGGATCGACAGCCGGTAGGAATAGATCGGGCGCTGCGATCTGACCGGCAGATAGTAGTAGAGCATGCCGAGGAAGCCCGAGGTCATGAAGAAGGCGACGGCGTTGTGGCCGTACCACCATTGCACCATCGCGTCCTGGACACCGGAGAACACCGTGTAGCTCTTGGCGCCGGCAAAGCTCACGGGCAGGGCAAAGCCGTTGACGATGTGCAGCACCGCGACCACGACGATGAAGGCCAGGTAATACCAGTTGGCCACGTAGATATGCGGTTCCGCCCGGCGCGCGAGCGTGCGCAGATAGAGCACCAGATAGGCCACCCAGACCACCACCAGCCAGATATCGGCGTACCATTCAGGTTCGGCATATTCCTTGGACTGGGTCACGCCCATCATGTAGCCGGTGACCGACCAGACCAGAAACAGGTTGTAGCCGACCAGCACGAACCAGGGGCTCAACTGGTCGGCAAGCCGGGTGCGGCTGGTGCGCTGCATGACATGGAACGAGGTGGCGATCAGGGCATTGCCGCCAAAGGCAAAGATCACGCCGGTGGTATGCACCGGGCGAATCCGCCCATAGCTCATCCATGCATGACCGAAGGTGGCGTCTGGCCATACCATCAGGGCGGCGACCCAAAGCCCGATACCCATGGCAAACAGCCCCCAGGCCATGGCAAGAGCGATGCCGACCTTGGTCGGGTCGTCGTAATATTGTGCCAGCCTGCTCGTCGCGGGCTGCGGTTTTTCCAGCACGCTGCCCACGGCAATGAACAGCCCGACGCCGAGTGCCAGCGCCATGAAACCATGCACTGCCATCGGGCCCTGCCTTGCCGCGATCGCCATCGTCAGGCCCAGCAGCGCCAGCAGTATGGCGAGGACTGCGGCCCATTGACGTTCGGTTCGGGACAACTGTGCAATCATTGGAATTTCCTTGTCAGGCAATGTGGGCCGGCGCGCATTGGGGAGGGGCTGGTTGACGCAATCGGGAGGGCTTCAAATCCGGGCGTATCGGTTTCCGCATTGGCGTGCGGAGGCCCGAACTGGGTTTCTCAATTAATAGGTATTTGAAATACCTATTATCACGATTGCCCTCTGATGCAAGCCTATGGTCATTGACATTCCCGGTTGCCGAGGGGTCGGCAAAACAGCTTCGGCGGTCGTAAACAGCCTCGGCCAATATCCGGCCAGGATTCATGCTCATGGCTTAAACCTTCCGGCTGGTTGGCTGAGGCAGACCGCTGGCCCAGAAGGTGGATGGACAGGGCAACGAGAGTGCCTGCCTTGATGATTTCGATGCCGATATAGGCAACATGGTACCAGCCAGCGGGCGCAGGCATTCCCGAAATGATCGCTTCAACCCGTGCATCAAGGACAGGCAAAAGCCAGAACGTCTCGGCAATGAGGATTGCAACGAGTGCCGCAGCGATAAAGCCGGATACCGTCCTGCACCTGCAGGCGAGAAGGGACATGACCAGCAGCAGTGCAGTCCCCCATTCGATTCTGGAGAACAGCGAGAAGGTCACCCGGCCGATTTCGAGCGCCACTGGCAGGCTGAGCGGAGGGGCTTCGAACTTCACCGGCGTGGCGATGAAGGAAACCCCGAGCAGCATGCCGAGCCAGATGATCGCGACAAAGGCGGCAATTGTTTCCGGCCGCCTTGTGGTAGTGTGATGTTTCATGACGGGCTCCTTGTCCGGGGAATTGTGGGTCAGCCGCCCGGCCGGTGCATTGCCTGCGGCAGCGGGATGTCGCCATAGTCAACTATTGACCGCCGCAGGACCTCTCCCGATTCGGTGACCTGCAAGCGAACGCGGCGTCCCTGGTAGAAGAAGCTCAAACGGTAGGCACCGGCATCATCGCCAACCCCGGTTTCACACAGGCTGGTGATTGCGCCGTCGCGCATCAATTTCGGGACATCTTCCGGTGTGACCTTGAGGAGGGGGCCGATAAGCGTGGCGTCGATGACAATGCCGCCATCTCCAATTTCAATTGTCATGTCATCCTGCCTCTCTTGAAACATTGGAACCGACCAACGGCGCGTGCCTGGCCAGGCGGTGAAGCAGTGCGTTGAGCCTGCTCCATCCGCGTGGGTCGGAGTGACGCAAGCCGGCGCAGGCCTGGCCCGCAAGCCGGCAGGCCGCGTCGACCTGCCCGGAGGACGCCAGAGCCTCAAGACTTGCCACCAGCAGCCGGACCAGTCCATCCTGGTCGAGCGGGCTGCCGGAAGCTGGTGCGGATTGGTCGCTGCGTGGAGTATCGATCTTGCTCATCAGTATATCCCCAGATGCTGTTTGGCCCCGGGGCTCATCATTTCCGGCTCCCACCGCGGCTCGTAGGTCAGCTCAACTTGCACTCGTTTGACGCCTTCGACGGCCCCGGCGCGATCCTGGACGCCCTGCTTGAGATAGTTCGTGGCCGGGCATCCCGGCGTTGTCGTGGTCATGGCCACGGTCGTCGCGCCGTCGGCGCCAACCACGACCTCATAGATGAGACCGAGATCGACAATGTTGTAGCCAAGCTCCGGGTCGATGACCTCGCGCAGGGATGTCATGATCTCATCGACAAACGCATCGGTCTTGCCGTCTTCTCCGCCCGGCGTTCTTCTTGCCGCGCGCATCACCGGCGCATTCGACATGAAGTGCTCCATGATCGTGCCAAGCAATGCCGGCTTCAGGTGCTGCCAGTCGCCAACGGCCTTGGTGATGATGATGTAGTCGTAACCGAACGCGATGGCCGCCACCCCCGGAAAACCGAACAGACGCTGGGCCAGCGGCGATGCTGTGGCTTCGTCGCGATTGGCAAATTCGATGGTTCCGGAAACGTACACCTCCCTGCCGGGAATGAATTTCAGCTTCGAGACGTCGGGCATCGGTTCGGTCTGGATGAACATCGCTCATAACTCCATGAAGGCAAGCCCGCTGGTGCGGCTATGCCACCTGTTCGCTGTTGCGGGCAACGCGGACCAGGATCCTGTAGGTTGTGCCGTCGGGCTCGAAACCGCCGCGCCATTGATGGCCGCGTTTTTCAAGTTCGGGAAACAGGAACATCGGCTCGCGGCACAAAAGCGCGGACAGCACCTCGCCGTGCTGCAGGGTCTCGATTGCAGCCAGAATCCTCACCATCGGCTCGGGCGGATCCAGCTCCCGATTGTCGAGATGCTGATCGGGTTCAGGCCACTCCGTCGTGTCATTCGCTGTGGCGGGCACCGGGTTCACCGCTGTTACAGACTGCAAGGGTGTGAACAGCACTTCCCAGTCGCCGCCGGCCAACTCCGTTGCCTCGTGGGTGAAGCCCTTTGAGCCCAGCATATGAAACAGCGGCACCGGTTCGAAGGTTGCCAGGAGGCGCAAGCCCTGGTCAGGGCCGAGTGCGCTGACTGTCTGCATGATCTGTTCGAACGGCTCGCCGCCGTCTCTGAGGGTCGGGCGGACATCGAGATCGACGAATGTCGTGGTCATTGGTTTCACTCTTGTGGTTTCAGATCGAGGACGGGCGGGAGAACAGCAAATGCGGTCTTGGCACTGCAGCCGGTCCGCCGGAACGGGCAGCCACGTCCGAGAGAAGACGAATCCGGACCAGTTCGCTGACAATCCCGATCGTGGCTATGAGCATCAGTGCGGCAGTGACACGGAACGCGGTGGGCAGACCGATCAGAAGGGTGAGAGTGCCGCTCCAGACAGAAAGGAAATAAACCCGGAACCATTTTCGAGCGCGGGTCTCGACTACAAGGTCCTGCACCCTGGGAGCCGCCATCTTGCCGAGCACGGGGCCGTAGCATTCGAGCCATGTCAGGAAGGCCACGATCTTGTAGAGCTTGGCGAGCCCCAGACCCGAGAGCCAGCCGAAGACGAGCACAAAAACCACCACGCCGATGCCATCCTCCAGCCGCCCGAGAATGGCCAGCCCGCTTGCCAGGCCAATCGCCGCGGCGAACGAAGCCAGCGCATGGATCGCCATGCGGCTGTTGAGCTCAATGGTGCGGCGTTTGCGGGCGCGATAGAGATGCAAAATGTCGGCGCCGTAGAGGGCGAGTGAAGCCAGCCCGAGGATACTGCCGGCAAAAAGCGGAATGGACAGGCTTGCCCCGTTCAGGATCGCGCCAAGCCCGGCCGCAACGACAATTGTCAAGGCAGCACCGGCAAGCGCGAGGACAAGTTTCGGCCGCGTGCCCTCAAGCTCCGGAGCAAGCATGAACATGGCAAGCAACCGGTAGCTCACGCCGATGGCGGTCAATGTCAGCCATCCGCCGATACCGACCGCGGCATGCAATGGAAGCGCCGCGCCTGCGATGGCAAGCATGGGCTCTGAATTTGTCTGCTGGCCCAGAGCGAGGGCGAAAATCACCCCCAACGCAACCGTCAGTGCAAGCGAGATCAGCCCGGTGGTGACAAAGCGTGCGGGCAGCGGCAGCGGCCTCGCCGGCCACAGGGTGCATCCGAGGTTCCACAGTACCAGCATGAAACCGGCGCTCAGGACGATCCCGGCTGCCGGCAGCAGCGATGGCAGATCGGGAAGCCTGCCGGAAAGCTGCAGAAAGCCTGAAAGCAGCAAGCCAAGGCCGGCAATCAGCAGCAGAAGGGCAGGCAAAGGCAATGTGTCGCTGTAAAGCCGCCGCGCGATCAGCACTGGCGCGAACTGGAAAAGCGCGCCGCACATCAGCAGGCTGAGCCAGCCGATGGCGATCACATGAACCAGTACCAGGGTTTCGGGCGCGCGCAGGCTTGCGGCCGGGTAGCCGAAACCGGCCAGCATCAGCACCTCACCGGCAATCAGCGCGGAGAGAGCGGCAAAGAAATAGGACATCGTCCAGCGGGACAGGGTGACACCAGGCATCATGTTTTCCTCCACGATGACGCCGGGGAAGCCCGGCGTCATCGCGTCAGCCGTCAGGCGGCCTGTTCAAGCTTGCCGATTTCGACACGCCAGGCCTCGGGCCCCTGTTCACGGTAGACCCAGGAGAACTGGCCGGGATACTCGGCTTCGAGCTGGTAGTAGAGCGGCTTGGGATCGTGATCGTTGATCAGCTCGAATGCCTTGCCCGGCTCGAGCGCGTGGACAAGCTGGAAGATCTTCGCGTGACGTTGTGCGGGGACGAGACTGCGCAAGTCTACGGCTTCGGTCGTATCGGTCATTTCCGGTTTCCTTCTGTTCAAGATCCATCACGCCGGTGCAGCAAGTGATTGCCAGACCTTCTGGAGACGAGGCTTTTGCGCCTGTGTTCTCGGGCCGGGCTGGTTGCGCCGGTGGTCTTTTCGACCGGTTGGTTTCCTGTCGCTTCGACCGCGTGCAATTTTCCTTTTTAAAGATACATTGTCAATGTATCTTTTATGAGTTAGTTATCGAGCCATGGATTTAGGACCCCTGCCGGCCTGTGGTGGTCACGGAGAAGCCAGGTCCGGCAAGTTGATGGAGCAACCGATGACCATGATGCAATCTCGGCCTGTCGAAGCCTTTGGCGGTACTGAGCGTGGTGCCGGCTTGCATCTGATTGCCGCTCCCGGTTTTCGTTTCGGTGGGGATGCAAACAAAAGTGACGGAGACATTGTGCCGCAGCAAATGGGCATTGATCCCGCGGCTCTTGCCAGCGCATTGACTGCTGGGTTCCGGGCGCACAGCCACATCAACAATGTGATGACTCATGTTTCCGGTGCCCGCTGGGATCACATTGAGCGTGCTTTGCACGCCATTCTGGATATCGCGGCAGTCCCGGCTGGGCAGTCCCGGCTTGAGGCCAACATCGTTGACCTGCTCTGTGCCGAACGCGGCGTGACCGGGCGCATCTTCAAGCCGTATTTCGAAACGCTTCTCGCCAGAATACTGCCGCCCATCCCGGCGGCCCACTTGCATGCCCATGTCTTGTCGCTCCACGAGGCCGCACAAACATATGAAGATGGTAATCCCGGCGCGGCTCGGATCTCAATCAAGGCAGGAGAAGTCCGGTGAGACTTTTCGGGTGCAATGCCGGAAACGGCGGCTGCCGCCCGCAGGCCGGGCCTGATGTGGATTTCGATAGCTGGAGCGCGCAGCAGTACCGGCCGAGTCTTGATCCATCCGAAGTGGTTTTCATGGCGTTGAACACAGGTTTTTGCCGCGACATGGGTGTCCTGGCGATGATGCTGGAGGGGGTGCGGCAAGCAAGGAAAGACAAAGCGGAAGGAGAGATCCGATGAAACACGCGAGAGACAGTCTTTACATGGCTTCCAATGGAATTGTGCAGGCCATCGGGCCAGGGACGGATCAGGAATGGGCCATCCTGGAGGCGCTTGTATGCGATGAATACAATCGCCTGCATCCTGATGACTCGTTTGAAGACCTGAAGCAGCGCGCCCGGTTCTCGAAGGAGGACCAGGGGTTGCTGCGGGACTGGATGGCGATTGCCGACCTCCGCGCTGCGCCAGCGGCGGGTGTGACAATACAAGCCCGATCCAAACAAACCGCTGACTTGTGAGACGCGCGATATCGATACAGACAACGCGCTTCTGCCGATGCTGATCACCGGACTTGTTCTGGTAGTGCTCGGTGCAATCATTGTAATGATGTTCGTTTGAGTAGTGCTGTGGGGCACCTCGATCAATGCGGGAATGGGAACGTAAATATTGACTGGGCCATGTTCGCGGCGCGCCTGCTACGATATGCAATGGACCATCGATACCGGGAGATCTCATGAAGCTGACCACTTTTACCGACTATGCATTGCGCGTTCTGATGTACGCGGGAGCCGCCGGCGATAGGCTGGTGACGATCGAGGAAACCGCCCGGCTCTACAGGATCTCGCAGGCACATCTGATGAAAATCGTAAACGTGCTGACCAATGCCGGCTATCTGCGCGGCGTGCGGGGGCGCTCTGGCGGGTTCACGCTGGCCCGTCGTCCTGAAGAGATCAATCTCGGTGCGGTAGTCCGGGCTACGGAGATGGATTTTGCTTTGGTGGAGTGCTTCACCCCGACCAACGAGTGCCTGATCTCAAGCCGGTGCCGGCTGCCCAAACTGCTCAACAAGGCGCTGACCGCCTTTATCTCCACATTCGACGACTACTCGCTGGCCGACATCATGCTTTCGGAACAGGATTTTGCGCTGTCGGTGCCCTCCGCGGCGACAGGTGATGCCCCGCCATCGTCACCGCAATCAGACTAGCGCGGGATCCTGGGCCGGGGTCATTCTTCCGTTACGATGATGTCCATGGGGATATTGTGTGGCAGGGGGTGAATTGTTGGAATTCGGCTTTCTGCAAACCCAACCCCGATGACAATCGGCCGCGTCTTCATTGCTGCAAGTGTCTTGTCGAAAACGCTGCCAGCGTAGCTCAAGCGGTAATTTTCCTCATCGAACCCGATGATCGGTGCAACCACCACATTGGGCTGCACCGCCGGTCCGCCGGCGGGAACTATTGTGTTCCATATGCCGCGGTCGAGCCGGTCCCCGGGTGACCAGATGCGGAACTCCAGAGGCCAGCCTTTCTTGATGACCACGGGCAATGCGATCCGTCCGCCACGCGCGATGATGCTTGTCGCCCAATTGCGCAGATCAGGCTCGCCGCGAATCGGCCAGTAGCAGCTGATTATCCGCCCGCTGACCTTGCCGATAGCCTGATCCAGCCGGGCAGCGATGCGGTCCGATTTGGCCTTTCGCACTTCGGCGCTGATGGCGAGACGTGCATCAAGAAGCCGGCGGCGTTCTGCCTTGCGCCAGCGGAAAACATTCGCCCTGCATTCAGGCATCGATCATGGTTCGCCGGTTCCGGAGACGAACGCAGGCGTGAAACCGGTTGGAGATGAATAATCCACCAGCTGGTGAGGGCGATCTTCTTCGTTTGTCATTCCGGGCTCCGGTTCCCGCCGCAGACAAGGGACGGCGGAATTTCGCAATCCAGAATGCGGGCAGAAGAAACCGGAAGGCAAACGGAATTAAATGCTCTATTGATGCAACATTATTGCATTTAAAGGAGGCCGTGATGGATATCGACCGCGCCCGGACATTTCTCGAGATTGTTCATTCGGGCAGTTTTCTCAAAGCAGCCGACCGTCTTCATGTCACACAGACAACGGTCAGCGCCCGCATACGCACACTTGAAGATGTGCTGGGGCGACAATTGTTCATCCGCAACCGCAATGGCGCACAACTGACACCGGCGGGCCGCGAGTTCGAGCGTTATGCCCAGTCATTCGTGCAGATATGGGAACGGGCACGGCATCAGCTTGCCATTCCCTCGGGCAGAACCAGCGTCGTCGCGCTTGGAGGTGAGCTCAGTCTCTGGAACCCGGTGCTGTTGGACTGGCTGATCTGGATGAAGCAGCGGAAGCCTGAAATCGCCATTCATGCCAATGTTGGTGTGCCCGATCAATTGCTGGAGCAACTGCGGACAGGCGTTCTCGATATCGCCGTGTTGTATGCACCGAAACTGCTGCCGGGCTTCCGGGTCGAATTGCTGGTCGAGGAACAACTGGTTCTTGTGCGGACCAGATCCAGGGACGGCGAGCCGGACGGTGCGGAAGACTATGTCTATGTCGACTGGGGGCCGTTGTTTGCAGCCCAGCATGATGCCAGTTCCAATTCTTTCGGCGAGCCCGGGCTGTTTGTCGGTCTTGGTCCGCTCGGTTTGAGCTATATATTGCGCGCAGGTGGAATGGGCTATTTCCGCCGCGGCGCTGCAGCGCCTCACATTGCATCCGGAGAGCTTGAAATCGTCGATGGCGCACCGGAATTCACCTATCCCGCCTATGCCGTTTATCCCGAATCAAGCGAGGCAAGAGAGGACATTCAGGAAGCTCTGCGTGGCCTGAAAGAGGTCGTCAACTGAACCGCGCGTCAATCCTCACGCTGGTTTAGCAGCACACCGATTACCAGTTCACGCCCGTCCCGGTTGATCCCGATACCGCGTGGTCTTCGCTCGACAAGACCATACGCAATCAGCCGCTCGGCCATGGATGGTTCCAGCGCCGGGTAGGGACCGCGATTCAGCCGCTTGAGCGCGGTCTGTTCGCTCTCGTCCAGATCGCTCCAGGTGACGGTCAATGATCTGTCTCCGCTCTCGACGATGAAGGATGAACTGTACGATGGACGAGGATCAAGGCCATTTCAAACCAAATTTCTTGCACCGTATCTGCAATAAATTTCGTTTGGCTTTGAGCCGGCCAGCAGCCAGTTTCCTGAAGACACGGGGAGCGCGGGCTGAGCCCGTCCCGACGCAAAAAACGTGCCACTCCGCCCCGGCATTGCGATCTGGTTTGACCCGCTAGCCGGGCCGCAACAGCCGGTGGATACCCTGACAAGCTGGCAGAACATTCCTCGCCACCCCAACAAGGCGACTGACAAGATGAACACACCCACGGCGCTGTCCTCCGCTCTCTATCTCGGCATCGACACCGGTGGCACTTACACCGATGCTGTTTTGTGGTCCGAAACCCGTGGTATTGTGGCCAAGGCCAAATCCCTGACCACGCGTCACGATCTGGCCGAAGGGATCTCTGGTGCTGTCGATGTGGTTGTGCGGCAGGCGCTTGTCGAACCCGGCGAGATTAAGCTCGTGTCGATGTCGACCACGTTGGCGACCAACGCAGTAGTCGAAGGGCAGGGCGGCCGGGTGGCGCTGGTGATGATTGGCTTCGATCAGGCCGATTTTATCCGCGACGGCCTGTCCCAGGCGGTTGGCTCCGAACCTGTCATTTTCTGTCCGGGTGGGCATGATGTTCACGGTAACCCCGGCAAGCTTGTGCTGGACACTCTTGCAAGCGAATTGCCGACACTCGAAGCCAAGGTAACCGGCGTCGCTGTGGCCTCCTATTTTGCCATTCGCAATCCCGAACACGAAATAGCCGCGCGTGACATGATCCGCGCCCATACCCGTCTGCCGGTGACCTGTTCGCACGAGCTCTCGTCGAAGCTCGGGGGGCCGAGGCGCGCGCTGACCACGCTGCTGAATGCTCGTCTGGTTTCGATGATTGACCGGCTGATCAATGCTACGCAGGGATTTCTGGAGAAGCGAGGAATTTTGGCGCCGCTGATGGTGGTGCGCGGCGACGGTGCGCTGGTTACTGCGGAATTTGCCCGAGCCAGGCCGATCGAGACGATCCTGTCCGGGCCGGCGGCCAGTCTGGTGGGGGCTCGTCACATGACCGGCCTGGATGATGCGGTGGCATCCGACATAGGCGGCACCACGACTGATATTGCCGTTCTTGATGGCGGACGTCTGCGGCTTGATCCCGATGGGGCCACAGTTGGCGGTATGCGCACGATGGTCGAAGCCGTTGCCATGCACACATTCGGGTTGGGCGGCGATTCGGAAGTCTCGCTCAACGAACGTTCGCTGATCTCGGATCTTGTTCTCGGCCCGCGGCGGCTGATGCCATTGGCGCTTGCTGGGGTGAAACATGGCGACATCATTCACAGGGAATTGAACCGGCAATTGCTCAGCGCGAATCCGAGCCGGTTGGACGGCCGGTTCGCGTTGCGCACGGGGGTACCCGACAGCCTGGCAGTCGGCCTGACTGTGACCGAGAGGCGGCTCTACGCGGCGATTTCGGACATTCCGATCGCTCTCGATGACCTTGTCGTCTCGACGTCACAAATTGCCACGATCAATCGCCTGGTCGTGCGCGGTCTCGTGCATATCGTGGGGTTGACACCATCCGATGCCGCCCATGCGCTCGGCCGGCAGGGCAATTGGGATGCCATTGCCGCACGGATGGGGGCAGAGCTGTTCGCACGCAAGCGGAACGGCGAGGGGCGCCGCATTGCGGAAAATGGCACCGCCCTGTCGGAAGCCGTTCTTCAGGCGATCACCCGACGGTCTGCGGAAGCCATTCTTGAAACGGTCTTTAGCGAAGATGATCTGGATGGCGGTGCCTGTGTTGTGCATCCATTGGTTCAGCGCGCGCTTGGCCGGAATGGCGGCATGGCGGGACTGGCGATAGCCCTTGACCGGCCGGTGATTGGGCTTGGCGCATCGGCGTCACTTCACTATGCCGGCCTTTCAAGCCTGCTCGGCAATGAGTGCATTCTCGCCGAGCATGCCGATGTGGCCAATGCGCTGGGTTCCGTGGTCGGGCAGGTGCAGATGTCGGTGGAAGCGCGTGTGAGCCAGCCCGAGATCGGACTTTTCCGTCTCAATTCCGGCACGCGTATCGATGATTACGAGACGGAGGACGAAGCAATGGCTGCCGCTGAGTCCCATATCGGGGTTATTGCCGCCAGGCTGGCAGCGCGCGCCGGAACCGATCAGGCGCGGATTGATATCGTTCAAGACATCAAGGTTGCCACGATCGATGGTGAACGCAGTTTCATCGAAGCGACCCTGCTGGCTACGGCTACGGGTCGTCCGCGCATAGCATCCTGATGGGAATAGCCATTCCGAGACCGTTTTCCGCTGTTGACGCCGGTAAAGGAGGATTGGGGTGATGTGTCGCTTGGCAGATGGGGTGGTTGCCGTCCTCCCCAAACGGCATCGCGATGTGCCAAGGTGATGTGGTTTAGGCCACAGAATAGAGAGGACGGCGGATGAAAGAGACGATGATCGGAGTGGATCTGGCAAAGAATGTTTTCCAGCTACACGGGACGTCGATGACAGGCGATGTGAAGTATCGCAAGAAACTTTCTCGGGGGCAGTTTTCCCGTTTCATGTCAGAGCAACGACCGGCACTTGTTGTTATGGAGGCCTGCGGCAGCGCCCATTATTGGGCGCGCGAGCTGGTCAAGCTTGGCCATGCCGTCAAGCTGATCGCGCCGCAATATGTGCGCCCGTTCGTGAAACGCCAGAAGAACGACGCGGCCGATGCTGAGGCAATTGTCATTGCGGCCCGTCAGCGTGAAATGCGCTTTGTCGAGCCGAAGACCGCTGATCAGCAAGCTCGGGCGGTTCTGTTCCGGGCGCGTGAGCGTATTGTTCATCAGCGAACGGAATTGGTGAACGCTCTGCGCGCCGTTCTCTACGAATATGGACAGGTGATTCCGCAGGGGATTGGTCACATCAAGCGCATTGAGGCGATTATCGAGAATGCTGAGATTGGGCTGCCCGAGCTCGTGCAGGAGGAATGCCGCGATCTTCTGGCTCAGATCAGCGAGAAGACGGCTCGGATAGAGGAGAA
>LADQ01000208.1 GCA_000961635.1 Hoeflea sp. BRH_c9 | reverse complement strand
CGATCGTCGACACGAACGCATCCAGCTTCGGCCGCCTGATCGGTGATTGCCGCTGATAGCCAGGCGGCGTCGAATACGCCATCATCTTGGCAACGCTGTCGCGCGATATGTTGAAATGCTTTGCAGCCTGACGCCGGCTCATTCCTTCAGAACAAGCCAGGCGGACCTTCAGATAAAGTTCCACGGTATAGATCCCTCAGCCCTCCTGCTCTCGTCGCAGAAGGAAAATAGGTGGCCGGATTTTACTCCGCCCGCGGCCGGACTATTCCGCCGCTACCGTGGCCGACTTTTGCACCGCCGCTCTCAGACGGTGTGTTGGCTCAGCCCCCTGGTTTGTTGGCAATGAGCCAGGAAGGCCCGTTTTTCGGAAATCAAAAAAACTGGAAGCATAGTATTTATTCCCCATCTGGATTGATGGGGTTTGCTATCGGTTTGACATTAATGGGTGATGTTCAAAGCCGATTCCGATTCGATTCCACGCGCGCGAGCGCTTTCTCTCCTGTCCGGACTGGATCATGCGCTTATTTGCGTCCGATGGCCGATCTTGCAAGGTATTGTGACTAGAGAAATTGGGAAACACGCCAAAAACCCTCAAAAACACGAGTCAGCACGCCAATATTTGGTGAGTTTCTGGTGAGTTAATGGTCGCGTGAGGAATATAGGCGTCCAGCTAAGCTTTAGAATTTATTGGCGCACCCGACAGGATTCGAACCTGTGGCCTTCGCCTTCGGAGGGCGACGCTCTATCCAGCTGAGCTACGGGTGCTTGCCGTGTCGCAACTGCTTACGCAGTGCTTACGTGAACTTTTCGCAAGTTGAAAGGTCAGAACGAGGGCCTCGCAAATCCTTGTTCTTACAGCCTCTTTTCGTCTCCTCTTTGCCATCTATCCCCTTGACATCAGCCTTCGGAGGGCAGCACTCTATCCAGCTGAGCTACGGGTGCATCCGTGGCGCTTGGGGCGGGGGATCAACCCGGAGATCCGGCTTGAAATCACCACCGCGAAGCAGCTGACCAGCGGTCTTCTAGCCCATCATGCGCGGCGCATCAATGCAATAATCATGCGGTGACGGCTCCGCCTTGGAAGAGGTCGCTGTTTCGAACCTGAGAGGCGCGCCGGCCACCGCGCAAGACGGTCTTGCCGACGGACCCAAGCCTGCGAAGCGCCGCCCCGCATCAAGATGGCCGGGACCGCCCACACGCCTGGGCGGCTCACGCCACCTGGCGCCAGCTTTCGGCCCGGACAAATTCCATCAGCTTCTCCGAGGACATCGGGCGGGCGAGCGCAAAGCCCTGAAGCGTGTCGCAGCCGAGGTCGCGCAGAATGGCCGCATGCTCCATGGTCTCCACGCCTTCCGCGATCACCTTGATGCCAAGCGATTGGCCGATCTCGATGATGGAGGCGACCAGACGCCGCTGGCTGTCCGAATTGACAATCGGCTTCACCAGCTGACGGTCGATTTTCAACCGCGCCGGGCGCACCTGGATAAGGCTGACAATAGACGCAAAACCGGTGCCGAAATCGTCGATCTCGATGTCGATTCCCATCGCCTTGAGCTGCTCGATATTGGCGACGATCGTCTCGTTCTGGTCATCAAGGAAGATTGATTCGAGCAGTTCGAACGAAAGCGTTCCGGCTTCGATCGGAACGCCGTCGAGGCTGTCGATGAGGTCTGATTCAAAAAGCCGCCCGGCGGAAACGTTGACGGACACTTTCGGGATCAAGAGTCCCGCCGCTTTCCAGCGGGTCGACTGCCAAAGCGTTTGCTCAAGAATGGACCGGTCGATGATCGGCACCACGTTCAGCTCGCCCGCGGTCTTGAGGAAGGCGTCAGGCGTCAGCACGCCTTCGGTCGGATGGATCCACCGCGCCAGGGCCTCGACGCCCACCACATCCAGCGTTTTTGCGTCGAACTGCGGCTGGAAATAGGGGATGAACTCCTTGCGGTCGAGGCCGCTGAGAATATCGTCGGCAACCCGCTTGGTGCGGATGATTTCGGCCTTGAGCGAGGCTGTGAAAAACTCGAAGCGATTGCGGCCATTGTTCTTGGCGCGGTAGAGCGCGATGTCGGCATCGATCAGCAGGCGCTTTCCGCATTGATCGTCACTCGGGTCAACCGAGGCGATTCCGATGCTGACCCCGAACCGGCATTCGTGGTTTTCATAGGGAACCGGCTGACGCATTTGCACGATGATACGGTTGGCAAGCCCTGCCAGTTGCTCGTCGCTGACTTCCGATGTCGTCGCGATGACAAATTCGTCGCCGCCAATCCGGGCGATGATGTCGTCCAGGCGGGTGTTGGACTTCAGCACCGAGGCGGCGTGGACCAGCATGGCGTCACCCGCCGCATGTCCCAATGTGTCGTTGATCTGCTTGAACCGGTCAAGGTCGATATGCAGCATGGCTGTCACGGTCTGTCCGTCAGCGCCATTGAGGAGGCGCTCGTCGATGAAACGCCGGTTGGGCAGGCCGGTGAGGCTGTCATGCAGTGAGTTGCGCTCCATCTGGGCGCGGGCGTCCTCGAGTTGGCGGTTTCTCAGCTCTGCATTCTGCTTGGCCGCCAGCAACCGCGTCTTCATCTCGACATCGTCGGAAACGTCCCAGTTCACGCCCACGACATACTGGCGGCCGTCGAAATCGTGGTGCACCGCGCCGATCGAGCGGATCCAGCGCGGTGCGCCATTGGGGTTGAGCGCCCGGAATTCGGAGGTGTAGCTGCCGCCGATGGCGATCGCCTTCCTGAAATCGGCTTCCGCCTGCTCCCGGTCGTCCGGGTGAAGCGCCGACCTCCAGTGCTCGAGGTTCAATGAACCGTCCAAACTGTGTGTATCGGCGTCAACCGCGTAAAGCTCGCGCATCCGGTCGTCCCAGGTCAGCTCGGACGTTGCAAGATTGTATTCCCAGACGCCGATTTTTGAGGTGTTTAAGGCAATGTTGAGCCGGTAGGACAGCCTCTGCATCTCGATTTGACTGCGTTTGAGCTCACGGATGTTTGCCCGCCGCTGGTCATACAGATGCCCGGCAATCCAGATCGGCATGACAACCAGCAATCCGCCGAAGAGAATGAGGAACCTGATTTGCCAGGTGTTCTCGGGGGTATGGGTCCAGCCGCCAACGGGCGTGGCGGCAAGTTGCCAGCTGCCGCTGGGCAAGGACACCTCGGACAATACCGGATCCTTGCCGAAGATCTCCGGCGTTCCAAAAAACACCTCGCCATCGCCGCCGGTCGCGTCTCTTCCGGCGATTGTGATGTCGATCGGCAGGCTCGGTGAAAGAAGCCCGCTTGCGGCATAGAGACGGTCCACATCGATGACCACCGAGACAAGGCCCCACAGGCGTTTGGCGTCGCCGCCGTCATCGATGAAAACCGGAAACCGGCCGATCAGCCCTTCGCCGCCCTGGAGCAGTTTCATCGGTCCGGCCAGCACCAGTTTCTCCGATTCGACCGCGCGTATCGCCGCCGCGCGCTGGGCCTCATTGGTGCGGTAGTCAAGTCCGATGGCCTTCTCGTTGCCCTCGATCGGGTACATCAGACTGATCACCAGATCCGGAGCTCCGGCAATATGGCGCAGTTGCGAGTGCTCGCCGACAAGTCCGGCCGCGATCTGGCCGAATTGCTGTTGCTCCATGTCGGGATGTGCGGCGATGACGGCCACCAGCCCGCGCGCCAACTGGATATTGCCGTTGACATTGCCTTCCAGCTTGGCGCGAATGAGCCCGAGCTGTTCGCTCACCTTTGCGCGGACAGCCTGCTCATAGACAACACGGTTCTGGTGTTCGGCAAGAATGCCCGTCACCAGGGTGACAGCAAGCGCAATTCCGGCGGCAAGAACGCTCGGGCGCAACAGCAAGTGACCGTGTCTCAGGGAGGTCATCACCTTCATCAGCATTGTCTCCGGCAAGATCGCGCTGCTCGCGGAGCTTCTCCACTGCCGGGTACGATCCAGATAGGACACGAGAATAGGGCGCAATACATAAGAATTGACTAAGCCGGCTTGGCACGCGAATCGGGACGTCTTAAAATTGCGGCGCCACGCAAGCGGCAGACAATCCAAATGCAGGTGATTGCGCGATTTCAGCGCGCCACGCCAGACGGCTGACCCTGATCAGAAGGGCTCACCCCGTGGCAAGGCCCGGGCCGCGCCGGCATCCGCCATCGGTCACTTCACATGTCTGCGCCAGTCATGCTCTTCGGCAAAGCCCAGCATCTCGCGGATCTTGCGGTTTGAATAGAGCGCCTCGTGCTCGCCCATCTCGCGGGTGAAGGGAACGCCGGGGAAGAACCGCTCGGCGATCTCGGCGGTCGGCATGTCGACCGAATTGGTGTCATTGCCGGCGTTGAAAATCTGAAACCCGAGCCCGTCGGCCGACAGGCAGCGATCGACGATCTGGCCGAGATCGCGCGCGTCGATGTAGCAGAAAATGTTGCGGCGGCGGACTTCCGGATGGGCGAAGAAGCCCGGAAACCGGTCATATTCATGCGGTTCCATCACATTGCCGATCCGGAGCGCATAGATGTCGAAGCCCGAGCGGCGCTGAAAGCCGCGGGCGGTTTGTTCATTGACGACCTTTGACATGCCGTAGGAATCCATCGGATTGACATCCATGTCTTCTTCCACCGGCAGGGAAGCCGGGCTGACTTCGCCATCGGCGAAACAGACGCCATAGGTTGTTTCCGACGAGGCGATGATGATCTTGCGGATCCCGAGCTTCACTGCCGCCTCGATGACATTGTAGGTGCCCACGGTGTTGATCCGGAAGGTCTCGTTGTCCGGCCGGATCAGAATCCGCGGCACGGCGGCGAAATGAACCACCGCATCGAATTTTGGAACGCCGGTTCCAGGCTCCAGTTCATCGAAATTGGCGTAGCTGGTCATGACATTGAACATCTGGCCGGAATCGGTGATGTCAGCCGTCAGATTGTCGACGCCGGGATGATCGAGCGGCGTGAGGT
Source organism: Hoeflea sp. BRH_c9 (assembly GCA_000961635.1). Classification (GTDB taxonomy): domain Bacteria; phylum Pseudomonadota; class Alphaproteobacteria; order Rhizobiales; family Rhizobiaceae; genus Hoeflea. Next base: position 2,789 of record LADQ01000208.1, on the reverse strand, counting down.
CGACATTGACCACATGATGGCCGCGGTCAACCAGATAGGGAACGACATGCTTTCCGGCCTTGCCGGATCCACCGGTGAACAATATACGCATTGCTATCTCCTCTGTTTCAAGCTGATTGAGCGGGATTTCAGACGCTGCGTCCCGCGGCGGCGCCGGAAGACCAGGCCCATTGAAAATTGTGACCGCCGAGATGGCCGGTGACATCCATCACCTCGCCAATGAAATGCAGGCCCGGCACCAATTGGCTTTCCATGGTTTTCTGATTGATCTGGGCGGTTTCGACGCCTCCCAGCGTGACTTCGGCGGTGCGGTAGCCTTCGGTGCCGCCGGGCACGATGCGAAACGCCTTCAAGCCCGCCACGATCTCTTCGAGCGCCGGATTGCCCAGATCAGCCAGTTTTGACGGCGCCTGCCCGGCCTCGCTGGCAAGCTGTTGAGCCAGCCGTTTGGGCAGACTATCACCCAGCACGGTCCAGATCGATGCCTTCGGCCGCGCCGCGCGTTCGGACTTGAGCTTAGCCAGCAGATCGAAGCCGGGAATGAGATCGACCGTCACGGCGTCGCCCTCGCGCCAGTAGGACGAGACCTGCAGCATCGCCGGCCCTGACAGCCCGCGATGAGTGAACAGCATGGCTTCCTTAAAGCTTGCGCCATTGCAGGATGCGCGCACATCCAGCGAGACGCCCGACAGGGCGCCCCAGCTGTCATGCATGTTGGAAGCCCAGGTGAAGGGCACCAGTCCGGCGCGGGTCTCGGTGATCTGATGTCCGAATTGCCGGGCAATGTCATAGCCAAGCCCGGTGGCGCCCATTTTCGGGATCGATTTGCCGCCGGTGGCGACGACCAGGGTTTGTGAATGCCAGATCCCCGCGCTGGTGCGGGTCTCAAAGCCTGTCTCGATCCGGTCAATCCCGGAGATATCAGCGCCAAGCTCCAGCCGCGCCCCGGCTTCACGCATGTCACCGGTCAGCATGGCAATGATCTCGCGCGCCGATCCGTCGCAGAACAATTGGCCGAGCGCCTTTTCATGAAAGGCGATGCCGCGGGCTTTCACCCGGTCGATGAAATCATGTTGGGTGAAGGACTTGAGCGCCGATATGGCGAAATGCCGGTTGGCCGACAGAAAATTGGCCGGTGTGCAATGCACATTGGTGAAATTGCAGCGTCCGCCGCCGGAGATGCGGATCTTTTCGCCCGGCGCGCGGGCATGATCGATCACCGTGACGCTGCGGCCCCGCCGCGCGGCCTCAATGGCGCACATCATGCCGGCCGCGCCTGCGCCAAGTATCACCACGTCGGTTTTGGTCACTGCTGCCATGCGGGCTCCGGATCAAGCGGTGGAGGCATTATGCCCGCCGCCTCGCTTGAGACCGCAGGCAATACCAGAACGGACGCCCGCGACAAACCCCGCAGAACAACTCCGCCGCCGCTGTTGCTAATGGCGCGCCTACGCCTGTAGGTATGATGCCCTCGCTTTCTGCACGTCTCCTGGTGGATTTGACCATGACCATTCATGCCTTTGATCTTGATCCCGTCCGGCTCAGCATTGACGCGAGCGTCGGCCATATCGCCGGATTGACGGTGCGCGACGGGGCCCGGGCGCTGACGCCGCTGCACCGGGCGCCATGGGTGGGTGATCCGCAGGCGGAGTTTCCGGCCGGGTCCGCGCCGAATGTGCGACGCTTGTCGGGCGATTTCTTCTGTGCGCCGTTTGGCCGCAACGACATCGAGGACGCGCCCGCTCACGGCTGGCCCGCCAACAGCGGCTGGGATCACATCGATACGATTGGCGATGATGGCCGTACCACCGCTGTCTTCAGACTCATCCGCACAGTCATGGGCGCCACGGTGGAAAAGCGGATCACGCTGGTCGCCGGCCATCCCTTTGTCTATCAGGAGCACAATATTACAGGCGGGGCAGGCGCGGTTTCCGCCGCGCATCATGTCATGGTGCATATGCAGGAGGGTGGAGACCTGACGTTCTCGCCCAAGTCGCGTGCGCTTACCCCGCCGCAAGCATTGGAAACCGATCCAGCCCTGGGCCGCTCGATTCTCGCCTATCCGGGTCAGACGACCGATCTGACCGCGTTTCCGCTCTCTGGCGGCGGCGAGGCGGACCTCACGCAATATCCGCCGGGGGAGCGTCACGAGGATTTCCTCACCCTGATCGAAGCGCCCGGACGAAAACTGGGCTGGAGTGTCGTCAGCCGCAAGGCGGAACAGGATCGGATCATCGTGCTCAAATGCCCGCACGTGCTGCCGGTCACCATGCTGTGGATGAGCAATGGCGGCCGCGACTATGCGCCCTGGTCCGGCCGCCACACCGGCGTGCTTGGCATTGAGGATGCGCGTGCTTCACCGCTTGGCCATCTCGACTCCTGTGGCGAAAACGAATTCACCCGCGCTGGCGTTGCGACGGCATTTGAACTGGGAAAGCAGCGGAGAACCGTCATCCGCCAGGTCATCGGCGCCTGCGCGGTCCAATCAGGTGAAGGAAAGCTGGTCGATGTGAGCGCGGAAAAGGACAGCCTGATGCTGCATTTTCACGGCGGCGCCACGCGCTCGCTGAACTATGACCCGGAGTTCCTGGCTTGATGAACCGGGTGCTCCCTGGATTGGGAATTCGAAGGCGCGGCTAACCTTTACGCCCGGTCGCTGACCGGACGTAAAGGTTTTTACCAGGCAAGCCTGCAATCAGCAGCGCGCCTCATAGATCCGGCCGTAGGCGTCGCGGTAGCGGCACATGCCGGGCGTGGTGGCTGCGCCGATCAGCGCGCCGGCTGCTCCG
>LADQ01000053.1 GCA_000961635.1 Hoeflea sp. BRH_c9 | reverse complement strand
TGGATCGCGCCGGCCGCCGATCCGGGCCACTGGGATCTGGTCGAGGGGCAGGGATCGCTGTTTCATCCAAGCTTCGCCGGCGTCTCGCTGGGGCTGCTGCACGGCGCCCAGCCCGATGCCTTCGTGGTCTGCCACGAGCCGACCCGGACAACCATGCGCGGGGTCAGGCACGCGCTGCCGAGCATCCAGGAGGTCATCGACATGACCATTGCCTGCGGCCGGCTGACCAATCCCGCCATCACCTGCACCGGCATCTCCGTCAACACCCAGAAGCTCGGTGAAGCCGAGGCGAAGGCGCTGCTGGAAGGGTTGGCGGAAGAGTATGGCGTGCCGGCCACCGATCCGATCCGCTTTGGCGTCACCGCCCTGGTCGACCGGCTGCAGACGATCCGGACAAAGGCGTGAATTAATCGAAAAGTATGACTTGCAACGGCAGCAAAGGCGAATAAGGTAAACAAGCGTTCATTTAATTGATGGGCCAATTCGGAGACCGGCGGCTGAGAGGACGGCGGCTGGGATCCGGTTAAAAGACGCCGGTTCTGACCGGTGCGGGACTGGCTAGGGGAATAGCCGATTAGCGTGGTGGGAGCCACGCGCCCGGACATGGCGTCAAGCCGTCCGGACAGGGAGGAGAGTGGAGGAATGGAAGCCACAGGCGTGACCGCCGGCGGCAAGCCGGTGACGTTTCCGCAGTATCTGCTGCTCAACGCCAAGCGTTTCGCGGCCCGGCCCGCGATGCGGTTCAAGGATTACGGCATCTGGCAGAGCTGGAGCTGGTCGGAGCAGCGCGACGAGATTCGCGACCTGGCGCTCGGGCTGAAGGCCATGGGGATCTCCGAAGGCGACCGGATCGCCATTGTCGGCTCCAACCGGCCGCGGCTTTACTGGGCCTTCTGCGCGGCGCAATCGCTCAAGGCGGTGCCGGTGCCGGTCTATGCGGACTCGGTGGCCGAAGAGATGGCCTATGTGCTCAATCACGCCGGCGTGCGCTTTGCCATTGTCCAGGATCAGGAACAGGTCGACAAGATCCAGTCGATGGCGGCCGAAATTCCGCAGCTGACCGACATCATTTTTGACGAGCCGCGGGGCTTGCGCGACTATGACCGCGCTCACTTGCATGATTTTGGCGACGTGCAGGACAAGGGCCGCGGGATCGCCGAGGCGAACAAATCCGCGGTCGCCGACTGGGAGGCCGCAATCCGTGCTTCCGACGGCAGCGAAGTTTCGGCCATTTTGTACACCTCCGGCACCACCGGCCGCTCCAAGGGCGTGATGCTGACGGCATCGGCCTCGGTGAAAGCGGCGGAAGATACCGCCGCGTTCGATCATATGAGCGAGCACGACGAAGTGCTGGCCTATCTGCCGCTGGCCTGGGTCGGCGATCATTATCTCAATTACGCGCAAGGCTATGTTGCCGGGCTATGCATGAGTTGCCCAGAAAGCCCCGACACGGTGGCGCAAAACCTGCGCGAGATCGGGCCGACCTTCTATTTCGCGCCGCCGCGGGTGTTCGAAGGCCTGCTCACCAGCGTGATGATCCGGATGGAGGACGCGAGCAGACCGAAGAAATGGCTGTTCCACCACTATCTCGGCGTCGCCAAGGCCTATGGCGAGAAGATCCTCGAGGGCCGGCCGGTGCCGCTTTCGGGCCGGATTTCCTACTGGATCGGCGACAAGCTGATCTATGGGCCGCTGAGGAATGTGCTCGGCTTCACCCGCATCCGCACCGCCTATACGGCAGGCGAGGCGATCGGGCCGGACCTGTTCTCGTTCTTCCGCTCGCTGGGGATCAATCTCAAGCAGCTTTACGGCCAGACCGAAGCCTTCCTCTATGTCACCTGCCAGAAGGACGGCGATGTGCGCCCCGACACGGTGGGGCCGGCAGCGCCCGACGTGCAGATCCGCATCACCGAAAGCGGCGAGGTGCAGTTCCGCTCGCCCGGCATGTTCTCGGGCTATTATGGCGACGAGGACAAGACGCGGGAAACCATGACGCCGGATGGCTGGGTGATGACCGGCGACGCCGGCATTTTCGACGCCCATGGCCATCTCAAGATCATCGACCGGGCCAAGGATGTCGGAAAATTGACCACCGGAGCGCTCTACGCGCCGAAATACATCGAGAACAAGCTCAAATTCTTCCCCAACATCAAGGAAGTGGTGGCCTTCGGCGACGGCCGCGATTTCGTCTCGGTGTTCCTCAACATCGATCTGACCGCCGTCGGCAACTGGGCCGAGCGCAACAATATTTCCTATGGCTCCTATCAGGAACTGGCGGGCCTGCCGCAGGTCTACCAGATGATGGCGAGCCATATCGATCAGGTGAACAGGGATCTCTCCGCCGAACCGATGATGGCCGGCGCGCAGATAAGGCGCTTTCTGGTGCTGCACAAGGAACTTGACGCTGATGACGGCGAACTGACCCGGACCCAGAAGGTGCGCCGCAGCTTCATCGCCGAACGCTACGGTCCGCTGATCGAGGCCTTGTACAATGGCGCGACCGAGCAGTTCATCGAGACCGAAATGACTTTCGAGGATGGCCGCACCGGCGTGATCCGCGCCACGGTGACAGTCGCCGATGCGACGGTCCATCCCGCTGTTGCTGCGTTGCCGGAGGCCGCTGAATGAATGCGCGCGTCAAACATGTCGAACTTCACGCCGATGATGATGGACTGAGCCCCGGCGACGTCATGCTGAAGATCGAGAATGTGTCGCTGTCGTTTGGCGGCGTCAAGGCGATCTCGAACATTTCGTTCGACATCCGCAAAGGCGAGATCCGCGCCATCATCGGCCCCAACGGCGCCGGCAAGACCTCGATGCTCAATGTGATCAACGGGTTCTATCACCCGCAGCAAGGGGTGATCACCTTTCGCGGCAAGGCGCGCTCGCAGATGCAGCCCTACGAGGCGGCGGCGTCGGGCATCGCCCGGACCTTCCAGAACGTCGCGCTGTTCAAGGGCATGTCGACGCTCGACAACATCATGTCGGGACGGACGCTGAAAATGCACCGGAATTTCTTCTGGCAGATGATCAATGTCGGGCCGGCCCGCAACGAGGAAATCGAGCACCGGCTCAAGGTCGAGGAGATCATCGATTTCCTCGAGATCCAGCACATTCGCAAGACCCCGGTCGGCAAATTACCCTACGGGCTGCAAAAGCGCGTCGAGCTTGGCCGGGCGCTGGCGATGGAGCCGGACCTGCTGCTGCTCGACGAGCCGATGGCCGGCATGAACCTTGAGGAAAAAGAGGACATGAGCCGCTTCATCCTGGATGTGAACAGCCAGATGGGCACGACCATCGCGCTGATCGAGCATGACATGGGCGTGGTGATGGATATTTCCGACCGGGTGGTGGTGCTCGATTACGGCCGCAAGATCGGCGACGGAACGCCCCAGGACGTGAAGAACAACCAGGATGTCATCGACGCCTATCTGGGAGTGTCACACTGATGGACTTTCTTCATTCCATACTCGTCGACCCGTTCGTGCAGATGGTGGAACTGCCCGACTTTTTCCTGCAGGTGCTGTGGGAAGGCTTCGTCGCGGGCGTGCTTTACGCGCTGATCGCGCTTGGCTTCGTGCTGATCTTCAAGGCTTCCGGCGTGTTCAATTTCGCGCAAGGGATCATGGTGGTGTTCGCCGGTCTGACGCTCGTCGGCCTGCATGAAAAAGGGGTGCCCGCCTACCTGGCGCTGGTGCTGACCATCGGGGTGATGGGGCTGTTGGCGCTCGCCGTCGAGCGGTTCGTGATGCGGCCTCTGGTCAACCAGCCCGACATCATCCTGCTGATGTCGACCATCGGGCTCACCTATTTCCTGGTCGGCTTCGGCGAGTTCGTCTTTGGCGGCGAGCCCAAGCAGATGATCACCGAGGAACTCGGATTGCCGACCGGATCGACGGCGTTTGAAATCGGCGATGGCGGGCTGTTGATCCTGCAGCACATCGACATCGCCGCCGCGGTGATCGCGCTGATCATGGTCGGTGTGCTGGCGGTGTTCTTCAACAAGACCCGGATCGGACGGGCGCTGCGGGCGGTGGCCGACGATCACCAGGCAGCCCTTTCGGTGGGGATCTCGCTCAACCAGATCTGGGCCATCGTCTGGTTCGCCGCCGGCATCGTGGCGCTGACCACCGGCATCATGTGGGGCGCGCGGTCGGATGTATCCTTCGCGCTCGAAATCATCGCGCTGAAAGCCTTGCCGGTGCTCATTCTTGGCGGCTTCACCTCGATCCCCGGCGCCATTGTCGGCGGGCTGATCATCGGCATTGGCGAGAAAATCGGCGAGATTTACTGGGGTCCGCTGGTGGGTGGCGGGATTGAAAGCTGGCTTGCCTACATGATTGCGCTTATCTTTCTGCTGTTCCGGCCGCAAGGCCTGTTCGGCGAACGCATCATCGAGAGGGTCTAGCCATGCACAAGAGCCGACTTTCCGCCATCGTTATCGATTGCCATACCGACCATATCGAGCACGCAGCCGGCTTCTGGTCGCAGTTGCTCGGTCAGCCTTCCTATGCCGATGAGGACGGCCATCGCGCCACCATTCTGGCGGGCGACACGGGCATGTCGCTGGTCCTCGAGGGGGTGCGCGACGAAGCGCGGATCCATTTCGACATCGAAACCGACGACCTTGCCGCCGAGATTCACCGCATCGAAAGCCTCGGGGGCCGCAAGGTCAGCGTGGTCGATCATACGGTGATCATGGAGGCGCCGACCGGCCACCGGTTCCGCCTGACCGGTCCGACGTCGCATATGCTGCCGTCAAGCGGGAATGTCTGGGGAGACGAGTAATGCTGTACCGCGAATCCGGCCAGTACAAGACCACCTACATCGCCGACCAGGCGATCTTCCCGATCCGCGAGGACCGGATCGGGATGGCGATCATCGGGCTGATCGCGATTGCGATCCCGTTCGTGGCTTCCGATTTCTTTCTCAACGCCATCATGACGCCGTTCCTGATCCTGGCGCTGGCGGCGATCGGCCTCAATATCCTGACCGGCTATGCGGGGCAATTGTCGCTCGGCACCGGCGCGTTCATGGGCGTGGGCGCCTATAGCTGCTACAAGCTGACAACGATTTTCCCGGATGTGAACATCATCATCCTGGTGCTGATTTCCGGGCTTTTTTCGGCCGGAATCGGCGTCATCTTCGGGCTGCCATCGCTGAGGATCAAGGGGCTGTATCTGGCGGTGACCACACTTGCGGCGCAGTTTTTCCTCGAATGGTGCTTCATCCGGATTCCGTGGCTGTACAATTACAATCCATCCGGGGCGATCGAGGTGCCGGAGCGGCGCGGCTTCGGTGACCTGATCCTGACCGGGCCGTCGGCGGCGCCGATGACCCAGTATTTTGTCGTTCTCGGCGTCGTCGTGGTGGTCACGCTGGCGGTGAAAAACATCGTGCGCGGGCGGATCGGGCGGCAGTGGATGATGATCCGCGACATGGACATCGCCGCCGAACTGATGGGCGTGCGACCCTTGACCGCCAAGCTGTCGGCCTTTGCGGTGTCGTCCTATCTGTGCGGCGTCGCCGGCGCGATGTTCATCTTTTTCTACCTGGGTGCGGCCGAACCGTCGGCGTTCTCGATCACGCTGTCGTTCCAGATCCTGTTCATGGTCATTCTCGGCGGCCTTGGCAGCCTTGTCGGCTCTTTCTTCGGCGCGGCCTTCATCTGGGGGTTGCCGATCGTGCTGCGCGCCGGCTTGCCGGCGATCGGCATCGATATCGGGGCTGAAACCGTTTTCCACATCGCGACCATGGTGGTGGGCGCGCTGATCATCTTCTTTCTCATTGTCGAACCGCACGGGCTGGCGCGGCTGTGGTCGCTGGGCAAGGAGAAGCTACGCGTCTGGCCGTTTCCATACGGCTGACCGACTGGCGCTTTCCGTTGCCCTGAGGAGGGCGGCGGGCCGCGTCCCGCAGGAGGCATTGTCCGGGCATGGGGCCCGCCCGGACCATAAATGCCGGGAGGAATCGGGTCCCCGAACTGGCGTGAGACCCACGTCTAATGGGAGGAATACAATGCGACTGAAACGTCTGATTGCCGGGACCATCATGGCCGGCACCTTGGCGGGCGCAGCACTGCCGGCTTTTGCCGACGAGCTCTTCGTGCCGTTGTTTAGTTACCGCACCGGCCCCTATGCCGGTTCGGGCATCCCGATTGCCAATGGCATGCATGACTACCTTGCCATGCTCAATGAGCGTGACGGCGGCATCAACGGGGTCAAGATCCGGATCGAGGAATGCGAAACCGGCTACGACACCCAGAAGGGCGTCGAGTGCTATGAACAGGTCAAGGCTGGCGGCGCGCTTGTCATCAGCCCCTATTCGACCGGCATCACGCTGCAGGTGATCCCGAAGGCATCGGTTGACAAAATCCCGGTGCTGTCGATGGCTTACGGCCTCTCGGCCGCCGCGGTCGGCGACACGTTCCCCTGGGTGTTCAATCCGCCGGACACCTATTGGGATGGTGCATCCGCCATCATCTCCGACATCGTCCGGCGCGAGGGTGGCGCCGAAGCGCTCAAGGGCAAGAAGATCGGCTACATCTTCCTTGACGCGGGCTATGGCCGCGAGGCGATTCCGCTCCTGGAGCAGATGTCCAGCAGCATGGGCTTCGAGTTGCTGCAATACCCGGTTCCCGGCAAGGAAATGCAGAATCAGGCATCGCAGTGGCTCAACATCCGCCGCGACAAGCCCGACTACATGGTGATGTGGGGCTGGGGCGCGATGAACCCGACCGCCGTCAAGGAAGCCACCAAGATCCGCTATCCGATGGACAAGTTCTATGGTGTGTGGTGGTCCGGCGGCAATGATGACGCGGCGGCCGGCGGCGAGGCCGCCAAGGGCTATCGCACGCTCAACTTCCATGGCGTCGGCGCCGACTATCCGGTCATTGCCGACATCAAGAAGCATATCGTGGACGCGGGCAAGAGCCAGGTTGATCCGGCGAAATTCGCCGACAATCTTTACAACCGCGGCGTCTACAACTCGATGCTGATCGCCGAAGGCATCCGCCGGGCGCAGGAGCTCACGGGCAAGACCGTGATCGACGCCACCGACATGCGCGCCGGTCTTGAAAACCTCGACATCACCGAGGAACGGCTCAAGGAAATGGGCATGGAAGGCTTCGCGCTGCCGATGAAGCTGTCCTGTTCCGACCATTCCGGCCACCACAAGGTCTATGTCGTGGAATGGGACGGCAAGGACTGGCAGAAGTCCGGCGACTGGTTCTCGCCGGACGTCGAAATGGTCCGGCCGCTGCTGGAAAAGGCCGCCGAGGAGTATGTGGCCGCCAACGCTCCCTGGCCCGAGCGGACGGAGCCCTGCCTGAGCAAATAATGGCATGAGTCAAACCGCTGCGCGGGGGAATTTTTCTCGCGCAGCGGACAACCGCCTTTGAGGCTATTCAGACCGGAGAGGGTCCAGACCATGTCCGCTTCCGTATCGGCCGATGCGCCAACACAGCCGAACATCCTGGCCGTGAACAATATCGAAGTGATCTATGATCACGTCATCCTGGTGCTCAAGGGCGTTTCGCTCACGGTGCCGGAAGGCGGCATCGTGGCGCTGCTGGGCGCCAATGGCGCGGGCAAGACGACGACGCTGAAAGCGATCTCGAACCTTATCCGCTCGGAGCGCGGCGAGGTGACGAAGGGATCGATCGAATTCGAAGGCAAGCGGATCGAGGCGCAGACAGCCAATGAGCTGGTGCGGCGCGGCTGCATCCAGGTGATGGAAGGCCGGCATTGCTTTGGCCATCTGACTGTTGAGGAAAACCTGCTCACCGGCGCCTTCACCCGGCGCGACGGCAATGCGGCGATCAAGCGCGACATCGAGATGGTCTATGACTATTTCCCGCGGCTGAGGGAACGCCGGACCAGCCAGGCCGGCTACACGTCCGGCGGCGAGCAGCAGATGACGGCGATCGGACGGGCGCTGATGAGCCGGCCGAAGATGATCCTGCTCGACGAGCCGTCGATGGGGCTGGCGCCGCAATTGCAGGAAGAGATTTTCGAGATCGTTAAGAAGCTCAACGAGCAGGAGGGCGTGTCCTTCCTGCTGGCCGAGCAGAACACCAACATCGCGCTGCGCTATGCCACCTATGGCTACATTCTGGAATCGGGTCGGATCGTCATGGATGGCGTCGCCAGCGATCTGCGCGAGAACGAGGACGTCAAGGAATTCTATCTTGGCGTTGGCGGCGAGGGCCGCCGCTCGTTCAAGAATGTCAAGCACTACAAGCGCCGCAAGCGCTGGCTGGCCTGACCGGCAGGGATGCAGAACCGGCGGCCGGCGTCTTGGCTTGCGGTCTGAGCTTGCGGGATGGCGCGGGAGACGATAAAATAAACAAACGTTCATTTAATTGTGTGAAGCATGGCGCGACGGGCGGGATCAACGGGAGCCGAAACGGCTGAGAAACTGCGCAAGGCGGCGCTGGAGCTGTTTGCGCGGTCGGGCTACGCGGCGGTGTCGATGCGGGCGATCGCGGCCGAAACCGGGGTTCAGGCCGGCGCCATCTACAATCATTTCCCGACCAAGCAGGATCTCCTGAATGATCTCATGCGGGTCCATATGGACACGCTTCTGGCTGCCTGGGAGGAGACCGAGCAGCCGGAGCTTTCTCCGCCGGCTGCGCTTGAGCATTTCGTGCGGTTTCACATCCGCTATCACCTCGACAGATCGCGCGAAGTGTTCATCTCCTACATGGAGCTCAGAAGCCTCGAGGATGAGAATTTCAGCGCCATCGAGCGTTTGCGGCGAACCTATGAACGGGTGCCGCGCGCCATCCTCGACCGCGGCGCGGCCGATGGCTCGTTTGATATCCTGGATCCACAAATCACCACCATGGCCATCATCGCCATGCTCAATGGGATGACCACCTGGTACCGCGAAACCGGCCGGCTGTCGCTCGACGAGATCGAGGCGGTCTACATCCGTCTGGTCAAGCGGCTGGTGGGGCAGAAAGAGGAAGACTGACATGTTCACCACCAGCATGAATTTCGGACTTGGCGAAGAGATCGATGCGCTCAGGGACATGGTGGCGCGCTTTGCCCGCGACCGCATCGCGCCCGTGGCCGACCAGACCGACCGCGACAACGCCTTTCCGATGTATCTGTGGCAGGAGATGGGCGCGCTCGGCCTGCTCGGCATGACGGCGGACCCCGATTTCGGCGGCACCGGCATGAGCTATCTCGCCCATGTGGTGGCGATGGAGGAGATCAGCCGCGCCTCGGCCTCGATCGGCCTGTCCTATGGCGCCCATTCCAACCTTTGCGTCAACCAGATCAACCGCTGGGGCAGCCAGGCGCAGAAGGAAAGATATTTGCCGCAACTCTGTTCGGGCGAACATGTCGGCGCGCTGGCGATGAGCGAACCGGGCGCGGGCTCGGACGTGGTGTCGATGAAGCTCCGCGCCGACAAGCGCAACGACCGCTATGTGCTCAACGGCAACAAGATGTGGATCACCAACGGTCCCGACGCCAACACGCTGGTGGTCTACGCCAAGACCGACCCGGAAGCCAAATCGCGCGGCATCACCGCCTTCCTGATCGAAAAGGGCATGGCCGGTTTCTCCACCGCGCAAAAACTCGACAAGATGGGCATGCGCGGCTCCAACACCTGCGAACTGGTGTTCGAGGAGTGCGAGGTGCCGTTCGACAATGTGCTGGGCGAGGAAGGTCAGGGCGCCAGGATCCTGATGTCGGGGCTTGATTATGAGCGCGTGGTGCTGTCGGGCGGGCCGCTCGGCATCATGGCGGCGGCGATGGATGTGGTGGTGCCCTATTGCCACGAGCGCAAGCAGTTCGGCGAGCCGATCGGCAATTTCCAGCTGATGCAGGGCAAGCTGGCAGACATGTACACGACGATGAACGCCTGCCGCGCCTATGTCTATGCCGTGGCGCAGGCCTGCGACCGGGGCGAGACCACCCGCAAGGACGCCGCCGGCTGCATTCTCTACTCCGCCGAAAAGGCCACGCAGGTGGCGCTGGAAGCGATCCAGGCGCTGGGCGGCAACGGCTATATCAATGACTACCCGACCGGCCGGCTTTTACGCGACGCCAAGCTCTACGAAATCGGCGCCGGCACTTCGGAAGTCCGCCGCATGCTGATCGGGCGCGAGATGATGGCGGAGACGGGGTGACAAAAGTCGCTCGGCCTGCCATAATCTTAAATATTGGCAGAAATCTGAAAGATGGCAAGATGATAAAGCGCGCCAAACAATCCGGGTTCGAAGAGGGCGGTCAATCCTCCTATGAAGCCGCTTTTGCTCCTTGGAAAAAGCCGATGCTGGACCGGGTAAAACTTGGCGAAGGCGGGCGGCTGGTTATCCCTGCAGCCATGCGCGAGGCGCTTGGGATCAAGCCGGGCGACGATATTGCTCTCGAAGTGGTGGATGGCGAATTGCGGGTCAAGTCCTATCGAGCGGTGATCGCCGAACTCCAGACCGAGTTCGGCAAACTGGTTCCGGCGGGAATAGATGTGGTTGATGATTTTCTGAGGGATCGAAGGGAAGAGCAGAAGCAAGCCGACGAACGGTTGGACCGGTTGCATGAAGAGGGTATGCGGCTGAAAGAAAGTTCTGAATGAACGTTGTCGTCGACAGTTCGGTTCTTCTGGCGGTACTCAGAAATGAGGACGGCGCCGAGCGCGCAATGCCTTCTCTCGCCGAAGCCTTATTGTCATCGGTCAATGCTGTGGAGGTCATGACGCGCTTGATTGATCTTGGGTATGAAGGCGACCGCGCGTTGACTGCGCTTTCCCGGTTCAGGCTGACAATCGTGGCTTTTGATGAAGAATTGGCTGCGATGGCAGGGCGTCTTCGCGCTGTTACGCGACACCGCGGCCTCTCTTTGGGAGACAGGGCCTGCCTGGCGCTCGCCATCCGGGAGAATGCCACGGCATTGACCGCCGACCGCAACTGGGCCGATCTCGGCCTGCCCTGCAAAGTGGAGCTTATTCGCTGATGAACATCATCCAGTCCAAAATCTCCACCGGCTCGCAGGCGTTCAAGGACAATCAAGCCCGGATGCTGGCGCAGATCACTGAAGTCGCGCAAGCCGCCGAACTGCACGGGCAGGGCGGGCCGGAGGCCTCGCGCGAGCGCCATGT
>LADQ01000052.1 GCA_000961635.1 Hoeflea sp. BRH_c9 | reverse complement strand
GCTTTCGGCGAGCGGCACCGCCGTCAGCTTCGGCGCCACCGCGGCGACGGGCGTCGTGTCGCTGACGAATGCGGCAGTGACGTCGAGCGGCGGCACTGGCGTCACCATTTCCAGTTCCGTGGCAGCCGCCACGACGAACCTGTCCGGCGTCGCGATTTCCGCCTTCACCACCGGCCTGCTGGTTCAGAACAACGACAACGCCGTCAGCCTCACGAATATCGACATCAATCAGGCGGTCTTCGGCGTCTTCGGCAGCGACGATAACGCGACCGGCTCGCTCACCATCACCGGCCTGACCGTCGACAATACCACCGACGACGCGGTCCAGCTCCAGAACATCATTGCGTCCCTGACGAACGTCACCGTCGGAGCCGACGTCGCCGTCACCGGCGATGCCATCCAGTACAACCACACCACCAACGCCGCCCATACCCTGTCGATCGCCGGGCTGACCATCGGATCCGACGGCGACACCAACGATGTCGGCGGGCGCGGCATCTTCATCAACCAGAGCGCCGGCAGCGGAACCGTGACCGTGTCGCTGTCCGGCGCCAACGAGATCCACACGACGGGCAGAGCCATCGAAACCGTCACTGCGGCGACCGCGAACATCCTGCGTCTCGGCGTCAGCGGCACCACCACAGCGGAAAGCGGCTCGGCGGGCGCGACGGTCGCCGTCAACGGCGACAGCATCTCCGCGACGCAGAATTCCACCGTCGTCACCGGCTTCTCCGGCGTCACCGTGATCGGCAACGGCACGGGCGGCGGCGTGCTGTTCGACAACGTCACCTTCGACGCGGACACGACCGTCATCGGCACCACGGCCGCGTCCTCCGACCAGGTCGCCTTCGGCGCGCTGCAGATCGGCCAGTCGACGAGCGCCCGCGTCTTGGGCAACGGCCTGACCTTCAACAATGCCATCGGCGATGTCGACATTTCGACGCTGAACATCTTCAACACCGGCGGCACCGGCCTGTCGGTCGATACCAAGGGCGCAGGCACCGATTTCCAGCTCACCGGCGGCGGCTCCGGCACAATCGACACCACCACCGGCGCGGCGCTGTTCCTTGATCCGCTTGCGACCGATCTGACATTCGGTACGGTAAGCTCGACCGGTTCCGGCACAACCGGGGTCACTTTCGACGTGGTCACCGGCGTCGGCGCCGGCTCCAACGCGGTGACGATCGCCACACTCAATATTTCCGGCGCCACGGACGCGGGCGTGCTCGTCTCCAATTCCTCGGGCAGCTTCTCGCTCGGCACTGCGACGATCACCGGCGGTTCGAGCACCGGCATCAATATCGCCGGCGGCAGCGCGGCGGTCAGCTTCGGCGCCGGCTCGTCGCTGTCCCAGACAGCCAATGCGGCCGCCGTCAGCGTGTCGGGCGGCCATACCGGCAGCCTGGCCTATTCCGGCGCGATCAACGCCACCAACGGCACCGGCCTGCAGTTCGACAACGCCGACGGCAGTTCCTACAGCTTCAACGGCACGGTGACGCTGAATGGCGGCGATGCCGGCGTCGACATCGTCAACGGCTCAAGCGCTGGGTTCACCTTCACCAACACCAATATCACCAGCCCGACCGGCGCCGCCTTCAACATCGACAGCTCGAACATTACCGCACTCACCTTCGGCGGCTCGATCACGCAGAACAATGCCGCGGCTGCGTTCGCGTCGAATGGCGGCACCGGCGGCATTCACGCGATTTCCGCCGCCATCAGCGCCAGCACGAGCACTGCGAACGCGATCACGATCGCATCGACGGGGACCTACAACTTCTCGGGCGACCTCGGTCTCGCCACCACGTCCGGCGCGGGCTTTCTGGCGTCCGGCGGCGGAACGATGTCGATCACCGGCACAAATACTTCGATCAACACGACGTCCGGCCAGATTCTCGGCTGGAACGGCGTCATCGTCGGCGCCGGCGGCGTTGCTTTCGACACGCTGGCGGCGTCGGGAACGGTGGTCGCCGACGCCATCAGCCTGATCAATGTCGATGGGGCCACGTTCAATGGCGGGGCCGTGACCGTCAACAGCACCTCGGGCGGCACGAGCGACGGCATCGAAATTTCCGGCGGATCGTCGGCAACGTTCAACTTTGCCGGTGCGACGATCAACAACACCGGCGGCGATGGCATAAGGCTGGACGGCGCCAATGGCGTGGTCACCATCGCCACGGTCAATATCGACAACGCCGCTGGCGACGGTATCGACATCGCCGGCAACACCAACGCCATCAATATCAATGGCGGCACCATCGACACGTCGACCGGGGCGGCGGTGCGGATCAACGCCGGTTCCGGCAACGTCACCACAGTGGCAAGCATCACCAACGCCACCGGCGCGCTCATCGACATTGCCGGGCGGACAGGTGGCACGGTGACGTTCTCCAACACCGTCGCCGGTACCGGCGGAACGGGCATCAGTATCACCGGCAACACCGGCGGCGCCATCCAGTTCAACGGCGCCACCACGCTCAACACCGGCGCCAATGACGCCATCACGCTCAACGGCAACAACGGCGCCAGCATCACTTTTGCCAATGTCAACATCGATACCACCACAGGCAACGGCATCGACGCGACCGGCATCAACACCGACATCAATGTCAGCGGCACTGTCGACGTGGCGACAGCGGGCAGCCGCGCTTTCGAGTTCACGGCCACCTCGGGCGATTACGACTATTCCGGCGTGACCTCGACCCAGTCCGGCATCAGCGCCCAGGCGTTTGGCGCCACCCATGGCGGCACCTACCGTCTCGGCTCTCACACGGTGACGAGCCCCGGCGTCAATGCGCTGACCATGGCCAGCACGACGCTTGATCTCACCTATGCCTCGTTCACAGTTGCCGGCACCAATCCGACAGGCGCGGCCATTCTGATTGACGATACCAGCGGCAGCCTGACCATCAATGGCGGCACCATCCGTTCCGATGATCGGGGTATTGATCTACAGAATGACGGTGGTGTGCTCAACGCATTCGTTCTGACTACGGCGAATGTACAGTTTGATGTCGGCAACGACGCCGTATTTGCCGAAACCACGACCGCCGGATCGACGCTCAATGTCAATGTGAGTGGCGTGACAGTTGCCTCGAACATTGGCGCGCAGTTCGTCGAGATCGAGTGGGACGATGGCAGCGGCATGGCAGTTATCGCCAACAACACCGTCGACAGTGGCGACAGTACGTTCGGTCTCATTGAAATTGACCAGGGCGGTACCGGCACGACGTCCGTAACGCTCGACAACAACATAATCGCGTCCAACCCGACTGGTGAAGGGATTGATATCCGAACCTTCGACGGCGCCCAAATGAGGGTTCTGATCTCCAACAATACAGTGACTTCGTCGGCAACTGAGGCAATACGGCTCGAGGCAGAAGGCACCTCGAATCTGCAGGCGACGGTCACCAACAATATTGTTGGCGCGGTTACCACCGGGTCCGGAATTTATCTCCAGGTCAGCACTGCGACAGCGACTGCTTGCCTGAATGCCACCGGCAACAGCGATGGAGTTGGTGGCCCGCCGGCCTTCGGTCTGGGCGGAGATTCCTTCAATCTCGATAATACAGCTGGCGGTTTGCTGCTCATCAGCCAGGCCGATGTGGCTGCACTTGGCGCCGCCAACAACACGGCTGGTGTTGCGTCAACCGGAACAATCACTGGGAATGTCGTCTGTACTCTTCCTTGATGGGGTAGCGTCGCAAATGCAGGGATATATCTGGTTAATTGCATGAATAAATAAATATATAAGATTTGCTTTATTATACATATTGAAAAAATACTTTAATATTAAAATATAGAATATAATATTGCAAATATAAATTGATTTCAGTTCATTTATATGCTTCGTTACGAAATATAATTTTGGGAGAAAGCGCATGTCTGAGCCATTTGTCGGTGAAATACGTTTGTTTGGGTTTGACTTTGCACCAAGGGGCTGGGCATTCTGTGCCGGGCAACTCATGGGCATCAGCCAAAATTCATCCCTGTTTTCCTTGTTGGGCACGAATTATGGCGGTGACGGCATCACGACGTTCGCGCTGCCGGATTTGCGCGGACGTGCGGCTTTGTCGCATGGGCAGATGCCCGGGGGCTCCACTTACCGGGTTGGCGAAAGACTGGGCACGGAAACAGTCACTCTGACCATAATGGAAATGCCGGCGCATACACATGCGCTGACCGGAGTAACCGGAAACGGGACACTGCATGCCGTTAGCCAGGGTGGCGGCGAATCTTCGCCCGCCGGGAATTATCTTGCCGCCGTCGATGATGCTTACGCGACTTCGGGCACGGAAGTGACGATGAATGCAAATTCTGTCAAGGTTGATCTGACCGGCGGCCAGGTGGGGCAGACTGGAGGAAATTTATCGCATAACAACATGCAACCGAGCATGGTTTGCAATTACTGCATAGCGCTTGTGGGAATTTATCCGTCGCGCAGCTGACGCCGGTGGGCGCCAAGTCCGATACTCATGATCACGGAGCGACCGGTTCCGTGATCCCTCGGTATCAGCGGGCTGCGGCTCTTGGGCTGACATTCCGCGCCATCTCGCCAGAAGACACGGGTTTCCTCTCAAGGCTTTACGCCTCCACGCGCGAGGAAGAGTTGGCGCCGGCGCCCTGGAGCGACGATGAGAAGGCCGCGTTTCTGGAGATGCAGTTCCAGGCCCAGCACAGTCACTATCTCAAGCACTATCCGGATGCCATGTGGCTGATCATCGAACGGGCCGGACAGCCCGTCGGGCGGCTTTACCTCGAGCACTGGCCGAGAGAACACCGGATCATCGATATTGCCCTGATGCCAGATGCGCGGGGGCAGGGGATGGGCGCGGCATTGCTGGCCGATGTCATGGATGAAGCAGCGGCAAGCTCAAAAGCGCTCAGCATTCATGTCGAAAAGACCAATCCGGCGATGCGGCTTTACAAACGCCTCGGGTTTGAGACGGTCGAGGACAAAGGCGTCTACGATTTGCTCATATGGCGGCCGCCCGCGCCGGACAAGCCATAGCGGACTGTTGCAGGCTCGGGGCTTTCCCGGATGATGGTTCAGGCGAAAACCGCCTCGTAGTGCACGCCATCGCCAGCCCGGCCGACGGGCACGATGAACAGTTCGATATCGCCCAGGCTGTCATTGTTCAGCACATAGCTGCCTTGCGGCAACACCAGCCGAGTGTCCGATTGCCACAGCAGCGAGAACGAGCCACCCGCGCGCTCACCCTGGCCCTTGCGCGAGATCTCGATCAACCGAAGCTGCTGCACCGGCGCTACCGCCATCACCGTGAAAATCCCGCCGTCCAGCGGATCGAATGTGTCGGCGGTCAGGTCAGTCATTTTGATCACTGCTCCTGTTTCGGGATCCGGAAAATCCGCAAGGGCTTGAGAAACCGGGCCGCGGTTGAGGCTGCGGTTGTCGCCCCGGCCGGCTCGGGGGCTCGGCTGATCATCGCGCCGCGCCGTATTTCGTGAAACGTCGATTCAATCAACCGGTCGAAGCCGCCCCGGTACATGCCGGAGAGAAAGGCGATGGTGTTGGCCGCGTCACCACCGAACTGCCATGTGCAATCGTCAAACCGGCATCCAGACATCGCCGGGATCTCGCCGCCGGAATAGACCATGGTGCATCTGGAAAACACGCAATTGACGAAGGACGAGCCGTCCAGAACGATGCTTCTTTCGAAAAAGTTCTGGTCCTTGAACCCGCCCTTGATGTCGCCAGCCATGATGCTCAGCCGGCGGACAGTTTATCATAGGCCGTTGAAAAGCCGATCAGGCTGATCGGCACCGCGAAGGTCTGTCCCGACACGGCTTGAAAATTGAATTTGATCGCCGTACCGGCTTTCAGCTGAGCCAGCAATTCGTCGCTGATCGGAAGGTTCGAAAAAGCGCCCTGGGCGCTGCTTGTCTGAACCGGGACGTTGAAGGATTCTTTGTCATCGACCTGCACATCGACGCCCTTGAGAAAATCAACGCCATGCGGCAATGCCAGGGTCAGGGTGTGATTGGCGGAATCCTTCTGTGGGCGCACGACAACGGTGAGAAGCCGCTGATTGGTTTCCTGAACAACAACATTCTGCATCATTTGACAGACCAGCGGCCCCTCGGCGGTTTCGCCCGTGCCGCAATTGACTGCCCAATTGTTCTTCGGCGTCTGCGCAGCCGCAGTCGGACGATCGGTGGTTTGTGCAAAAGCTGCCGGCATTGACAGGGCCAAGCCCGCTGCCAGGATCGCCGCGCGACGGGTCGCCATGAGATTTGTTAGGGTCAAGAATAAAACTCCCGGTTTAACTATAAATGAGCCACTCCACGGTGAATCTTATTGCATCGCCGGTAGAATCTTTCAAGTCCGGCGCTCCCGCGGGCGCCGGTCCGCGGGTGAAACCTTCAGGCCCGATCCGCCCGCCGGCGGCGGCTTTGGCGGAACTTCAAAGAGACCAGATCCGTTCGGCGTTGCCACGCAGAAGTTTGCGCTTTTCATCCGGGCTCGCGCCCTCCAGGAGCGCGTGTGTGGCCGCCACCCAGGCCAGAAGCCCGCCGCCCAGCGTGCAGACCGGCCAATCGCTGCCCCAGACCACCCGGTCCCATCCAAAACTGCAGATCGTGTGCTCGACCCATGGCCGCAAGGTGTCGGCGATCCAGCTTTCGGGGTCGGCATAGGCGACGACGCCGGAAATCTTGGCGGTCACATTCGGGCGTTTCGCGATCTCGGCGATGTGGGTGCGCCATGGCTGGCTTGCGTCGCTCTTGATGTCGGGAACGCCGCAGTGATCAAGGATGAAATGCACGTCTGGCGCGAGGTCGGCCAAGGCAACCGCTTGCGGCAACTGGCGCGGCAGCACACAGAGATCGAAGCTCAGGCCAGTGCCTGATAGGCGCGCGATGTTTTCGCGGAACAGCGGCTGTTCCGAAAGCGAGTCAGGCATGACGTGCAGCACGCGCCGCAAACCCTTGACCAACGGATTTGCCCGCTGGCGCTCCAGATAGGCGGTAAATCCCTGATCCTCGGGCCGGCAGGACGCGATCGCTCCGGCGATCAGACTGTCAGGCTGCGCAGCCAGGGTTGCGACCATGCCGGTTTCGTCTTCGATGCGGTCCGGCGCGACGTCGACCTCCATGTGCAACGCGCGCGTGATCCCGGCGCGGCGCGCTTCAAGCGCGTAGGCCCGGTAGGACCACGGACGGTTCAGCTCCGGCTTCCCGGCAAGCCACGGGTAATCCAGCGCGGAGAGATCAATCACATGCAGATGGGTGTCGACAATCATGCTGCTGCCTCCTCTCAAGCCGGCGTCCCGAAACCCGGAGACTGCGCCGATCCTTCCACATGGAAATGCAATGTTCAAACACGAATTCAGGCCGGTCAAATGACCTCCGCGTGGGTGAGGGCAGGCAATTGCCGCCAAATATTCGCGGGCATTGTCCGAAGCGCCGGGCTTTTCAATCGGACCGAAACCGTTATCAATAGCGCTGCACAGGGTCACGCCGGCCGGGATTGCCGCCGCCTGATCGGACTTGAGAGACACAAGGATACCATGACATGAAATTGCTTCGCATTGGCGCACCCGGACAGGAAAAGCCTGCCATTCTTGATGCCGCCGGAAACCCCCGCGACCTGTCGGCGGTTATAGGCGATATCGCCGGTGATGCGCTTCTGCCCGAAAGCCTGGCCAGGATCGCCGCGATCGATCCGGCGACTTTGCCGGAACTGGAAGCGGACAGGATTGGCGCTTGCGTCGGTCACGTCGGCAAGTTCATCTGCATCGGGCTCAACTACTCCGACCACGCCGCCGAAACCGGCGCGCAGGTGCCCAAGGAACCGGTCATCTTCATGAAGGCGACAAGCGCCGTCTGCGGCCCCAACGACACCGTTCTGATCCCGCGCAATTCGGTCAAGACCGACTGGGAAGTCGAACTCGGCGTCATCATCGGCAAGGGCGGCGTCTATATCGATGAGGCTGATGCGCTCGATCATGTGGCCGGCTACTGCGTCGTCAACGACGTGTCGGAACGTGAGTTCCAGATCGAACGCAGCGGCACCTGGGACAAGGGCAAGGGCTGCGACACCTTCGGCCCGATCGGACCATGGCTGGTGACGCGCGACGAGGTCGCCGATCCTCAGGATCTCAAACTCTGGCTCGAGGTTGACGGACATCGCTATCAGGATGGCTCGACCAGGACCATGGTCTTTGGCGTCGCCCATATTGTCAGCTATGTCAGCCAGTTCATGAGCCTGCAGCCCGGCGATGTGATCTCAACCGGAACGCCACCGGGCGTCGGCATGGGGCAGAAGCCGCAGACCTATCTGAAGGGTGGCGAGACAATAGAACTCGGCGTCGAGGGTCTGGGCACACAGCGCCAGAGCGTCGGCAAAGCCTGACGATCAAACTGATGAACCACCGCGCAGTCAACTCGCTGCGCGGTGGCTCAATGCTGCCAAATGCTTTTGGCTGTTTCCGGTTTTGAAGTCAGGCGGCTGCAAGTGTTTCTAGAACATTTTCCAGCTTGGCCACCGTGCCGTCGACATCGCCGAGCTTGTCGAGGCCGAACAATCCGATGCGGAAGGTCCGGAAATCGGCGGGTTCGTCGCACATGAGCGGGACGCCGGCGGCAATCTGCATGCCCTGGGCCAGGAACTTCTTGCCGTTCTGGAATTCGGGGTCCTTGGTGTAGCTGACGACAACGCCCGGCGCCTCAAATCCCGGCGCCGCGACGGATCTGAACCCTTGGCCGGCCAGCAACGCCCGCACCTTGCGGCCAAGCTCCCACTGCCGGTCACGGGCGAGATCGAAGCCGAAGTCTCGGGTTTCGATCATACGGTCCCGCAGCACCACAAGCGCATCGGTCGGCATCGTCGAATGATAGGCATGCCCGCCAGCCACATAGGCCTGCATGATGTCGTGCCATTTGCGCAGATCCAGCGAAAAGCTCGAACTCTTGGTCTCGCCCAGCCGCTCCAGCGCGCGGGCGCCAAGCATGACAAGCCCGGCCGAAGGTGAGGCGCTCCAGCCCTTTTGCGGCGCGGAGATCAGCACATCGACGCCGGTGGCTTTCATGTCAACCCAGATGCATCCCGAGGCAATGCAATCAAGCACGAACAGGGCGCCAACATCATGGGCCGCTTCGGCGATGGCCTTGAGATAATCATCCGGAAGGATCACGCCGGAAGACGTTTCCACATGCGGGGCGAACACGATGTTCGGGCGCTGCTCGCGGATTTTGGCGGTGATCACCTCCAGCGATTGCGGCGCAAAAGGCGAGGTGCTCTCGTTGCCTGTCTGCGTGGCCTTGATCACGGTTGACTCCGATGCAATGTCACCCGTGTCGAAAATCTGCGTCCAGCGATAGGAAAACCAGCCATTGCGGATGACCAGCACCTTCGCATCGGCGCCAAACTGGCGGGCAACCGCCTCCATCGCGAATGTCCCGCCACCGGGAACAATCACCGCCGCCTCCGCGGAATAGACCTCGCAAAGCATGGCGTTGAGATCGTTCATGACGGTTTGAAACGACTTCGACATGTGATTGAGGGAGCGATCGGTGAAGACCACCGAAAATTCCATGAGACCTTCAGGATCCACCGGTGACGCTGTCTTGGTCATGCAATCAACTCCTCTTCCCTGCGCCGGCCATCGCGCGCGCTTGCCGCCCGCTATAAGCCTGTTTCCGGAAACATTGAAGGCGCACTGCGTCATTAAATTCGGTGAGACGGGCGCATGATCAGGCACGCAGGACTTGTTGGGAGAGCCCGGAACCGGCCTGAGCCGGCGCGCCAAATATTCTGAAACCGGTATTTTGTGCATTGCACAAGTTTTGCAAACGCGCAAAATGCCGGCATGGCCGAAACTCTTCCGTCCGTCCTGATCATAGATGAGAATCCGACCCGCGCTTCGATCATCGAAGCGGGGCTGTCCGCTGCCGGGCACACTCAAGTGATGGTCATCAGCGAAATGAGCGGCATTGCGGCAAAAATCGCTTTGCATGAGCCGGATGTGATTGTCATCAATCTGGAAAACCCCAACCGCGACATGCTGGAAAACATGTTTCAATTGTCGCGGGCGGTGAAACGGCCGATCGCGATGTTCGTTGACCGCTCCGATAAGGAGGCGATGCAATCTGCCATCGATGCCGGGGTGTCCGCCTATGTGGTGGATGGCCTGCGCCAGGAGCGGGTCAAGAGCATCCTCGATATGGCCATCAGCCGGTTCAATGCGTTCTCCAGGCTTGAGCGCGAGCTTGAGGAGGCGCGCGGGGCTCTCGAGCAGCGCAAGGTGGTTGAACAGGCCAAGGGGCTGATCATGAAGTCGCGCGGGGTCGATGAGGACACGGCCTACAAGCTGTTGCGCAAGGCGGCGATGAACGGCAACCGCAAGATCGTCGACGTGGCGGAAAGCCTGGTGATGTCGGCGGGGCTGCTTGGCAATGAGGGGACTGAATGATGATAGAGTTGAGCGCCGGATTTCTTCCGCTGACCGACAGCGCGATCCTGATCGCCGCCCGGGAACACGGATTTGCCGAAGCCGAGGGCATCGCGCTCAATCTTGTCCGGGAGACATCCTGGGCCAATGTCCGTGACAAGCTGGCCGTCGGCCAGTTCGAGATCTCCCACGCTCTGGCGCCAATGCCGATCGCCTCCAATCTGGGTCTGACGCCGTTTGACTGCCGCTTGATCGCGCCGATGGCGCTTGGCCTGGGCGGCAACGCCATCACCGTCAGTTCCGCCTTGCTTGAGAGAATGCGGCAGGGCGGGGCATTCGAGATGATGGATGCCAAGGCTGCCGGCCATGCCCTGGCCAGGGTTGTAAGGGCCGGAAGGGCTGAAGCCCGCAAGCCGCTTCAGTTTGGCGTGGTGCATCCATTTTCCGGGCATAATTTCGAATTGCGCTATTGGCTTGCCGCATCCGGCATCGCGCCGGATGAGGACATCGAGATTGTCATCCTGCCGCCGCCCTTGATGGCTGACGCCTTGGCTTCCGGACAGATCGACGGCTATTGCGTCGGGGAGCCGTGGAACACCGTCGGCGTCATTCAGGGGGCGGGCCGGATCATCACCACCAAATCCTCGATCTGGGCCTCCAGTCCCGAGAAAGTGCTGGCGGTCCGCGAGGATTGGGCGGAGCAGAATGCTCCGACGCTTCATGCCCTGTTGCGTGCGCTCTATCGCGCCGCCGAATGGTGCGGTCAGCCGTCCAACCATATTGAATTGGCGAATTTGTTGAGCTCGCCCAAATATCTCGGCCAACCCGCCGGCGTCATTCTTCCGGCGCTTGACGGGTCCATTCTGGGCGAAGCGGGTTCAGCCGCGTCCCCTGATTTCTTCCAGCCGCACGGCCGGGCGGCGACCTTTCCGTGGCAGAGCCACGCGCTCTGGTTCTATTCGCAGATGGTTCGCTGGGGTTATGTCACCCATTCCGCCGCCCATGCGGAGACGGCGCGCCGAAGCTACCGGCCTGATATCTATCGCACCGTGCTCAGCGAAATCGGCGTTCCGGTGCCGTCGGCCAATTCCAAGGTGGAAGGCGCGTTGCAACGGACCATTGCGGTCGGGGCCTCCTCGCAATTTCTCTATCTCGGTCCCGACGGCTTTTTCGATGGCACTATTTTCGACCCTGACAGGCTGGACGCCTATATCGACAACCAGAAAGTCTGAATGCGTGTGATTTCCAAATCGTTGCGGCCGGTTGAGTTGCAAACGCCTGTACAAATCCGCCGCGGCAGGGTCTTCTCAAATCCGCCGCATTGGACCATCGAACCACCTTCCGGAGACAATATGAGCGATCCGTTTTTCCATCCTGTATCGGGTTTTGACCTGCCGCGATTTGCCGGTATCGCCACCTTCATGCGGCTGCCGCATGTGCCGCTGGATGATCCGCGCATCAAGGATGTCGCCATCGGATTGATCGGGGCGCCCTGGGATGGCGGCACCACCAATCGGCCGGGCCCCCGCCATGGGCCGCGCCAGTTGCGCGATCTCTCGACCATGATACGGGCCGGAAACGGGGCCACCGGCGTACGGCCGTTCGAACTGGCCAATTGCGCCGATCTTGGCGATGTTGCGCCCAATCCGGCGGATCTGATGGATTCGCTGCAGCGGTTCTCAGATTACTATGCGCGGGTGAAAGCCGCCGGGATTGTGCCGCTGACCGCCGGTGGCGATCATCTGTGTACGCTGCCGATCCTGCGCGGACTGGCTTCGGATGCGCCCGTCGGGATGATCCATTTCGACAGCCATACGGATTTGTTCGACAGCTATTTCAACGGCTCCAAATACACCCACGGCACGCCGTTCCGGCGCGCGGTCGAGGAAGGACTTCTGAACCCGAAAAGGGTGGTTCAGATCGGCATTCGCGGCACATCCTACGACACCGAGGACAAGGATTTCGCCCGCTCCGTTGGCATAAGGCTGATCACCATCGAGGAGTTTTTCGCCCGCGGCGTCGAAGATGTGATGACGGAGGCGCGCGAGATTGTCGGCCAGGCGCCGGCCTATGTGTCCTACGATATCGATTTTGTCGATCCGGCCTTCGCGCCGGGCACCGGAACGCCGGAAGTGGGTGGGCCGAACTCTTTCCAGGCGATTCAGGTGGTGCGCGAACTGGTGGGCGTCAATGTCATCGGCGCCGATCTGGTGGAAGTCTCGCCGCCCTTTGACGCCTCCGGCGGCACGGCCTGGCTCGGGATCTCGATCATGTTCGAGCTGCTGTGCATCCTGGCGAGTGCGGCCGGCCAAAGGCGCGCCGGATAAGCGCAAAACCACCGGCCTTGCAGCGAGGCGGCGGCTTACTCCGCCGCCTGCTGGATCTGGTTTTCGGCGTCGACCATGCGTTGAATATGCTGGCGGAACCGGATCGGCCCCTTGTCGATCTTCAAGTTGAGGTTTGGCGTGGTCTTGGTGTCCATGCCTATCTGCACGGCATTGAGAACAATGCGGTCTTCCTCGAAAGCCGCCTGAACCGCGCTGCCGAACTGCGCCGAGACCTCTTCATCCCCGGGCGCGAAATTGCGCATCTGGAACCAGAAATAGCGCGACCGCTTTTCGTCAATCGGCGTCATGAAATTGAAGCTGTCCATGAGAAATACATCCTCATGCAGCGGCTTGCCGGGTCCGCCGGTTCCGGCGGGCACGAACACCGCCCGGATGATGGCGTGACAGGGATAGCGGACCTCGTAATGCTGTTCGCGGTCGGCGCGGCCGCTGAACTTGACAAAAGGCGCGTAGAACGGCGCGACGTCGACATCCATCATCCAGCGCGACACCACCACGCCGTCTTCGGTTTCACGGGTGTTCACCGGCACGTCCTCACAGGCGGCGTTGCCAAACGAGGAGGGATGAACCCAGGCAACGTGGGAGGGGTCGAGCAGATTGTCGGTGATGTAGAGATAGTTGCAGTCAACACTCATGGCGTCGCCGCGGCTCTTGCCCCAATCGGGATTGTCCCACTGCTCGATTCGGAAGATCTTGGCGGGATCTGCAAGCGCCGTGTCGCCTGGCCAGATCCACAACATGCCGTAGCGCTCGACCAGCGGATAGGCCCGCACCTTTGCGACATGGGGAATGCGTTCGGCGCCGGGAACCCGCGTGCAGACGCCGGCGCAATCAAATCGCAAGCCGTGGTAGCCGCATTCAACCTCGTCGCCCAGAAGCCGGCCCATCGACAGCGGCAGCTTGCGGTGCGGGCAGGCGTCTTCGAGCGCGATCGCCACGCCATCCTGGCGCCGGTAGAGCAGCACGTTTTCACCCAGAATGCGGACCTGTGTCAGGCTGCGGCCGATCTCGTGATCGAGTGCCGCCACGTACCAGGCATTTTTCACAAACATTGCAGTCATCCTCGCTTGTCCGAGCCTCTATTGTCGCATTGTCAGCAGGCAATGTCACATCAAGCAACGCATCCTGCCGGTGCTTTCCCGCTCGCCTCCTGATCGCGTGAGAAGCTGATCGCCGCTCAAAGCAGCGTCGCGGCGCCGCGGTCGAGATAGGTGTCGAGAAACTGGTCAATCCGCTCGTGACGGGGCTTGCCGAACACCTCTTCCGGCTTGCCTTCAACAATCAGCTTTCCCTGGTCCAGAAACACGATTTTCGAGCCGACGGAGGCGGCAAAGCCGATCTCATGGGTGACCACCAGCATCGTCATGCCGCTCTCGGCCAGGTCGCGCATGACCGCCAGTACCTCGCCGGTAAGCTCGGGATCCAGCGAGGATGTCGGCTCGTCAAACAGCATGATGTCGGGATCGAGCGCCAGGGCGCGGGCGATCGCCACGCGCTGTTGCTGGCCTCCGGACAATTCGCTGGGATAATGGCCGGCGCGGTCGCTCAGGCCAACGTTTGACAATTGCGTCATGGCGCGTTGCTCGGCGTCCTTCCGCAGCATCCGGCGTACGGTGACCAAGGCTTCAGTGACATTGCCGAGCGCGGTCATGTGCGGCCAGAGATTGAATTGCTGAAACACCATTCCAATGTGGGCGCGCACTTTCTGGGTTTCCGAGGAAGGCAGGCGAACCCGCTCGCCATTGGGGCCGCTGGCAAACCCCAGAGGTTCGCCGTTGATTTCGATGAAGCCTTCATTTGCTTCTTCGAGCAGGGCGATGCAGCGCAGCAGCGTGCTTTTGCCCGAACCTGACGGGCCGATCAGGCAGGTCACCTGCCCCCGTTCCACGGCCAGATCAATGCCTTCGAGAACCGTGGTCTTGCCAAAGCGCTTGACCAGTTTTTCAACCTTGATGGCGGGCTTGGCACTCATGATACGGCAAACCTGTATTTGGAAAGACGGCTTTCAGCGTAGCGCCCGAGGGCGCTGCAGGCCTCGACCAGGGCCCAGTAAACCAGCGCCAGAATCGCAAAACCCTCGACGAAAGCATAGTATTTGGTGCCGAGCGCGCTGACGGCGAGCGTCAGTTCCGGCACGGAAATAATCGAAAGAATGGCGGTCTCCTTCAGCATGAGAATGGTCATGTTGACCATCGATGGCAGCAACAGCATGGTCATTTCCGGCAGGATGATCCGCCGCAGGGTTTGCGTGCGGTTGAGCCCCACGCACTGCGCCGCCTCGACATGACCTTTCGGGATGGCGACAAAGCCGCTGCGCCATAGTTCGGAATAGTAGGCCGCCCCATAGATTGTCAGGCCGAGAAGACCTGCCGTGATGCTGTCGAGCGACAGGCCAATGAACGGGCCGCCATAATAGAGCAGGAAAATCTGCACCAGAAACGGCGTGCCGCGGATCAGTTCGACCGGTGCCAAAAGCGCCCAGTCAAGCCAGCGTGGACCGTAGCGCCGGGCCACCGCGATCAGAAACCCGACCAGGAGTCCGAGCGCCGAGCCAGCCAGCCACAGCAGAATGGTGACGCCCAGGGCGCGGACAATGTCGGGCAGATAAAGCACGATGAGATCGAGATCGAACGTCATGTCCTTCCCCACTGCATGCGCTTTTCAAGCTGCAGGCCGAAGCCCGCCACCACGAGATTGATGATGAGATAGATCAGCCCGGCGGCGGCAAACAGCTCGAGCGGCCGATAGGTGCTTGCGGCCAGATCCTGCGCCATGCGCGACAATTCAACCACGCCCACCACCGAGACGAGCGACGAGGATTTGAGCATCATGATCGCTTCGCTGATCAAGGCGGGGATGGTCAGCTGGACGGCGATTGGCAGGCGGATGCGGCGGAAAATGGCGAATTTCGAGAAGCCGCACATGTTGGCGGCTTCGATAAGCCCCCTCGGCACACTTGAAAATCCGCCGCGCAGGATCTCCGCCTGATAGGCGGCCGTGCACAACGACATGCCGACAATGGCCGCCACTTCGCTTGGCACGTTCAACCCGATTTGCGGCAGCAGGTAATAGATCAGCAAAAGCTGCACCAGCAGCGGTGTTCCGCGAAAGAAACTGACAAACAGTTTTCCGGCGATCCGGGCCGAACGATGTGTCGACATGACTGCCGCGCAGACCAGCGATGACAGCAGAAATCCGATGCTGACGGAGATGACGCTGAGGAGGATGGTCAGCCTCGCGGCTTCAACCAGAAGCCAGAACAGCTTCCATGACATGAACGGACCTTTCCTCGTGCGTCAGATGTGGCCTGAGCCGCCTGAACCATAGTGCTGTGTGGGAGATAACCCAATGTGGCGCCCGCGCAACGGGCTTTCTAGCCAATGAATGGCGCAGCGGGCCGGTTGCGCGGGTCCAGCTAATCAGATCGCGGCTTTGGTGATCTTGTCAGGCGTATCGAATTCTACGCCAAACCATTTTTTCTGGATGGCGCCCAGCCGGCCATCTGCCTTGATGGTGGCCAGCGCCGCGTCGATGGCGTCCATCAGCGTTGCATATTCAGGATCAGGACGGCCGGGGAAGCCGAAATAGGTCTTCACCCCAAAAGGCGGCTCAATGAGTGCGAATGTTTCGGGGCGCTGCTGCGCGACATAGGCAATGTTGGGGAACGAGTTCGCCACCGCGACCACGCGGCCGGCGGCAAGATCGGCATAGGCTTCGTTGAAGCTGACATATTCCTTTGCTTCAACCGGGCTTGGCAGGGTCGCGCCGAACTCGACGAGCTGGGCCAGCTGCGCGGTCGCCTTGCCCGAACCGACTGCCTTGCCGGCAATGTCTTCAGGCTTGGTGATCGTGTCGTCGCCAGCCTTTTTCAGAAGCGCGACCGTGGCTTCCGCGATCGGAGCCGTGAAGCGGAAGCGCTCCATGCGGGCATTGGTGATGGTGGCGGGGCCCGCCACCATGTCGAACTTGCCCGATTCCAGGCCCGGAAACATGCCATCCCATGGCAGCGTCACCCATTCGATGGTGACGCCCAGTTCCTTGCCGATTTCGGCGAAGAGATCGATATTGAGGCCGACATGTTCACCGGCGTCGATGAAATCAAACGGAGCAAAGGCGGTTTCGGTGCCGACTTTGAGAACGCCTGCGGCCTTGACCTTGTCAAGAACGTCCTCGGCTTGCGCCGCACCCAGCGTAGCCAGGCCAATCAGGCCGGCCATGGCGGTGGTCAGGAGGGATTTGAGTTTCATGTCGTTTGCTTCCTTTTGGATTGCCGCCTCACCGGCGCGTGGATTACTGGCGACCTGGGAGCATTGCTCCGCATTTGTCTAGACAAAATAAAATGCGGTTCTTGCCTCATGTCAATCGGCTTTTGCCAAATTAATGGTCATGGCGAAAAAATGTGCATTGTGCTCGAGCCGAGAACAGTTGGAGGAAGGATGTTGAACTATTGTATAAGGCCAAACGGTGAACTTCCTGTCCCGCGATCATATTGGCGACAACCCTGAATGGAACAGGCAAGCGGTTTTATCAATTTTCGTTAACAAACTCCTGATGCGACGTCTCAATTGTCTGCGGCGATCAAGAACTTGACCCGCGCTGAAGCTTGACTCTCTCTATAAAACAACCTGTTATGAAGTTATGGGGCTGAATTGAGTGGGGTGACGATGTATGGGTTGGCTTTGAGGGCGATTTGCCTGAGCGTTGCCGTGAGCGCGCTTTCGCTTGGTCCGGCGAGCGCCTTGACGTTGAAGGAAGCGGTTGGGGAAGCGCTGAAGTCCAATCCGGAAATCCTGTCTTCGGCGGAGAATCGCGAGGCGGTGGAGTTTGAGCTGCGGCAGGCGCGCGGCCTGTATCTGCCGACCCTTGATCTTGAGGCGTCGGCGGGCGGGCGCAAGCTGGACAGCCCGGGCCGTCGCCGGCTTGGTACGCAGGATGACAGCCTGGATTCGGCCGATGTCGGGCTGACCTTCACGCAGACCCTGTTTGACGGCGGCGCCCGCCGGGCCGAGGTCAAGCATGCGATCCGGCCCGTCTGATTGCCTCGGTGGAAATCCTGACCGGCGAAATGACCGTGCTCGATTACCTGCTGAAACCGATCAGCAAAGCCCGCTACGAAGCCTTGACCGAGCGATGAGGGCCGATGACCGATGAGCCCTGACCCCATGGTGTCCAGCCTAAATCGAACCGATAACTGCCCAGCTTTGAAGAAGAAGGCGTGATTTTATGTATGACCCGGAACAACTCAAGCCGCACTTCCGGGCAATCAACACGGGGGGCAAGCGCAGGGGTTTCCGTCTCGAACGTGTGTTCTGGACGGCGCTCGAGGACGTGACCCGGGCCGATGGCGTCTCGGTTGCGGATTACATTTCGCGGCTGCATGTCGGCAAGACCGGCGACAGCGGCCTGAGTTCGCTCGTGCGCGCCTCCGTCATGCGGCGGCTGCTGGCTCAATATGACAGCCTGCGCGCCAGGATCGGCCGGTTCAATTCGAAAACCATCATCGCCGCCTGTCCGGTTCCGGCCTTCATCATCTCGGTCGACAAGAAGATCCTGTTCCAAAACAGCGCCTTCCTGATGTATCTGCAGACCCGGTTTACCGGCCTCGACACGGTCGCGGCGCTGAGCAATCTCAAGCTCACGCTTGAATCGCCGCTGATTGATCTCATCGAGCAGATGAAGGCCGACAGCAACCGGCCGAGATATACCGGCTTCACCATCGGCCATGGCGAGCGGTTGTTGCGCGGGCGGCTGAGCCTGACGCTGGCGCCGGACATGGATGATCCGCCCGCGGCCATCGCCTTTGTCTCCGGACCGACCTGAGGCCGCCGCCGCGGTCGTGACGCG
>LADQ01000176.1 GCA_000961635.1 Hoeflea sp. BRH_c9 | reverse complement strand
GTTCCGGCCGCTTCAAGCCAGGTCCGACGGGGTGTTCATCCGGAGATGCCGAGGACGGGCAAAATCAAGCCCCAGGTGCGGCGAGATAGCTTTCCGCCTCGGCCAGCTCTTCGGGCGTATTGGCATTGAGAACGGATCCGGCGCTCCGTCTGCCTCAGCGTCAAAATCGCAAAAGGCAGGATCGTGCCGGTTGACAAAGGCAAGCACGTTCATGGTGTCGCTGGTGGCC
The DNA here is from genome assembly GCA_000961635.1 of Hoeflea sp. BRH_c9. Lineage (GTDB taxonomy): Bacteria > Pseudomonadota > Alphaproteobacteria > Rhizobiales > Rhizobiaceae > Hoeflea. The sequence continues at coordinate 29,865 of LADQ01000176.1, read as the reverse complement.
GGCCAGTGCGCCAGATCCTGGCGCAAAGCCACCGCGTAAGGCTTGTTGGCGTACCCGCTCCGGGTCGCTTCCGGGCGGACGGATTTTTGCGGACCGGATCTGGGAGGGCAGTTGTCCCTTGCCGCTGTAAAGCACGGCGTCCCCCTCGACGATCAGACGTTCGACGGTTTACTGCGGCCGAGGTCTTTCTGCTGCAAGGGCAAATTTAATCTGGCAAATCGGCTGGCCAGCCAATAACAGTCCTTTGGTGCAATTCGAGCCAAGCTATCGACGGACAAGGCAATGCTTTTTTCCTGCAACGGGACGTGCCGGCCTATGCGATGGAATGCGATGCGTTTGTCAAAGCGGTTGCCATGGCTGAGGCCGCGACGCGATCCGCAAGGAGCGGCTTGCCGGTGCGGCTGGACACCATCTGAAAACAGAGGCCGCCCCGGCGCCAACCCATTTCGCGCGACAAAAGAAAGACAGGAATGACATGACAAGTTTCGCCCTTCGCGTTCAATGCCAGTCCAGGCGGGGTATCGTCGCCGCCATATCCACTTTTCTGGCAGAGCAGGGATGCAACATCACCGACAGCGCCCAGTTCGATGATGTGGAAACCGGCAATTTCTTCATGCGCATGAGTTTCAGGTCGGAAGATGGCCGGAGCCTCGATGATCTCATCAGCGCGTTTGAACCGGTGTCGCGCGGCTTCGACATGGAAGCCGAGTTTTTTGACGAATCGGTCAAGCGCAAGGTTGTCATCATGGTGTCCGGCTTCGGCCACTGCCTCAACGACCTGCTCTACCGGTGGCGGATAGGCGGCTTGCCGGTGGATATCGCCGCCGTCGTCTCCAACCACATGGACTATCAGAAGCTGGTGGTAAACCACGACATCCCGTTTCACTGCATCAAGGTGACGAAGGCAAACAAGCCGGACGCGGAAGCGCGCATCATGCAGGTCGTTGAAGAGACCGGCGCGGAATTGATTGTGCTGGCGCGCTACATGCAAATTCTCTCCGACGAGATGTGCCAGAAAATGTCCGGGCGGATCATCAACATCCACCATTCGTTTCTGCCCTCCTTCAAGGGCGCCAACCCCTACAAGCAAGCCTTCGAGCGCGGCGTCAAACTGATCGGCGCCACCTCGCATTATGTCACGGCGGACCTGGATGAAGGCCCGATCATCGAGCAGGACACGATCCGGGTCACGCATGCGCAGTCGGCGGAAGACTATGTATCTCTCGGGCGCGATGTCGAGGCGCAGGTGCTGGCTAGGGCCATTCACGCCCATATTCACGGCCGGGTTTTTGTCAATGGCAACAAGACGGTGGTGTTCCCGCCGTCTCCGGGCTCTTTCGCCTCCGAGCGCAGAGGATGAGCAGGGTAGGGTTTGCGGCCTGTTGCAGCTACACGTCTTGCGACGAGAACAGCATGCCGGAAGCACCGCATTATGTCTGACCGCCTGATGCGCGGCTTAAATGACATGTTCCGGTTTGACTTCGCTGATGAAACAGGCCGAAATGCCGATCTTGATAACAGTGTTGATCAAGCCACAGGCGCTGAACTCGTGGCAAGGCTCGAAGGCGGCGTGGATGGCGTGTTTGTGTGTGATATTGAAGCGTGATTGATCCCCGTAAACGAGATTTCCTGGCCGGCTTGTTTGAGGCCGCGGTGCTGCGCGCCGATCCGAAACGCGCGCTGATGGATGCGTTGCCGCAAAAGCCCAAAGGCCGGACTGTGGTCGTCGGCGCCGGCAAGGGCGCCGCACAGCTAGCGGCTGCGTTTGAAGATCTATGGGACGGTCCGCTCAGCGGCACGGTGGTCACCCGCTACGGCTATGCTGCGCCTTGCAAGACGATCAAAGTGCTTGAATCCAGCCACCCTGTGCCCGACAGCGCCGGATTGGCAGCCTCTGAAGCGCTGTTTGCCACAGTCTCCGGTCTCAGCGGAGATGATCTCGTCGTGGCTCTCATCTGCGGCGGCGGCTCGGCCTTGCTGCCAGCCCCGCCTGAAGGGCTGACGCTTGCCGACGAGCAGGACCTCAACCGGGTGCTGCTTGCTTCCGGCGCGCCGATCGGGGTGATGAACGCCATCAGAAAGCACGCAAGCCGGATCAAGGGCGGCAGGCTGGCCGCCGCAGCGTGGCCTGCGAAAGTGGTGTCGCTGGTGGTGTCCGACGTGCCCGGCGATGAAGCCTGCCAGGTCGCTTCTGGCCCGACAATTCCCGATGCGGTGACTTTGGCGCAAGTCGAGGCGATGATCGCCGCGCGCGCCATCGCGTTGCCCGAGAATATTCGCGAGCATTTGCGGAGCGGCAAGGATCTGCCGCCGCGTCCGGATGATCCGGTGTTTGCGAAAAACGAAGTCCGAATCATTGCATCCGCCGGACTATCGCTCGAGGCCGCCGCCGACATGGCCAGGCGCGCCGGCGTTGATGCGGTGATCCTGTCCGACGCAATCGAGGGCGAGGCGCGTGATGTCGGGCTGGTTCATGCCGCAATCGCCCGGGAAGTGGCTGGCCGCGACCGGCCCTTCACCAAGCCGGTGGTCATTCTCTCCGGCGGCGAAACAACCGTGACCTTGCGCGGCAAGGGCAGGGGTGGGCGCAACACCGAGTTCCTGTTGTCCCTGGCCTCCGCCATTGATGGCGTTGCGGCGATCGCGGCGCTCGCCGCCGACACCGATGGGATTGACGGCTCTGAGGACAATGCCGGCGCCTTCGCCGATGGTTCCACCGCCGGGCGACTGAGAACCCAGGGTCTCGATCCGCTGGCAAGTCTCTCGTCCAACGACGCCTGGGGCGCCTTCAACGCGATCGGGGATCTGTTCGTCACTGGCCCGACCGGAACCAATGTCAATGATTTCCGGGCGATCCTTGTGGGCGAACTGCCGGATCAGAAGTAGAATCTCTACAAAGCGTCTTTTGCGCTTCGTCCGGCCGCTGCGGACGGTCCGGCCAGATGCCGCGCCGCCTGCGCGACGATGGCGTCAAGCGGCTGATCGATGTCGATGGTTATCGACTGCTCATCAATGCCTGGGGGCTCCAGCGCCGCAAACTGGCTGTCAAGCAGGGTCAGCGGCATGAAGTGATTCTCGCGCTCCCCCATGCGCTGGCTGATGATGTCGCGGCTACCGCTGAGGTGAACGAAGCTCACCATCGCTCCGGCATGGTGCCGGATCTTGTCGCGATAGCTGCGCTTGAGCGCCGAGCATCCGATGATCAGCGGGGCTTGGCTCTTGGCGAACTCACGGCCAATGGCTTCAAGCCAGGGCCAGCGATCCTCGTCGGTCAGGGGGACGCCAGCCGACATCTTGTCGACATTGGCTTTCGGATGCAGCGCGTCACCGTCGATGAATGCTATCCCGGTCAGCCGCGACAAGCTCTCGCCGACGCTGGTCTTGCCACAGCCCGCAACGCCCATGATGACAAAGCGCCGGGCCATCAGAGCGACACGGTGATGCCGCCATCGACATAGAGCGTATGGCCGTTGACGAAGGATGAGGCGTCGGATGCCAGGAATATACAGGCGCCGGCGAGTTCATCGACCCGGCCCCAGCGGCCGGCCGGCGTGCGCTTTTCGAGCCAGGCGCTGAAATCCGGGTCAGCGACCAGGGCGGCGTTGAGCGGAGTGTCGAAATAGCCCGGCGCGATGGCGTTGCATTGCAGACCGTGACGGGCCCAGTCGGTGGCCATGCCCTTCGTCAGATTGGCGACGGCGCCCTTGGTGGCGGTGTAGGGCGCGATCGAAGGGCGGGCCAGCGCAGATTGCGCCGAGGCGATGTTGATGATCTTGCCATGGCCGCGCCCAATCATGTGGCGTGCGACGGCCTGTCCGACATTGAAGACCGAATGGACATTTGTGCGCATCAGCCGCTCGAACGCATCGGCGGGAAATTCCTCAAGTGGCGCGCGATGCTGCATGCCGGCATTGTTGACGCAAATGTCGATGGCGCCCACGGAGGCTTCGAACGCGTCGATCGCCGTGCGGGCCGCCGCATGGTCGGTGACGTCAAAGGCTAGCTGGTGGATGGATGCGCAGGTACCTGCCAGCCGGGCCGCGGCATCGGCCAGTTTCGCTTCATCGCGCCCGTTCAGCACCAGATTTGCGCCGGCCTTGGCGAGGCCCGCGGCGAGCGCATGGCCGATGCCCTGGGATGAGCCGGTAATCAGCGCCGTGCGCCCGCTCAGGTCAAACAGGCTTAGATCCGCCATCGGCAGCTTCCTCACTCGAAATCGTCTCACACTCCGAGCCCAGCCTGTCGGCTGTCTGCGCCATAGTCAATGTCGTTCAGGCTCCGCTTCGGTGGCCTGCAGCGGAATACAGGCGGAGACCTGCCCAGCCATGAGGGCAGATCTCCAGGTTTGACGGTTCAGCCGGACGTTATGGTCTCACAGCCTTTCGAACACCTGCTCGATTGCTTCCGCCGCCGCCTTGACGACGATATCGGCTTCTTCGCGGGTGAGGCAGAGCGGCGGGGCGAAGCCCAAAATGTCGCCTTGCGGCATCGCCCGGCCGATGACGCCGCGCTCGGCAAGCGCTGCGGCAATTTGCGGTCCGATCTTCCTGGCCGGATCGAAGAAGGCGCGGTCGTCGCGGTCCTCGACAAATTCGACGGCCGCCATCATGCCGTCGCCGCGAACCTCGCCGACATGTTTGTGGCCGCCGACGGCCTTGGCGAGCTCCGCGCGGAAATAAGCGCCGGTCTCGCCCGCATTTTCAACAAGGCCGAGTTCGTCGATCAGTTCGAGATTGGCCACCCCGGCGGCGGCACAGATTGGATGGGCGGAATAGGTCCAGCCATGGCCGAGCGCCCCCATCTGGTCCGACCCCTGCACCAGCACCTGCCACATCCTGTCGGAGACGATGGTGCCCGACAGAGGCGCATAGGCTGAGGTCAGCCCCTTGGCGATGGTGATCAGATCGGGCTTCATGCCGTAGTGGTCGGAGCCGAACATGGTGCCAAGGCGGCCGAACCCTGTCACCACTTCGTCGGCGACGAGCAGGATGTCGTACTTGTCGAGCACGGCTTGGATTTTCTGCCAGTAGCTCTGCGGCGGCGGAACGATGCCGCCGGTTCCCAGGATCGGCTCGCCGATGAAGGCGGCGATCGTGTCCGGGCCTTCCGCCAGGATCATTTCCTCCAGCTTGTCGGCGCAGTCCTGCGCAAACTGCTCCTCGCTCATGGAGCGATCGGATCTGCGGAAATAATAGGGTGCCTCGGTGTGCAGGATCGGTGCGCGCGGCAGGTCGAAGGCGTTGTGAAACAGCTCGAGGCCGGTCATCGACCCGGTCATGACGCCGGAGCCATGATAGCCGCGCCAGCGCGAGATGATCTTCTTTTTGTCCGGACGGCCGAGGACGTTGTTGTAGTACCAGATCAGCTTGATGTTGGTCTCGTTGGCGTCCGAGCCGGAGAGGCCGAAATAGACGCGGCTCATGCCTTCCGGCGCGCGGTCGATGATCATCTTGGAAAGCGTGATCGATGCTTCGGTGCCGTGGCCGACATAGGCGTGGTAATAGGCGAGGTTCTTGGCCTGCGCGGCGATGGCATCAGCGATCTTCTGGCGGCCATAGCCCACATTGACGCAATAAAGTCCGGCAAATGCGTCCAGGCTTGTCTTGCCATTTGTATCGGTGATGTAGACGCCTTCGCCGCCGGCAATCACGCGGGTCGGCGTTTCGCCGCGCGCATGCATGCCCATATGGGTGGACGGATGGAAGAAGTGGTCCCGGTCCCAGGCGGTGAGTTCGTTGCTTTGGTCGAGCATGGTATTTCCTTTTGGTGAGGTCGGGCGGCCTGTTCAGGCGGCGGTGTCGATGCAGAGATATTTGAGTTCGGTGAAGGCTTCCATGCCGTGGCGAGAGCCCTCGCGGCCGAGGCCGGACTGTTTCCAGCCGCCGAAGGGAATGGGGGCGCCGGTGATCTTGACCCTGTTGACCGCCACCATACCGTATTCGAGAGCCCGCGAAAGGCGCAGCTGCCGGGCGCCGTTTTCGGTGACCAGGTAAGCCACGAGCCCATACTCACTGTCATTGGCGCGGGCTGTCACCTCGTCCTCGCTGTCGAATGCCGTGACGGCGGCGACCGGCCCAAAGGTCTCCTCGCGCATGATCAGCGCGGTGTCGGGAACATCGGTCAGCAGCGTCGGCTGGAAAAACAAGGGCCCGGCCTTGTGGCGCCCGCCGCCAACTGTGAGCCTTGCGCCTTGGGAGATGGCGTCGGTGACCTGGGCCTCGAGTTTTTCGATCGCACGCTCATGCATCAGCGGGCCGATGTCGGTTCCGTCCTCAAGGCCGGATCCGGTCTTCAGTTCGGCGATCTTCTGCGCGAAGACCTTGCAGAATGGCGCGTAAATCGGGCGTTGAACGTAAATCCGGTTGGCGGCGAGACAATCCTGTCCGGATGTGGCGAATTTTGCGCTCATCGCGATGTCCACGGCCTTGTCGATGTCGGCATCCGCAAAGACGATCAGCGGCGCGTGACCGCCCAGTTCCATCACCAGGCGCTTCATCGTCGGCGCGCACTGGGCGGCGATCAGTTTGCCGATGCCGGTCGACCCGGTGAAGCTCATCGCCCGCACACGGGCATCGTCACAAAGGCTGCCAACGATGGTGGCGGCATCGCCGGTAACCACATTGAAAACGCCGGCAGGCAGGCCCGCCCGTTCACCAAGTTCGGCGAGCGCCAAGGCTGAAAGCGGGGTGTCCGAGGATGGATGCACGACGGCGGTGCATCCCGCGGCAAGTGCGGCGGCTGCCTTGCGCGTGATCATTGCCAGCGGGAAGTTCCAGGGCGTCACGATGCCGACGACTCCAAGGGCTTCCCGCCGCACGATCATCTCGGCGCCGGGCAGGTGGCTGGTCACGCTCTCGGCGTTGAGACGCTTGCCCTCCTCCGCATACCATTCGATGAAGGAGGCGGCATAGTCGATCTCGCCCAGGGATTCCGCCAGCGGCTTGCCTTGTTCCAGCGTCATGATGAGCGCCAGGTCCTCGCGCGCCGCAACAATGAGTTCATGCCATTTGCGCAAGGTCGTCGCCCGTTGCTGCGGTAGAAGGTCTGCCCAGGACTTGAATGCATCGTCAGCGGCTGAAATAGCCTGTGCGGTTTCGTCCGCGCCCAGGCTAGCGACCCAGGCGAGCGTGGCGCCGGTGGCCGGGTCGGTAACTTCAAAGGCCTTGCCGTCATGGCCGGCCATCCACCGCCCGTCGACATAGCCAAGTTGCCGCAACAACTGGCGGTCGCAAAGGCGCTTGAGGCCGTCATGGAATGCGGCGCGGGCAAAAACTGCATTCATCTCCGGATCTCCTCACAAGTTGTTGCGAAGAGAGTGCCATGAAGGCCGCGAGAGATTGTCTGTTCTGATCAAGAGAGGCAGAGATATGGTCTGAATTGGCCGGGCAATCCGGAGAGATTGTCTATCGCGGCTCAGGCAGTAGCGCCGCAAGCGGCAGAACCGTCTCCTCCTTGACCGTCTTGGTCACGATGTAGGTGAAGTAGCGGTCTATGCCGAGTTCACGATCCAACAGACCGTCGACCAGACGCTGATAGGCATCGATGTCGGAGGCCATGATTTTCAGGATATAGTCGACGCCGCCGCCGACCGACCAGCAGGCGGTGATTTCGGGCGTGGCGGCGACCACGCGCTCGAAGCGATCGAAATCGACTTGACGGTGATTGGTGAGCGTGACCTCCATCATCACGCTTGCCACGGGAGCAACGCAGCGGACGTCAACGCGGGCGTGATAGCCGGCGATGATGCCGGCTTTTTCCAGTTTTCGCAGCCGCATCCAGCAGGGCGTTGGCGACAGGCCTGCCTTTTCCGCCAGCGCCAGTTTGGTGATGCGGCCATCGGCCTGAACGGCCGACAGGATCCGGAGATCGATCGCGTCGAGTTTCATGCCGAGGTGCTCCCGCGTCTGGTCAATCATATCAATTGCTGGAAATCGACAATGAGGACGCATTTTTACATTGTCAATTGAGATGATATTTAGCACTCTCATATCATGACAAACTGGCATCCCGATCCTCTGCAACTCCGCCGCCCGGCCTATCTCTCGCTGGCTGAACAATTCGCGCGCGCGATCCGGGAGGGGATGCTCTCCAATGGCGATCGATTGCCGACGCATCGGCGTCTGGCGGAAGATCTCGATCTCTCGGTCCAGACGGTCAGCCGGGCCTATGACGAGTTGATTCGTCGCGGTTTGATTGCGGGGGAGGTCGGTCGCGGCAGTTTCGTTCAGACCCAGGCGCGTGAGCCGGAGCCGCCCTATCTGCCGGAACGGTTGGGTGAATTGATCGACCTGTCGATCCTGAAGCCGGTTTGCGAGCAGATCCATCTCGACCGGATGCGCGAAGCCTTCACCTGGCTGGGAGAGAACCTGCCGTCGAGTTCGGCGCTGTCCTTCCGTCCGAACATGGTCTTTCCGCTGCATCGCAAGGTTGCCGCCGAGTGGCTGGCCAAATGCGGGCTGGATGTCTCCCCGCTCAATATCAGCATCACCAATGGCGCGACGCCGGCCATGACCGTGGCGGTCATGAGCGCCGCGCTGCCCGGCTCCACCATCGCCGCCGAGGCCATCAGCCATCACACCCTGATGCCGTTGTCGACCTATCTGGGTCTGCATCTGGAAGGCTTGCCGATCGACGAGGACGGCATGATTCCGGAGGCGCTTGACGCGGCGTGCCGCAATGGCGTCATTCGCGCCGTGTTCCTGCAGCCCTCAGTGATCAATCCGATGGCCACGCTGATGAGCGCGAAACGGCGCGCAGCACTTGCCGAGGTGGCCCGCAGGCACGACATCGCGATCATCGAGAATGATGTGCTGGGGCCACTGGTCGAGGGGCGGGCGCCACCGATTGCCGCCTTTGCGCCCGAACGCACGTTCTACGTCACCAGTTTCACCAAGATCACCGTGCCCGGCCTGAGGATCGGCTATCTGGCGGCGCCGGACCGTTATGTTTCAGCCGTGACCAACAGGCATTTGGTTTCCAACTGGATGGCGACGCCGGCGATCGCCGAGATTGCCACCCGCTGGGTGAGCGACGGGACCGCGCTCGAACTCGTCGCATGGCAGCGAAAGGCCCTGACGGCGCGGCATGCCATTGCCGATGAGAAGCTTGCCGGTCTGGATTACCGGTCGCATCCGCAAAGCCTGCATGTCTGGCTGCATCTGCCTGCCGGCCATACGGAGGAGGGGTTCGTCTCCCAGGCGCGCTTGCACGGGGTGGCGATAGCGCCGGGCTCCTCCTTCCGCATCACCGATTCCGGGTGGCGGCCGTCAGTGCGGATCTCGCTTGGATCAACCACCGAGGAAGAATTGCGCGCCGGGCTCGGCATTATCGCGTCGCTGTCGCTCGGCGTCCCCGAAGCGCCGTTGCTTGCAATTTGACCCGCTTGGCGGAAAAAAAGCCGGTTTGACAAAAATTGTACTGATATTATTATTGACATTGACATGATTTAAAGTCGCCGTCATCGTTGGTCATGCCCGGTCTCAAAGGGGAGAGACACGAATGACTGCGCCGATCATCCGCATTGACAACATCACCAAGAGCTTCGGTCGCCTGACCGTGCTTGACGGCCTTTCGATGAATGTAATGCCGGGTGAAAAGCTGGCGCTAATCGGTCCCTCCGGATCCGGCAAGACGACCATCCTGCGCATTCTGATGACGCTTGAACACATCAATGGCGGCCAGATCGAGGTGGATGGAGGCCAGCTCTTTCACATGGAGAAGGCGGGTGCGTTGGTGCCAGCCGATGAGCGCCATCTGCACACGATGCGCGAAAAAATCGGCATGGTGTTTCAGCACTTCAATCTGTTTCCGCACAAATGCGTGCTCGACAATGTGACGCTTGCCCCGATGCTGACGAAGGGCGTGCCGCGCGCAGACGCGGAGAAAAACGCCATGGTGCTGCTCGACATGGTCGGGCTCGCCGACAAGGCGAAAAGCATGCCGTCCCAGCTGTCCGGCGGGCAAAAGCAACGCGTTGCGATCGCGCGGGCGCTGGCGCTGTCACCGAAGATCATGCTGTTTGATGAAGTCACCTCCGCACTCGATCCGGAACTGGTCGAGGAAGTGTTGAACGTGATGCGCAAACTTGCCGAAGAAACCGACATGACGATGCTGCTCGTCACCCATGAGATGGGCTTTGCGCACGACTTTGCCGACCGGGTGTTGTTCTTCGATCGGGGCAAGATCGTCGAGGAGGGAAAGCCGGATGATATTTTCAGCCATCCAAAGCAGGAGCGCACCCAGGCCTTCTTGCGCAAGATCATAGCGGCGGGGCACCGCGTCTAGGGCAGACGGCCCAGGAGAATGCTCTGACACAATTACCAACAAGCAATGGAGTGGGAACAATGAAGATGAGACATTACCTTACAATGGCCGCCAGCGTAGCGGTTCTGGCAGCAAGTTGGACCGCGCCCGCGGCGGCGGATGAAAACAAGCTTGAGGAACTCAAGGAGCAGGGCTTTGCCCGCATCGCCATTGCCAATGAGCCGCCGTTCACGGCTGTCGGCGCCGACGGCAAGGTTTCCGGCGCCGCCCCGGATGTCGCGCGCGAAATTTTCAAGCGCCTGGGCGTGGAAGACGTGGCCGCCTCTATCTCCGAATATGGCGCGATGATTCCGGGCCTGCAGGCCGGTCGTCACGATGCGATCACCGCCGGCCTGTTCATGAAGCCGGAACGCTGTGCAGCCGTTGCCTATTCGGAGCCGATTCTCTGCGATGCCGAAGCATTCGCGCTGAAAAAGGGCAACCCGCTCGGCCTCACCAGCTACAAGGACATTGCCGACAATCCTGATGCCACGATCGGTGCTCCCGGTGGCGGCACCGAGGAAAAGCTGGCGCTTGAAGCCGGAGTTCCGCGCGACCGCGTGATTGTCGTGCCGGATGGCCAGAGCGGCATCAAGATGCTGCAGGATGGCCGCATCGATGTCTATTCGCTGCCGGTCCTGTCGATCAACGACCTGCTGGCCAAGGCGCAGGATCCGAACCTTGAGGTCGTGGCGCCGGTCATCGGCGCGCCGGTCTATTGCGATGGAGCAGCCTTCAAGAAGGGCGACGAATCCCTGCGCGACGCCTTTGATGTCGAACTCGCCAAGATGAAGGAATCGGGCGAATTCGCCAAGATCATCGAGCCCTACGGCTTCTCGGCGGCAGCGGCTATGTCGACTTCACGCGAAAAGCTGTGCGCGCCGCAATAACCGGCCCCATGCCTGACCAAACATTCTCCCCCCGCGGGCCGGGGGGAGAGTGCCGGCCGGATCGCTTGATGGCGAGCGCTCTGATGTTTTTTCGCAACGGAACCCAATGATCATGATCGACTGGTCCGGCTATATAGGACTTATCCTGCAAGGCGCGCTGGTGACGCTGCAGCTGACGGTGATGGGCTGTGCCCTTGCCGTGGTTGCAGCTTTCGCAGCCGGACTGGGCCGTGTCAGCCGCTTCATGGCGATCCGGATGCTGGCCACCACCTATATCGAATTCTTTCGCGGCACCTCGATCTTCGTACAATTGTTCTGGGCCTATTTCGTGCTGCCCTTTGCCGGCATCACGCTTTCGCCGATGCAGGCGGGCGTGCTGGCGCTGGGCCTCAATGTCGGCGCCTACGGAGCCGAGGTGGTGCGCGGCGCCATCAAGGCAATCGGACGCGAACAGCGCGAGGCCTGCGTTGCACTCAATCTGACGCGGCGTCAGGCAATGCGGCATGTCATCCTGCCGCAGGCGCTGCCGCTGATGTTGCCGACCTTCGGCAACAACGCGATCGAATTGTTGAAGGGAACCGCTGTCGTCTCGCTGATTTCGCTCAATGACATGACGTTTCAGGCGCAGGTGGTGCGGGCCCAGACCGGCAGCACGCTGATCCCGTTTGTGACGATCCTGGTGCTCTATTTTGCCATGGCCTGGGTGATATCTCGCGGCATGCGCTGGCTGGAGCACCGTGTGACGCGCGGTCTGGATGGGGTGAGGGCTTAAGCGATGGAATGGGATTGGGATTTCGTCTGGCAGATCATGCCGACACTGCTGCAAGGCTTCAAGATCACCATTCTTGCGACCATACTTGGGGCGGCGGTCGCCCTGGTTATTGGGCTCGTCTTTGCAGTCCTGCGCATGACAGCGCCAAGGCCGATTGCACGGGTGACCGGGTTCATCGTTGAATTCATTCGCGGCACGCCGCTGCTTGTGCAGCTCTATTTCCTGTTCTTTGTCCTGCCGGACATAGGGATCCGGCTGCCCGCGCTGGTGGCCGGCGTCATCGGTCTCGGCATTCACTATGGCACTTATATTTCCGAGGTCTATCGGGGCGGCATCGAGAACGTGCCGCGTGGCCAGTGGGAGGCGGCCAAGGCCACCAACCTGACAACGCGCCAGGCCTGGATCCATGTCATCCTGCCACAAGCGATCCCGCCGATGATTCCGGCGCTCGCCAATTACATCATCGCCATGTTCAAGGAGACGCCGCTCTTGTCGGCGATAACGGTGCTCGAACTGATGAACCAGGCAAAAAGCATCGCCAACAGCAATTACCGCTACATCGAGCCGATGACGCTGGTCGGCGTGTTCTTCCTGGTCATCAGCCTGATCTCGGTCTTCTTCCTGCGCAAGCTGGAAGCGCGCTATTCGCGTGTGGATGAGCGGTGATGCAGCAGGCCGCCCCCATAGTGCTCGCGTCACGATCGCCGCGCCTCGATGACCGCCCTCACGACAAGCGGATAGGTCTTATAATTCTGGCGACGGACCACACCACCGAATCCGATTTTGCCCGCATGGTCGCGAGCGATCGCATCGGCGTCTATGTCACGCGCATTCCCTACGCCAATCCGGTGACGCCGGAAAATCTGCGCGCCATGCAACCGTCGATGACGGAGGCGGCGCAACTGATTTTGCCGGACGAGAAACTGGATGTGGTGATGTATTCCTGCACCTCCGCATCGGTCGTCATCGGCGACCGTCATATCGAGGCGGCGATCAAGGCAGCGAAGCCGGAGGCCAGCGTGGTGACGCCGACCGCTGCTGCCGCCAAAGCTCTCACCGCGTTCGGCGCGAAGCGGATCTCGATCCTGACGCCCTATACGGTCGAGACCAGCCGTTCGATGGCTGCGTACTTCACCGATCTCGGCTTTGCCATCGACCGGTTCACCTGCCTTGGCCTGACCGATGACCGGGAGATGGCGCGGATTGCGCCGGATGAGATTGTCGCTTTCGCGCGGGAAGCCGTGGCACCGCAGTCCGATGCGCTGTTCATTTCCTGCACCGCCGTGCGGGCGGCAGGCGTGGCCGCCGAGGTTGAAGCGGCTACCGGCAAACCGGTCGTCACCAGCAATTTGGCGACGGCCTGGGCCTGCCTGAGGCTTTGCGGCGACACTGGATCACGGCCTCAGCTCGGAAGGCTGATGACGCTTGAGCTGCCGGGGGAATAGACAATGTCCCTCGCAGATCACCCCGTGACACTTGCCGACATCGAAGCCGCGGCGCGGCGCATCTCCGGCCGCATTTTGCGCACGCCCTTCGTCAATTCGGCCTCGTTGACAGCACTGTGCGGCGTTCCCGTCGGCCTCAAGCTGGAACACCACCAGACAACCGGCGCTTTCAAACTGCGCGGCGCCACCAATGCGGTTCTCACGCTACAGCCGGATGAGCGTGCGCGCGGCGTGGTCGCCGCGTCGACCGGCAATCATGGCCGGGCGCTCGCCCATGCGGCCAGGGCGGAGGGTTCGGTGGCCACCATCTGCATGTCGCGGCTGGTGCTAAAGAATAAGGTCGACGAAATCCGCCGCCTGGGCGCCCATGTCCGCATCATCGGCAAGTCACAGGACGAGGCCCAGGAAGAGGTGGACCGGTTGGTCCGGGAGGACGGATTGGTGATGGTGCCGCCTTTCGATGATCCCGCCGTGGTCGCGGGACAGGGCACGCTGGGACTGGAACTCGTCGAGGACATGCCGGACGTTTCTGTCGTCCTTGTGCCCCTTTCCGGCGGCGGGCTGGCGGCCGGAGTGGCCGCGGCCGTCAAGGCGCTCAAGCCGAAGGTTCGCGTCATCGGCGTCACCATGGAGCGTGGCGCCGCCATGAAAGCCAGCATCGGGGCCGGGTCTCCGGTGTTGGTTGAGGAGTTCCAGAGTCTCGCCGATTCGCTGGGTGGCGGCATCGGGCTCGACAACAAGGTGACCTTCGCCATGTGCCGCGATCTGCTCGACGACATCGTTCTCCTGAGCGAGGACGAAATCGCCGCCGGCATGCGTCATGCCTACGGGCAGGAACGCGAGATCATCGAAGGCGCCGGCGCGGTTGGAATTGCCGCCCTGCTTGCCGGCAAGATCAAGGCAATCGACGGGCCGGTGGCGCTCATCCTGTCCGGACGCAATGTCGACATGGTTCAGCACCGGCATGTGATCAATGGCGGGAATGACTCCATGGCGGAGGTCGCCGCATGACCCGGATGACACTCCTGACAGAGAAGGATTTGAGGGCGCTCGTGGCACTCGACGCGGAGGTGGTGGCCTGCATCGAGAACGCCTTTCATGCCCTGGCGACGAAACCCGTGGCGATGCCGCCGATCCTGCGTCTCGACATTCTCGAACATCGTGGCGAGGTCGATGTGAAAGCGGCCTATGTCCCCGGAATCGAGGGCTTCGCGATCAAGATCAGCCCGGGTTTCTTCGACAATCCAAAGATCGGGCTGCCCAGCACCAACGGCATGATGGTGCTGATGTCGAGCCGCACCGGCCTGGTTCAGGCGCTGCTGCTCGACAATGGTTACCTGACCGACATGCGGACGGCCGCGGCCGGCGCGGTCGCCGCCAAATATCTATCGCGCACGGACGCGGGCATTGCCGCGATCTTCGGCGCAGGCATGCAATCGCGCCTGCAGTTGAAGGCGCTGATGCTGGTGCGGCCGATCCGCGAGGCGCGGATCTGGGCGCGGGACAATGCAAAGGCGAAAGCGCTGGCGGTTGAATTGACAGCGGAACTCGGCATCCCGGTAAAGGCTTTTGCCGATCCCGAGGCGGCCGTCGCCGGCGCCGACATCATCGTGACGACGACGCCTTCCGCCACGCCGATCCTGAAGGCGGAGTGGCTCGAGCCGGGCCAGCACGTCACCGCCATGGGCTCGGATGCCGAACACAAGAACGAACTCGACCCGGCGCTGATCGGCAGGGCCGGGCTCTATGTTGCCGACAGCCTCAGCCAGACACGGCGATTGGGTGAACTTCACCATGCCATTGCGGCGGGGGTGGTCCCTGAGAATGCGGACTTTGCCGAGCTCGGCCAGATTGTCGCGGGGCAAAAGACCGGCCGCACCGATGCCGGTCAAATTACCGTCGCGGATCTGACCGGGACCGGCATCCAGGACACCGCGATTGCATCGCTCGCCCATGACCGCGCCGTGGCGGCCGGGGCGGGAACCATTTTCGAAAGCTGACACCGGCAGGACCTGCCAACGAGGACCCAAATGACACAACCCAACCTCAAGTTTACACTTGCTGAATACGAGGCGCGGCTCGCCAAGACCCGCCGGTCGATGGAAGCAAAGGGGATTGATCTGCTGATCGTCAGCGATCCGTCCAACATGAACTGGCTTACCGGTTATGATGGCTGGTCGTTCTACGTGCATCAGGCGGTGATTGTGCCCCCGTCGGGCGAACCGATCTGGTTCGGCCGCGGTCAGGACGGCAACGGCGCCAAGCTGACGACCTACCTGCAGCACGGCAACATCATCGGCTATCCGGACCATTATGTGCAGTCGACCGAACGTCATCCGATGGATTACCTTTCGGGCATCCTGAGCGACAAGGGCTTTGGCAAGCTGACGATCGGGGTGGAGATGGACAATTACTGGTTCTCGGCCGCCGCATTCGCCTCACTCGTCAAGCATCTCCCCAACGCCCGCTTCGTCGATGCGACGGCGCTGGTGAACTGGCAGCGCGCGGTCAAGAGCGAGACCGAGATCAAATACATGCGCAATGCCGCGCGCATCGTCGAGGCGATGCATGCGCGGATCTTCGACAAGATCGAGGTGGGCATGCGCAAGTGCGATCTCGTGGCGGAAATCTATGACGTCGGCACCCGCGGCGTCGAGGGCCCGGACGGGCGCATCGGCGGCGATTATCCGGCGATCGTCCCCCTGCTGCCCTCGGGCGTCGAGGCGTCGGCGCCGCATCTCACCTGGGACGACCGGCCGATGAAAAAGGGCGAGGGGACCTTTTTCGAGATCGCCGGCTGCTACAACCGCTATCACGTGCCGCTGTCGCGCACGGTCTTCCTGGGCAAGCCGACGCAGGCCTTCCTCGACGCCGAAATGGCCACGACCGAAGGCATGGAGGCGGGGCTGTCGATGGCACGCCCCGGTAACACTTGCGAGGACATCGCCAACGCGTTCTTCGCGGTGCTCAAGAAACACGGCATCGTCAAGGATAACCGCACCGGCTATCCGATCGGCCTGTCCTATCCGCCGGACTGGGGCGAGCGGACGATGAGCCTGCGTCCCGGCGACAAGACCGTGCTGGAGCCGGGCATGACCTTCCATTTCATGACCGGCCTGTGGCTCGAGGACATGGGTTTCGAGACCACCGAGAGCATTCTGATCACCGAGACCGGGGTCGAATGCCTTGCCAATGTGCCGCGCAAGCTTGTCGTGAAGGATTGACACGATGGATCTGATGACGACCCAGCGCCCGTCCCCTGTGACCCCCACCGTCGATCTGATGGCGGATGGGGTGCAGCACGGTTTCCTGCGCCTGCCTTTCAGCCGCGATGATTCCGCCTGGGGGTCGGTCATGGTGCCGCTCACGGTCATCAAGAATGGCATCGGGCAAACGGCGTTGTTGACCGGTGGCAATCATGGCGATGAATATGAAGGGCCGATTGCCCTTTTCGATCTGGCCCGCTCGCTCAAGCCGGAAGACGTCAACGGCCGGGTGATCATCATTCCCGCCATGAACTATCCGGCCTTTACCGCCGGCACGCGCACCTCTCCCATCGACAAGGGCAATATGAATCGCAGCTTTCCGGGCCGGCCGGACGGGACGATGACGGAAAGAATCGCTGATTATTTCCAGCGCGTGCTGCTGCCGATGGCCGACATTGTGCTGGATTTCCATTCAGGCGGAAAAACGCTCGACTTCCTGCCGTTCTGCGCCGCGCATATCCTGCCCGACAAGTTTCAGGAGGCAAAGTCATTCGAGTTCGTCGAGGCCTTCGGCGCGCCGTTCTCGATGAAGATGCTGGAGATCGATGCCGTCGGCATGTACGACACCGCCGCCGAGGAAATGGGCAAGACTTTCATCACCACCGAGATTGGCGGGGCTGGCACCGCCACCGCCACCAGCGTGATGATCGCCAAGCGCGGGGTATCCAACGTGCTGAAGGCCTGCGGGATCATGGCTGGCGAAATCGACCCCCAGCCGACGCAATGGCTCGACATGCCGGATGGCGACTGTTTCTGTTTCGCGGAAGAGGGCGGTCTGATCGAACTTCTCGTCGACCTCGGCGATACGGTGACCAAAGGCTCGGTCATCGCGCGGATCTATCCGGTGACCCGCACCGGTGCGGCGCCCTGGGAAATCCATGCCAAAATGGGCGGCATATTGACGGCGCGGCATGTGCCGGGACTGGTCAAGCCGGGGGACTGCGTCAGCGTTATAGCGGTCGCGGTCTGAGCCCAAGCCGGCACTTCAGTCCCGCGCGGATGCCAGCGTCATCAATTTGTGCCCCTCAATCAGGGTAATCCTCTGACGGCCGCTCTTGATCCAGCCTTTTGAGTCCCAACCGCTGAGCAGGCGGGATACTGTATGCAGCGTCGTCCCGGTCATCTCGGAAATGTCTTGCCGGGAGATCAGGAAATCAATCAGGATACCGTCGTCCGTCTTGCGCCCGGTCTGGCGGGCAAGGTTGAGAACCGCGTTTGCAACCCGCTGTTCGACCCTTTCGGTGGCCAGTTCGATGACCCGTTCCTGGGTGTCGAGCAACCTTTTTCCGACCATCGCATAGGTATTGGTGGCAAATCCCGGATGTGCCGCAACAATGCTTTCCCAAGTGTGTGACGGCCAAGCCAGCACGACGCAATCGGCGGCGGCCACGGCATTTGCCGGATAGGTGTCCCGTCCTATGGCTTTGGCGATGCCGAGTAGCTCACCAGTCGCGATGTAGCGGACGATGACCTGTTCCCCTACCGCGGTCACCTTGACCACCCGCACATAGCCATCAAGGAGCAGAAAGAAGGAGTGCGCTTCCTCACCTTCCCGGAAGATATAGGCATCCTTTGCGTGCCGGGAGGAAACGGCACGCGCAAGCATGTCGTCAAGCGCCTCCCGGCTCAGTCCTGCAAAGGGCGGTAGATCAGTGAGAAGGGAAGCATCAAGACGGCTCAACAGCACTCTCCAGTTTGCGAAAATGCAAAGACGCGGACTGCCAGTCTGATAGCCATATCGCGACTTCAAGGCAATCCGGAGAGAATGTTTCATGAAGGGTGTCGGCTTCAAGAATCCATGCCGATCCGGCGATCGCGGACGTTCCTCCGGTTTCCGGGTGGGCGATGAGAAAAAGCCAGAAAGTTGGTCAGTTGGTCATGTAATACATCATGAAAACATAGTAACTATATAATTGGATAAATATATACATGTATATACTTATATAAACGAATTTAAACTACAAAAGTGAGAATATATAGCTGATGAAAGGGATTGTAAATTTGCAATGTTACATATTAATAGAAAGAAAATACCCTCAATGAGGATGGGAATTGTTCTAAATCAAAGTCTCGCCGCTATTTGATTGATAAATGTCAACCGACGGAAACCAGGTGAATGCGGAAATGATGCCCAAGCCAAACAGCAATCGCAACCTTGCAATGATGGTGCTTGCGGTGATCGCAAACCTGCTGTTGAGCGTCAATCTGGCGCGAAGCGAGCCGTTGGTCACAAAGTTCCTGGACGGTCTGAGTGTCGAGGAAATCGTCCCGGAAGCGACTGAATTCGGAAAACTGCTTACCGATATACCGGTGATAGAGGCGCTCAAGGATGGACAGGTGGTCGGGTATGTCTTCCTGACCTCGGACTTCGTCACCACCACCGGCTATTCGGGCAAGCCCATTCACACCGTCATGGGCGTTGATCTCAAGGCGCAGGTCACGGGCGTCCGCCTGGTGAAGCACTCCGAACCCATTGTTCTGATCGGCATTCCCGATTCGAAGATCAAGGCCGTAACCGAAAAATATGCCGGAATGGATCTTATTGCCGAGGCCGCGGCCGGCGGTTCGGCGCATGATCTTGATATCGTGTCCGGCGCTACCGTAACGATCATGGTCATTGATGATTCAATTGTCCGGGCCGGCATCAAGGTCGCGCGGTCCCTGGGACTGGGCGGTCTAGCGCCGGAATTGGCCCGCACGGGGCCGACCAAATCTCTGATAAATCCGGGTGATGGCGAGATCCCGGTTTCCGACTGGCAAACGCTGGCAGGCGACGGATCCATCCGGGCGTTGCGCCTTGACGTCGGGCAGGTCAACAGCGCCTTTGAAGAGGCAGGCGATCCGCGCGCCGTCAAGCGTCCTGAAAAAGGCGCGCCGGAAGATATCTTTATCGACATGCAGATAGCGCTGATCAGCGCGCCGGAAATCGGCATGTCGCTTCTGGGAGCGGCTGAATACGCCAAGTTCCAAGGCTGGCTCGGCGAAGGCGAACAAGCCATTCTGGTGATGGGGCGGGGCAAATACTCCTTCAAGGGATCGGGTTATGTGCGCGGCGGCATCTTCGACCGGATCCAACTCATTCAGGGCGATGTCGCCGTTCGCTTCCACGACAAGCAGCACAAACGTCTGGGCCGGTTGGCGACTGATGATGCGCCGTCCTTCACGGAACTGGATATTTTCAAAATTCCGGCCGACAGCGGATTTGATCCGACTGAACCGTTCCGACTGCAATTGCTGGTTCAGCGTGTGGTTGGCGCCATCGACAAGGCGTTCATCACCGTTGATCTGGGATACAGGATCCCGGACCGCCATACCGAAAAACTCGCGACTGAAACCCAGACCGTCGCCAACCCGCAGGTCCAGAGCGAAGTCGCCACCTCCGATACCGGTGAACTGAGCCATCTGTGGAAACGGATCTGGCTGCAAAAACGCGTCGAAGTCGTGGTGCTGATGGCGGCGCTCATGCTGCTGACCGGGGTATTCTTCTTCCAGATGCAGGTGACGCGGCATGAACGCTTCACCTACTGGTTCCGCATCGGCTTCCTGACATTCACGCTTGTGGCGCTGGGCTGGTACGCCAACGGGCAATTGTCGGTGGTCAATGTGCTCGCCTTCTTCTCGGCGGTGACGACGAACTTTTCATGGTCGGCCTTCCTGATGGATCCGCTGGTCTTCATCCTCTGGTTCTCGGTGGCGGCGTCGCTGTTGTTCTGGGGCCGCGGTGTCTATTGCGGCTGGCTGTGCCCGTTCGGCGCGCTTCAGGAACTGACCAACAAGATCGCGCGTGTCTTCAAAATTCCGCAATATGAGGTGCCCTGGGGCCTGCATGAGCGTCTGTGGCCGGTCAAGTACATGATCTTCCTCGGTCTGTTCGGCCTGTCGCTCTATTCGCTGGAAATGGCCGAACGCTATGCGGAAATCGAGCCCTTCAAGACCGCGATCATCCTGAAATTCCAGCGCGGCTGGCCGTATATTCTGTTCGTCGTCGTCCTCCTCGGCGCTGGCCTGTTCATCGAGCGCTTCTACTGCCGCTATCTGTGCCCACTAGGTGCTGCGCTGGCGATCCCGGCGCGGATGCGGATGTTCGACTGGCTCAGGCGCTACAAGGAATGCGGCGATCCGTGCCAGCGCTGCGCCAAGGAGTGCCCCGTCCAGGCCATCCATCCCGAGGGCAATATCAATCCCAATGAATGTGTTCAGTGCCTTCACTGCCAGGTGCTCTACCAGAGCGACAGCAAATGCCCCGTGTGCATCAAGAAGGCCACGAAGCGCGAAAAATTCCGCAAGCAAAACCGTCTCGATCCGATTTCCCCGGTTTCCGGCGGATCAGGCCAACCGCTTGTGGGAACCAACCCGACATCACAGTAAACTACTTAAAAGGAGATAGCTTATGTCAGCCGAAGAAACCAAGAGGAAAGGCCTGTCCCGCCGAAGCCTGATGACCGCCACCGCCAGCGGCGCGGTTCTGGCCGGTTCAGGGATGGGTGCTAGTCTTATTAGTGGCGCGCTTGTCACCAAGGCACAGGCGGCAACGCCAAAACTGAGCTTTGAGCCGGGCGAACTCGACCCCTATTACGGCTTCTGGTCATCCGGCCAGACCGGCGAGTTGCGCATTCTCGGATTCCCGTCGATGCGCGAACTGATGCGCGTGCCGGTTTTCAATCGCTGCTCGGCGACTGGCTGGGGCCAGACCAATGAAAGCCTGAAAGTGCTCACCGAAGGTCTGACTGAAGAGACCAAGGCGTTTCTGGCGGCCAAGGGTATGAAGACCTATGACAATGGCGACCTTCACCATCCGCATATGTCGTTCACCGACGGCACCTATGACGGTCGTTACCTGTTCATGCAGGACAAGGCGAACACCCGTGTAGCCCGAGTTCGCTGCGACGTGATGAAATGCGACAAGATCATCGAAATCCCGAATGCGCAGGATATCCACGGCATGCGGCCGCAAAAGTTTCCGCGTACCGGCTACGTCTTCGCCAATGGAGAGCATGAAGCGCCGCTGGTCAATGACGGCACAATTCTGGATGATCCGTCGCAATATGTGAACATTTTTACCGCCATTGATGGCGACGAGATGACGGTGTCCTGGCAGGTCATCGTGTCGGGCAACCTCGACAACACCGATTGCGACTATCAGGGCAAATACGCCTTCTCATCGAGCTACAACTCGGAAATGGGCATGAACCTTGCCGAAATGACCGAGAGCGAACTCGATCATGTGGTCGTGTTCAACCTGAAGGCCATCGAGGAAGGCGTTGCCGCCGGCGACGTGCAGATTCTCAACGGCGTGCCGGTCATCGACGGTCGCAAGGGCCAGAACAAAAAGTACACACGATACATCCCGATCCCCAACAGCCCGCATGGCGTCAACACCGCGCCTGACGGTGTGCACATCATGATCAACGGGAAACTGTCGCCGACGGTTTCGGTTATTGATGTGACCAAGGTTGATGCACTGTTCGAGGAAGACGCCGATCCGCGGTCCTGCATCGTCGCCGAACCGGAACTGGGGCTTGGTCCGCTTCACACTGCGTTCGACGGCAAAGGCTTCGCCTATACGACGCTGTTCCTCGACAGTCAGATGGTCAAATGGGACATTGACAAGGCCATCCGCGCCTTCGCCGGAGAAGATGTGGATCCGATCGTCTCGAAGGTTGATGTGCATTATCAGCCGGGCCACAACCATACCACGATGGGCGAAACCAAGGAGGCGGACGGTAACTGGCTGATCTCGCTCAATAAGTTCTCCAAGGATCGGTTCCTGAACGTTGGTCCGCTGAAGCCTGAAAACGAGCAGATCATCGATATCTCGACCGATGAGATGAAGGTGGTGCACGACGGACCGACCTTTGCCGAACCACATGATGTGTGCCTTGTGCGTGCGGACATCGTCAATCCAGTCAATGTCTGGTCCCGCGATGACAAGGTGTTCGTTGACGCCTACGCCCAAGCGAAGGCCGATGGCGTTGACCTTGATTATGACGACGTCGTCATCGTGGACGGCGACAAGGTACGCGTCTACATGACCTCGGTTGCTCCGCAGTTTGGCCTGGAGAAGTTCACGGTCAAGCAGGGTCAGGAAGTCACGGTTTACGTCACCAACCTCGACGATGTTGACGATGTGACCCATGGCTTCAGCATTTCCAACTACGGAATTGCGATGGAAGTGGCGCCGCAGGCGACCGCATCGGTCACCTTTACCGCGAACCGTCCGGGCGTTCACTGGTTCTACTGCCAGTGGTTCTGCCATGCCCTGCACATGGAAATGCGTGGACGCATGCTCGTTGAACCACGTAACGCTTGAGGCCATGCGCACATGAACCTGACCGCCCGCACATTCGCAGTACTCTTCGGAACCACCCTCCTCGCGGGGTCGGCGCATTCCGCCGATATCCGCGTCGAGCCAGGTCCGGATGCACTGGTGCGGGCGGTCGAAACGGCGCAGCCCGGCGACCGCCTGATTTTGGCTGACGGGACCTATCAGGGCAGCCTTGTCCTGACCAAGCCGATTGAACTTGACGGCGGCGGCAAGGCCCATGTGATCGGCACGGGCACGGGGTCTGTCATCACCGTTGATGCGAGCGACGTGATCATCGACGGGTTGAAACTGACTGGATCGGGGTCGTCGCATCAGACCATCGACAGCGGCGTGCAGATGACCAAGAAAGCCACCCGCGCCATCGTTCGCGACAGCCATATCGAAGGCAATCTCTATGGGGTCGACATCCATGGCGCCCGCGATGCGCTGGTTGAAAACAATACGATCATTGGCAGGGACGACCGGCTGATGAACCGGCGCGGCAACGGCGTCTATGTCTGGAACGCACCGGGCGCCACGGTGTCAGGCAACACGATCCTCAAGGGCCGGGACGGAATTTTTGTCAACACCAGCCGCAAGAATACATTCACCAACAATCGCTTCGAGGAACTGCGCTTCGCCATTCACTACATGAATGCCGATGACAGCGAAGTTTCCGGAAACATCTCGATTGGCAACCATCTTGGCTACGCCATCATGTTTTCAAAACGCGTGACCATGCGCGACAACGTCTCGCTTGATGACCGCGATCACGGCATCATGCTCAATTACGCCAACAACGCCGTCATCGAAGGCAACGCCGTGGTCGGCGGCGGCGAAAAATGCCTCTTTGTCTACAACGCCAACAAGAACATCATCAGCGGCAACCGCATCGAAGGTTGTGCTATCGGCATCCATTTCACCGGCGGATCAGCGGACAACGAGATTTCCGGCAACGCCTTTGTCGGCAATCGCACCCAGATCAAGTTTGTCAGCACCAGGGATCACGTCTGGTCCGGAAATTACTGGAGCGATCATGCTGCCTATGACGTCAACGGCGACGGCATCGCCGACCAGGTCTTCCATCCCAACGACGCGATGGATCAGGTGCTTTGGACCCAACCATCGGCGAAACTGCTGCTTGGCAGTCCGGCGGTGCAACTCGTGCGCTGGGCTCAAAAGGAATTTCCGGCGCTGCTGCCCGGCGGGATTGTCGACGACCAGCCATTGATGCGGCCCCATGTATTGCCGGGGACGGCGCGCATCTGGAAAGACTTGCGACCATGAACGAGATCATCACGGCCCGGAATGTAGGCATGAAGTTCAAGGCGGTCACCGCCTTGACCGATGTCTCTATCGACGTGGCGCCAGGCGAGCAAGTGGCGCTGCTCGGCCATAATGGCGCTGGCAAAACCACGCTGTTCCGGCTCATTCTTGGTTTCATCAAGCCAACTGCTGGAACAATCTCAATTGATGGCCACACGCCGGGCAGCAACCCGGCCCGCCGAATTGTCTCCTATCTGCCCGAGCAGGTGATGTTTCCGAAAATGCTGACCGGAAGGGAAATCGTTCGCTTCTATGCCAAACTCAAAGGTGCGCCAGCCGATGAAGTGCAAGCGGTGCTGCGGAAGGTGGATCTCCTGGACGCCGCCGATCGTCGGGTGGCCACCTACTCGAAGGGAATGCGCCAGCGTCTCGGACTCGCACAGGCTCTGGTGGGCCGGCCGGGGCTTCTGTTGCTCGACGAGCCAACCTCCGGCCTTGATCCGATTTCACGGCAGCATTTTTACGAACTGACGGCCGATGTCGCGCGGCAAGGCGGTTCGGTGCTGTTGTCTTCCCATGGCCTGAGCGAGTTGGAGGCCAAGACCGACCGGGTTGCGATCCTGCGCAATGGCGAACTGGTCGCCAACGGCCCGCTCGCGGCACTCCAGCAGGAGGCTGATCTGCCGATCAGGATCCGGGTCCGCGCATCGGCGGATGCGGTGGACGAGGTTTTTGCGCTGATTGGCGGCAAGCGGCTCAACTGCGCTTCGGTGGAGTTGCTCTGTCCCAGAAGCGCCAAGATGGCGACGCTGAGCAAGATCAGCAGCCTTGGACCGCGCGTCGAGGATGTCGACATGACGCCGCCGACGCTTGATGAGATCTACCGCCATTTCTCCAATTTGGGCCCGGAACCAGACATGCGGAGTGAAAAGTGATGAATGGCGTCCTGACCATTGCCGCAACCGAAATCCGGATTGGCCTGCGCAACCGCTGGATCATCCTGTCATCCCTGATCCTGCTGGTGTTCGCGCTCATTCTGGTTCTGCTTGGCAGCGCGCCTACCGGTGAGGTGAAAACCGACGCGGTCACGGTGGTGGTCGCCAGCCTGTCCACGCTTTCGGTGTATCTGGTTCCGCTGATCGCGCTGCTTCTCTCCTTCGACGCCATTGCCGGTGAAATCGACCGCGGCACATTGCAACTGGTTCTGGCGAGCCCGGTGTCCCGCGGCGGGGTGCTGCTGGGCAAATTCCTGGGACATGTCTTCGTTCTCAGCGTCGCCGTGATAAGCGGCTACGGAATTGCTGGGCTCGTCGCCTTTTACGCCAGTGGCGGAGGCGATTTGGCGGCACTGCTGGGCGTTGGCCGCCTAATCGCCAGCAGCATCGTGCTGGGCGCGACATTCGTCGCCATTGGCTACATTGCCAGCGCCAGCGTGCGCCAGACCGGAACCGCGGCGGCGCTCGCCGTTGCGATCTGGCTGTTTGCGGTTGTCCTTTACGATCTGGCGTTGCTCGGGGGACTGCTGGCAAGCCGGGACGGCGTGTTTGCGCACAGCATCTTTCCGTGGCTGCTTGTCTTCAATCCGGCCGATGCGTTCCGCCTTTACAACATGAGCGCCATCAATGTCGCCGCGACCGGCGGCAATCTTGGAGGCGCAGTTGGCTCGGCCACACCTTTGTCCGGCGTCTGGGCGATGTTCAGTCCGGTCATCTGGGCGGTTACGGCGCTCGGGATTTCAACCATGATATTGAACAG
Organism: Hoeflea sp. BRH_c9; assembly: GCA_000961635.1. Lineage (GTDB taxonomy): Bacteria > Pseudomonadota > Alphaproteobacteria > Rhizobiales > Rhizobiaceae > Hoeflea. Next base: position 3,865 of record LADQ01000176.1, on the reverse strand, counting down.
GGTTCGGCCATGACCATCGCTCTCAGATTTGCTGCACTCTGCGTGCTCGCCCTGTCCCTCGCCGCCTGCAACGATCCACGGACTGAGATCGCGGCGCCGGAACCGGTTGCGTTGTCGGAGGAAGCTGTCGGGCATTATTGCAACATGACGATCCTGGAGCATACCGGGCCAAAAGCCCAGATTCACCTGGCCGGCAACCTGCACCCAATCTGGTTCAGCCAGGTTCGCGATGGAATTGCCTTCATCCGCTCGCCCGAGGAGCACCAGCAAATCGCGGTTGTGTATGTCAATGACATGGGCAAGGCGGAGAACTGGGACTTTCCCGGCAACGACACATGGATCGACGCCGAACGGGCCTGGTTCGTGATCGGGTCGCAGAAAACCGGCGGCATGGGAACGCCGGAAGTCATCCCGTTTGGCGTGGAAGAAAGCGCATCCGCATTCGCGACGGAGAATGGCGGAATGGTGGTCCGGCTGGCCGAGATCCCCGACGCCTATGTTCTCGGCCCCACCGGTCTCGATCAGGAAACCGCCAATCCGGTTACAGGAGCGATCCAATGAACCTCAACCGCCGCCGTTTCATCGCCATTACCGCAGGCTGCGTCCTGGGCGCGGGCCATGCAAATGCCGCCGAAAGCGCCGGAGCCCGCTGGCAGGGGATTGCGCTTGGCGCCCATGCCGATCTTCGACTGGTGGGACTGCCGTCAAGCGAGGCCGAAAACCTGCTCACCCTGGCGCGGGCGGAAATCGAACGGCTCGAGCAGGTTTTCAGCCTGTATCGAACCGACAGCGCCCTGGCCCGGCTCAATGCGAACGGACTGTTGCGCCAGCCCGGCGCCGATATGATTGAACTGTTGTCTCTGGTGTCAGCAATCCATCATGCCAGCGGTGGATTGTTCGATCCCAGCATCCAGCCGCTCTGGGCGGCCTATGCGCGCGCCGGCGGCGCACCGGACCCTGAGGCGATCACGGCCGCACGTGCGGTTGTCGGCTGGTCCAAGGTGGAGGTTTCATCGGATCTGGTCCGGCTTGCGCCGGGTGGCGGCTTGACCTTCAACGGGATTGCGCAAGGCTTCATCACCGACAAGATCGTCAAGCTTCTGGTGTCGCATGGCCTCCGGGCGGGGCTTGTTTCAGTTGGCGAAATTGCCGCGGTTGGGGGATCGCCGACTGGCGGCGACTGGCCGGTTGGTCTTGCCAACCACGAAGACGGTGATCCTGACACACTGGTTTATTTGCGCGACAAAGCGGTCGCGACCTCAAGCCCGAATGGAACAATGTTTGGCGCCGGTGCCAGCGGACACATTCTCAATCCGGTAACCGGCTTGCCTGCCGCGATGTCCTGGCAACGGGTCAGCATCATTCACCGCTCCGCTGCGATGGCTGATGGCCTCTCCACCGCTGGTGTCATGCTCAACTCAACCCAATTGCGCGATCTCGCGCTGCAGTTCCCGGGCGCAATGGTCCGCGCCATCGATCAAGCAGGCGACGAGTTGATCGTCTCATCATGAGCCGCCGTGACGGGACTTGTCCTGCAGGATGAGTTCTATCGCGTCTCGCTTGATCTTCCGTCGACATCATCAGCCAGATCGCCTGATCCAGCAGGCGCCGAGTGGACCGCTTTATCCCCCGGCTGGGGAATGTACGGCTAATTCCCCGACATTACTTTGTGTTCGAGACAGAGTTAATCGGAAGGATTATCCCGCCATGAACCTCCGCCCTGGCCGAATGCTGGCATGTCATTTTTTCGCGGTGATCGGATTGCTGTTCGCCTGCAACGGATCGCACGCGCTGGAACTGTCGCGAAATGGTACGAGGTATCAAGTCGATGTGCCACTTCCCGGCGGCGCCAGGTTCCAGAGTTCCGGTGTTGACCGGAAGGCGAAAGTCAACGGCGTTACCATCAACTTGCGGATGATCCAGGACACCTATCCCGACTGTAAGGCATTGGTCTACGAACGCAGGGTCAGGGTTGGCAAGAAGGGATATGATTCAGACGACGAGAGCGCCGTTCTGACCAAGCGCGAATGCCAGCTTCATCAATGGAACAGTGACACGAATGAGCACATCATCTCTCACTATATCTGGATGGACATTTGCGCGTGTTACGCCGCGGTTCACTTCTCCTATCCCCTTAAACTGATGGATCGCCATGAGAAGGTCTCCGCGCCGATAAACCTCGCGCTCCGTCGCGCTTCCAGCAGCAAGGCCCAAAAGACCGTCCGTAAGGACGGGTTCGATGAGGATTGGATCGAAGCGATCGGGATCTTCAAGAAGAGGGGTTTTTCAGCCTCGCAGGTCCATGCGCTTCTCCAGGACAGCGCTCACATAAGCCTGGGTCCGAGAGACTTGCTCGACCGCTACGCCACGCTTCTCGCAAAGATGTACGGAACCAGCGTGAACAAGGTCAAGAACGGACCCGCCGCGGGTCCTCTATGGGCCTATGACATGGAAACGGGCTATCCGCTGCACGCGGCAAGCCCCCAGGAATTCGCCAGAAATCTCTCTACTTGTTATCAGGCGGATAAATATTGGAAATCGTGCAAGCTCAACTTCCATCAGGAATTGGGGTGCCGGATGACCAAGAGCTGGCAAATTATTTGCCGCGCCTATCTGGATCCCGGCACGGACGGCATGATTGGCGACCTTTGCTTCTGGGAACCGCGGGGCGATCTCCCGGTACTTGTGGGGGGTGGCTACAAAAACGAAAAATCGGTGATGTTGCCGGGCGCCAAACCAGCCGGGAAAACGGCAAAAAAGAAGGTCGCCCAGTCCAAGGTCCCCTATTGCAAGGATGAGGGCCCCCATAGCTGGCGCGATTTCATGCGGAGTTCGCGGCGAAACGGGAAGACCATCCCCAGCGGTTTGAAATTTTAGCGATAAACAACCGTTGCTGCCGCCAGCGCCCCTCCAGCCAAGCCGAAAATAGCAATTATCGGCGGACCCTCGCGCGCCTTCCCGCCGGGTTAATGGAACCGCGGGGAAGCGCCATTTTAGGCTTTAAACCCGGGCAAAGAACATCAATTGAGTTCATAGTGCGGGATGATGTCCAGCAGGGACAGACGATCGAGCGTCTCGAGGGTTGCGCCATTGATGCTCAATGCCTCGGCCTTCTGGAAGGCTTCGAGCGCGGCCTTGGATCCCTTGCCGAACGCACCGTCGATCGCGCCGTTGTAATAGCCGGCCTGCTTCAGCGCCGATTGCAGCGCCTTGTACTCCTCGGTCCCGAAAAGCACCGTGAAATCCTGGTTGCGCAACCCGACCTTGGCAAGCCGGTAGCCGAGCCCTGCGGCGTGCTTGAGCAGCCGCACCCCCTCGACGAAGTCCTGTTTGGTGCCTTGACCGTTGATGTTCATCACCCCAAGCGTGCTGAACGCCGGCACATAGCCGCGCTCGGAAGATTTCCGGTAGTAGTCGACGGCGCGGGCATAATCAGCAGCCGCGTCATAGGCCCGGCCGAGATTGTGCAGGTAACGCGGGTGTTCCGGGTCGGCGGCCAGCGCTTCCTCGCAGGCGGCAATGGCGCGCGCCGGCTTGATGGCGTCGAACTCGACGCCGGGAATACCGACCTGGTTGTAGGGCGCGACAGCGAAGTAATCGCAATCGGACGGCTGCGGCCGTGAAAAGAATACCTCATCGGTGAGCCGCACCAGATATTCGGGTTGCTGGACTCCTGCAGTCTCGCGCACCACATTGGCGGCGGCGGCGCGAAACATCTGCCCGACCTCCACGCCCGGCTTTGCAAGTTCGACAGCCAGCGCCGCGGTGTAGGGGCTGTTGACGCCGTCGCCGTCGGTGGCGGTCGTTCCCGGCGCCGCGGCGAAGGCGATGATGCTGCCATAGGTGTTGAATCCCTCGCCTTCAT
>LADQ01000019.1 GCA_000961635.1 Hoeflea sp. BRH_c9 | reverse complement strand
GATTCCCGCTGTCGGCTTCTCGCTCTGGCTCGACCGGATTGAAACCCTGAGGACCAGGCCATGACGCTGACCATCGCGCTGCCATCCAAGGGCCGGATGAAGGACGACGCGCTCGCGGTCTTCGACCGCGCCGGGCTCGCCATCTCCGCCATCGGCAATGACCGCAGCTATCGCGGCCGCATCGACGGGCTCGAAGGCGTCGAAGTGGCGTTCCTGTCAGCCTCCGAAATCGCCCGCGAACTCGGCGCCGGCGCCGTTGATCTCGGCGTCACCGGCGAGGATCTGGTGCGCGAAAGCCTGCCGCGCGCCGATGAGCGGGTGGAGATTGCCGCCCGGCTCGGCTTCGGCAATGCCGATGTGGTGGTAGCCGTGCCCGATATCTGGAAGGATGTCGACTCGATGGCCGATCTCGGCGATGTCGCCGCCGATTTCCGCGCCCGCCATGGCCGCAGGCTGGCGATCGCCACCAAATACTGGCGGCTGACGCAGAATTTCTTCTCCACCCGCCATGGCATCCAGCTTTACCGGATTGTCGAGAGCCTCGGCGCCACCGAAGGCGCGCCGGCATCCGGCGCCGCTGACATCATCGTCGACATCACCACCACCGGTTCGACGCTGAAGGCAAACCATTTGCGGGTTCTCTCCGATGGCGTGATCCTGAGATCCGAGGCCTGCCTGGTCCGCGCCCGCAAGCCCGGACATGATCAGGATCCGCGCATGGCGGCGATCCTCAAGGCAGTTCGCGCCGCCGCCGCTTGAGTGGTTTTGCGCAGGCTCGAAGAGTTTGGGCGCGCTCTGCCGGGATCTTGACCCCGAACCGTTCAAACAGAAAAAACCCGGCGTGGTGACACGCCGGGCTTCGGATTGGGCCTGATATTCTGGGTCGGCTTGTCTTCAGGCAGCCGAGCGGCGGGCGTCGATCGACCAGGCGCCGGGGCCCGCGGCGACCAGCGCCAGGAAGCCGCCGGCGATGGCGATGTTCTTCATGAAGATGATCATCTGCATCTGGTCAGCCGGCTGGTAGTGGGCGAGAAAACCGGCAAGCACGCAGAACGCCGCCAGCGCCCAAGCCGCATAGCGGGTGAAAAACCCGACCAGGATGGCGATGCCACCGAGGATTTCAAGCGCGATTGTCAGCCAGACGGTGACGCCGGGAACAGGCAGGCCGAGGCTCGCAATATAGCCGGTCGTGCCTTCGACGGCGCCCAGTTTGCTGAAACCCGCGGAAATGAACATGATGCTCAGCAGGACGCGGGCGATAAGAAGTATGAGGTTCGTTGACATGGAGGTTTCCTGATTTCGATCTGACGGAAGCCCTAGCCGCATTTGACGCGCGCGAAAAGGTGAACAATGATGAACGAATTGTTCACATTTATTTTGCTCGACATATGGATCGGCTCCGCCGCCCGTTTGGGGCGCGGCTATCTCAGGGTGTGACCGAGCCGGGGGGTCAGATCGAACGAGGTGTGAGCATCGCCTACTGAGCGTAGGGTTGCGCCGACCCGTTCAATCTGAACGTCGGGAAGACGAACACGCCATTGATGGCTCCGCCTCCGTCATCGGAAAAATTGGAGGATTCGCCGATACACATCACCGGAACCTGGCTTCGATCCTGGTGAATGATCGTGGTGGAGAAACAGAACGACGAGGGGCTCATGGCCGCCACCTCGTAAAGCTCCAGCACATGCTGGCGGTATTGGGGATCATAGCATTGCATCAGATTGAACAGCCCGAAATCGCCCGTTTCGGCAAGTCCGTGATGGTGCCTGGCTGCGGGGCCGAGGTGAAAGACGCCGGTCGATAGATCGGCTGTCCAGCTCTCAATCTGGCAGTAATGTGAAAGCAGTTCGTGATCCGGCGCGACGAAGCCCTGCGGCTGCCCGACAAATCCTGCTATGCTGTCCGCTTTTGTAATCTTGAACAATATTTGCCTCGGCAATGCCAGATGAATTCGAGCATGTGCATTTTCCCTGCCTGCCCGAGACGCGCCTCATGTGCTGCCCGGTGCGCCTGTGTATAATAGAATAACTGATCTTACAAACATCTCCCGGTCCGGAAAATATCGGGAGATCAGCTATTGGCGTCATACCGGCGCAATGCAATCGCAGGGGGTTGCGATCTGTCAAATAGTCGCTATTCGCCTTTAAATCAAACCAGCATTCCATATTCAGTTAACGGCAAATCCATCAACCGGCCCCCGAGTTACATGGTTGGCAACAAACAGCTCGTCTGACTTTCCGGGTCTTGTTCATTCTGCTTCTGGCGCAATGAAAAAGGCGGTCCTGAGACCGCCTTTTAAGTGTTCTCAGCAAAGGCTGACGCCTGATTACATCATGCCGCCCATGCCGCCCATGCCACCCATGTCGGGCATGCCGCCGCCGCCGCCGGAGTCCTTCTTCGGAACTTCGGCGATCATGGCTTCGGTGGTGATCAGCAGGCCGGCGATCGAGGCCGCATCCTGAAGTGCTGTGCGGACAACCTTGACCGGGTCAACGATACCCATGGTGATCATGTCGCCATATTCACCGGTCTGGGCGTTGTAGCCGAAGGTGTCGCTCTTCTGGTCGAGGATCTTGCCCACGACGATGGAAGCTTCGTCACCAGCATTTTCCGCGATCTGGCGGCAGGGAGACTGCAGCGCACGACGGATGATGTTGATGCCGGCTTCCTGGTCGGCGTTCACACCCTTGACGGTGATGGCGACCGAAGCGCGCAGCAGCGCGGTGCCGCCACCGGCAACGATGCCTTCCTGAACGGCAGCGCGGGTTGCGTTGAGCGCGTCGTCGACGCGGTCCTTGCGTTCCTTGACTTCCGTCTCGGTTGCACCGCCAACGCGGATGATGGCAACGCCACCAGCCAGCTTGGCCAGGCGTTCCTGCAGCTTTTCCTTGTCGTAGTCCGAAGAAGTTTCTTCGATCTGAGCCTTGATCTGTGTGATCCGGCCTTCGATTTCCTTCTTCTTGCCAGCGCCATCAACGATGGTGGTGGTTTCCTTGGTGATCGACACCTTCTTGGCGCGGCCCAGCATTTCGAGGGTCACGTTTTCGAGCTTGATGCCGATGTCTTCGGAAATCACCTGACCGCCGGTCAGGATGGCGATGTCTTCGAGCATTGCCTTGCGGCGATCGCCGAAGCCGGGAGCCTTGACGGCGGCAATCTTCAGGCCGCCACGCAGCTTGTTGACCACCAGCGTTGCAAGAGCTTCGCCTTCAACATCTTCCGAGATGATGAGCAGCGGCTTGGAGGTCTGCACCACGGCTTCGAGCACAGGCAGCATGGCCTGAAGGTTCGAGAGCTTCTTCTCATGGAGAAGGATGTAGACGTCTTCGAGTTCCGCAACCATTTTGTCGGGGTTGGTCACGAAGTAAGGCGACAGGTAGCCGCGATCGAACTGCATGCCTTCGACGACTTCGAGTTCGCTTTCAGCGGTCTTGGCTTCTTCGACGGTGATGACACCTTCGTTGCCGACCTTCTGCATGGCTTCGGCAATGTCCTTGCCGATCTGGCTTTCGCCGTTGGCCGAGATCGTGCCGACCTGTTCGACTTCAGCCGAGGTCTTGATCTTCTTGGCCTTCTTCTGAAGCATGGCGATGACTTCGGTCACGGCCAGGTCGATGCCGCGCTTGAGGTCCATCGGGTTCATGCCGGCGGCAACAGCCTTGCCACCTTCGCGGACGATCGACTGGGCCAGCACGGTTGCCGTGGTGGTGCCGTCGCCAGCGATGTCGTTGGTCTTGGATGCGACTTCGCGCACCATCTGCGCGCCCATGTTCTCGAACTTGTCTTCCAGTTCGATTTCCTTGGCGACGGTGACGCCGTCCTTGGTGATGCGCGGAGCGCCGAACGACTTGTCGATGATGACGTTACGGCCCTTGGGGCCCAGCGTCACCTTCACCGCATCGGCGAGGATGTCGACGCCGCGGAGCATTTTCTCGCGGGCGGTACGACCGAATTTAACTTCTTTAGCAGCCATTTAACTTAACTCCCGGGCCTGGGGCCCATCGTGTTGAGGCAGATTGGATGTGAGTGAGCAGTTGTTCGGCTTAGCCGAGAATGCCCATGACGTCGCTTTCCTTCATGATCAGAAGGTCTTCGCCATCAAGCTTGATTTCGGTGCCGGACCATTTGCCGAACAGCACGCGGTCGCCGGTCTTGACGTCGAGCGGCACAAGCTTGCCGGCTTCGTCGCGGATGCCTGAGCCAACGGCGATGATTTCGCCTTCCTGCGGCTTTTCCTTGGCGGTATCCGGAATGATGATCCCGCCTTTTGTTTTTTCTTCGGACTCAACACGACGAACGACAACGCGGTCGTGGAGCGGACGGAACTTGGTTTTTGCCATTGTCTAAATTCCTTGATCGAATGACAGAAGCGGCTGAGGCCCCGTATGGGCCTCACGGAGATGAAACTGGCACTCACCTCTGTAGAGTGCTAGCAGGGCCGAGATAGGGGTGTGGTTGGAAAGAGTCAAGAGATCGGAGCGCATTCAGGACCGATATCGCGCCGTTCAATTGGCAAAATATGGCCGGGGTCTTGTATTCGGAGGCAAGCTGGGCGACATCGTGGGGCCGAAGGGAACCGCCCACCTATGCCACGCAGGATTACCAACCTTGATCAGCTGACCGATCGCGCCGACGTGCTGTTGTGCGATGTATGGGGCGTCATCCATAACGGCGTCAACCCGTTTCTATTGTCGATCGAAGCTCTGAAGGCCGCGCGGCAACGGGGCCAGACAGTCATATTGATCACCAATTCTCCACGGCCCGCTGACGGTGTGATCCGCCAGTTTGACACGATCGGCGTCGATCCGGACTGCTGGGATGACATTGTGACCTCGGGCGACGTGACCCGGCGGCTGGTTCAGGATGCGCCGCGCGCCATCTATTTTCTCGGGCCCGTGCGCGACATGCCGCTGGTTGCGGGGCTGGATATCGATCTTGTCGAGCCCGATGCCGCCGACGCGGTGCTCTGCACCGGCCTGTTTGACGACGAAACGGAGACCGCCGAAGATTACCGGGACATGCTTGCCGGTTTGCAGGCCCGCGGACTGCCATTGATCTGCGCCAATCCGGATCGTGAGGTTGAGCGCGGCGACCGTCTGGTCCCCTGTGCCGGCGCGCTGGCTGATATCTACGTGCAGCTTGGCGGCGAAACCCGGATCGCCGGCAAACCGCATGCGCCGATATATAAAGAGGCGATGGCGCGCGCCCGCGCGCTTCGGGGAAATGTCGATCTCGATCGCACCCTGGCCATCGGCGATGGCGTCACCACCGATATTCGCGGCGCGCTCGACAATGGCATCGATGCCATCTTCATCGCCCGCGGCATCCATGCGCGCCAATATGTCGTTGGCCGCGCCACCGACGAGGCGCGGCTGAACACTTTCCTCGATGCGGCAGGGGTTGCCCCGGCCTACTGGATGGAATGGCTTGCCTGAGCGGCACGAGGTGAGGAACACGATGGCGCGACGGTTTCATGATGTCGAAGGCTTTGCCGGCGAGCTGAAGGGCGGCGTCGTGGCCATTGGCAATTTTGACGGGGTTCATCGTGGTCATCAGGCGGTTCTGGCCCGTGCCATCGAAGCCGCTCATGCATCGGCTGCCGCGGCTGTCGTGCTCACCTTCGAGCCGCATCCGCGCACCGTATTCCGTCCCGACCAACCGGTCTTCCGCTTGACGCCGGCGCCGATGAAAGCCGCCATCCTTGGGCATCTGGGTTTCGATGCCGTGGTGGAGCAGTCCTTTGACAAGGGTTTTGCCGCCCAGGGCGCCGAGGATTTCGTCGCCGGGATCCTGTGCGGACAGCTGGGTGTGCGCCATGTCGTCACCGGCTATGATTTTCATTTCGGCAAGGGCAGGGAAGGCAACCCCGATTTTCTGATGAAGGCCGGCGAAAGATACGGATTCGGCGTGACCCTGGTCGAGCAATTCCAGGATGAAAATGCCGAACTGGTTTCCTCAAGCCGCATCCGCGAAGCGCTGGCGCAGGGCGATGTCGCGGAGGCGGCGGGATTTCTCGGCTATCGTTACACGGTCTCCGCCGAAGTGCTTCACGGCGCGAAACTTGGCCGCACGCTGGGCTATCCGACCGCGAACATGTCGCTTCCGCCGGAAACGGCGTTGGCGCTGGGGATCTACGCTGTCCGGTTCCGCAGAGCCGACGGAACGGTTCACGATGGCGTGGCGAGTTTTGGCCGCCGCCCAACTGTTGCTGAAGACGGTGCGGCAATGCTGCTTGAAACCTTCCTGTTCGATTTCTCCGGCGATCTCTACGGTGAGACCTGCACAGTCTCGTTTGTTTCAAGGCTTCGTGGCGAAGAGAAATTCGATGGACTGGATGGACTGGTGGCGCAGATGAAACGCGACGAGGCCGAGGCGCGCGCCGTGCTGGCCAATCTGACGCCGCTGTCGCCGCTCGACGCGGCCATCACATTCGGACCCGCTGGATGATCGGCGCCAAGCCGCGCCGCATTCTCATCACCGGAGGAAATTCCGGTCTGGGCCTGGCGCTGGCCAAGAAACTGTCGAGCCGTCATGCTCTGCTGCTCTCTGGCCGGAAATCTCAAGCTGACGTAGCCGGAACACTGCCAACCGGCGCCGGCTATGTCGTGGCCGACCAGAGTGAGCCGGCGCTATCGGCGGAGGCCCTGGCAAGGGGCGTTTCCGATTTCGGCTGGGACAGTCTCGACAATGCCGTGCTCAATGCCGGGATCGCGATTGCGCCGCGCGAAGGCATCGACAGCACCGCGGCCATCCGCCAGACCCTCGACGTCAATCTGCTGGCGGCGATCCTGCAGGCGCAAGCGCTGTTCCCGTTGCTCAAGAAATCCCGCGGAACTCTGACCCTGATCGGCTCCGTGGTTCATTCGGGCTCGGCGACAATTCCGGCCTATGCCGCGTCCAAGGCCGGATTGCACGGCCTGGCCAGGTCGCTCCGCTCCGAATGGAAGGGCCAGGCCTCGGTTCAGGTGCTGCATCCGGGTTCGGCGAAAACCGGCATCCACGACAAGGCCGGCTATGACCCCGGCCGCATGCGGTCGCTTTTCCTGGAGGCGGATGATGTGGCGGCGATGATGGCCTCCGCCATCGCCGGGCGCCGGTCACCCGTCACCTTGTCCTGGGTGCGCTATCTCAATGGCGGCGCCTTTACCGGGAGACGGCTGTGAGCCCCGCGTCAAGGCGCGCGCTTGTCACCGGAGGCAGCGCCGGGCTCGGCGCGGCGATCGTCCGCTGGCTCTTGGCCAGGGAATATGCCGTTGTGCTGCTGGATCGCGATCCACCCCAATCGGTCGACGGCCAGGTTGACTTTATTCAATGTGATCTGACCAGCCGAGACGCGCTAGATCTGGTCGTACCCGGACTTGTGGGTGCCGGGCCATTTGATCTGGTCGTTCTCAATTCCGGGATCGATGTCACGGGGCGATTTGAGGATATGGACGCACAGGCGCATATCGATCTGCTGCGCGTCAACGCCGAGGCGCCCATGGTGATTGCGGCTCGCCTGATGGAGGCCAATGCATTCACGCCCGGAGCGGCGATGGTGTTTGTCTCCTCGATGTCGCATTTCACCGGTTATCCGGGCGCCGCCAGTTATGCAGCCTCCCAGGATGCGCTGGCGATCTATGCCAGGAGCATGCGCAAGGTGGCCAGATCCAAAGGCGTGACGATCACGGTGGCCTTTCCCGGCCCCCTGCGCACCAGTCATGCCGAAATCCATACCCCACCAGGCGCCGACGCCAGCAAACGGATGGAGCCGGATCTGGCGGCAAGTCTGATCATGGCGGACGCGCTTGCCGGCCGGAAAAATTCGATCCCGGGCGCCCGCAACCGCCTTTTCGCGGCTGCCGGCCGGGTGTTCCCCAGACTGGTGACAGCGCTGATGCGCCAGCTGATCTATCAGCGGCTCGGACGCTAGCTGGTCTCGTTCCGACAAGAACTCTGGCGGTGGTTTTACAGGCCGGCGTAGTTACTGATCCGTCAGATCTGCATGCTCAGGCAAACATGCCGTGATCAATCGCGTGCAGTTCGGATTTGACAATTTGCCCGCCGGTTTCCGATGCCAGCAGGTCCAGAGGGATGGCGCCATCGAGAGCCCGGCAGGGCTTGCACAGCCAGCGATTGGCCTTTTCCTCCGAGCCGAATACGCGCGCGGTGTGATCGTGTATTCGTAAGAGCCGCAAAGCACGGTCTGATTTATCGGCGCCAATCATGTTTACCGTCGGGCGAAAAGTGACAGCCGTTCTTGGCTGATTGGGGAATTATTAGGGCATCTGGCGGAATTGACAATGATGCACTTTGCGCTTCCCTGAAATTGCAGAGCTTGATAAAAGCCCCGTCATGACCACGGTTGTCCGGATAACTGGCTCTCCGCCAATACGAATTATGGTCCCGGTTTCCCGCTGAGCAGGGCTCGCTGGAGACCGGGCATTTTGGCGTGATCCCGCGCCCGCTTCCGAATTCTCCGATACAACGTCTACCACGGGCCATCGGCCCAGAAGATTGCGACACCATGACCGACACCAACGACACGCTGGACTACTCCAAGACGCTCTATCTGCCTGAGACCGATTTCCCGATGCGCGGCGGCCTGCCGCAGAAGGAGCCGGAGCTGGTCGCCCGCTGGCAGGAGATGCGGCTCTACGACAGGCTGCGGTCAACCTCCGCCGGACGCCCGAAATATGTGCTCCATGACGGCCCGCCTTATGCCAATGGCAACATCCATATCGGCCACGCCCTCAACAAGATCCTGAAAGATGTGATCACCCGCTCGTTCCAGATGCGCGGCTTTGATTCCAACTATGTTCCGGGCTGGGATTGCCACGGCCTGCCGATCGAATGGAAGATCGAGGAGGAGAATTACCGCTCCAAGGGCCGCGAGAAGCCCGACCTCAAGGAGCCGGCGGCGATGATCGAGTTCCGCAAGGAATGCCGCGCCTATGCCGAGCATTGGGTTTCGGTGCAGTCGGAAGAATTCAAGCGGCTCGGCATCGAGGGCGATTTCGACAAGCCCTACAAGACCATGGATTTCCATTCGGAAGCGCGGATCGCCGGCGAACTGTTGAAAATCGCCAAGTCCGGGCAGCTCTATCGTGGCTCCAAGCCGATCATGTGGTCGGTGGTCGAACGCACCGCGCTCGCCGAAGCCGAGGTCGAGTACCAGCCTTACGAGAGCGACACGATCTGGGTGAAGTTTCCGGTGGTGGATGTCCGCTCTGAAGGTTACACCGACCAACTCGAAGCCATCGCGGCACTTTTGGAAAAACAGGGCGAAAATTCAAGCCCTGATGCGGTCAGAGCCTATTTTGAAGAGCTCAAGTCGGCCTCCGTCGTCATCTGGACCACCACCCCTTGGACCATCCCCGGAAACCGGGGCATTTCGTTCTCAACCCGGATCGCCTATGGCCTCTACGAGGTCACGGCGGCGGAGAACGATTTCGGCCCGCAAACCGGGGAGAAGCTGATCTTCGCCGATGCGCTGGCCGAGGAGTGCTTCGCCAAGGCCAAGCTCGAATTCAAGCGGCTTCGGGATGTGTCCGCTGACGAACTTGCCGCGATCACCTGCGCCCACCCGCTCAAGGGCCTCGGCGGCGGCTACAACTTCGCCGTCCCATTGATCGCCGGCGATCATGTCACCGACGACGCCGGCACCGGCTTTGTCCATACGGCGCCCGGCCATGGCCGCGAGGACTTCGAGGCCTGGATGGACGCCGCCCG
>LADQ01000080.1 GCA_000961635.1 Hoeflea sp. BRH_c9 | reverse complement strand
CATCGCCAGGCCGAAGCGCGAACCTGACAGCGGCTGCACGGCGTGCCCGTCCACTGCGACCAGCCGGCTCTGCGCCGCACCGGTGTCGATCCAGAACACCGTCGCGGCAGAGGCGTTGATCACCCGCAATTGGATGCGCCCGCCGCGCTCGACCTGCACCACTTCGGGGTCGGTCAGTGTGCGGTCATTGGCGAGATAGGCGTCCCAGTTGTAATCGTTCAGGTCCATGGCCATGCCGCCCATGGTGCCGTGATCCATACCCGGCATGTTGCCCATGCCTTGCATGCCCGGCGCGGCGGTGGCGTCGCCATGGTCCGCGCCGCCGGCGATCTCCTCCAGAACCTCCTCGGGCGCCTTGAACGAGAAGTCGTGCAGGAGAAGCACCACTTCCTGCCGGTCGGCGCGCAGGTCTTCCGCAGACCGCACGATCAGCGGCGCCGCGAGCAACCGCATCTCCTGGATCGGCACATGGCTGTGCATCCAGTGGGTGCCCGGCCGCGTCTCGTAATCATAAGAACGCGTCTCTCCCGGGGCGAGAAGGGGCATCGGCATGTCCGGAACGCCATCCTGCTCGTTAGGGGGGATCTGGCCATGCCAGTGGATGATCGTGCTGACGTCGAGATTGTTGGTCAGATCGACACGGAACCTCTGTCCAGGATCAAAGGTCAGGCCCTGGCCGCCGGGACCGGCAAGGCCGAAGACGGTTGCCGCACGACCATCGATGTCGAGCGTGCGGGTTGCGGCTGACAAGGCAAGTGGCGCCGCGGATTGTGCGAAGGCAATGCGCGGCAGGTGGGCGGCGGCGATCGCCGTCGCGCTTGCGGCGAGAAAGCCGCGGCGTGAAAGGGTGTTCATAATCGTCTCCTCGGGACTTCCCATCCCGTTAGCAAAAAAACCGATGGCGCGCCGCGGGCCTTGGCCCGGACGGAATCAGAGGAGACGGAGTTTGGGAGGGCGTTCGCTCAGGCCGGGCATCCGGCTGGCAAGGGTTGCACCGGAAGGCAGGTCATGGCTGCCTGGCCCGGCATCTCTACCGGCGTCCGCGACTGGCGAGAGCAGGTAGGCCGAAAGACCCGCGCAAACAAAGTCGCAGATCCCGGAGTCTGCTGAGCTACAAGGTTCAGTCCCGCCGCAGGGCAGGTCGCTGGTGCTATGAGCCTGCATCATCTCGATGGTATGCACGGCGCCGTTCAATCCGGCACTCATGCGTGCCGCATGCGCAGAAGTCACCATCGTAACGAAAGCAATCGTAAGCATGGCAAGGATGGTGACAATCCGCGAGAACATGAATTCAATATAAGCTTTGCCCTCCGGCCTGTCCATCGCCATCGGCAGCGTACCCATGACAGGTGATCATTTTACCGTGAAGCCGACCTATGTGCATTGCCGCGAGAGTGACATGCCTGATTCTGCGATAGCGGCCAGTCTTTCTCACTCCAGACACGCGCGTGTCTGGAATGCGGGTGCTTTGCCGGTCACTTGTCCTTAGGTTCCTGATCCGTCTTGGGCTTGCCTGTTCGAGAACAAATCCGGCCATGGATAGAAGCTGGCCGTTTACGTTGCACGGATGGCCTTCGTAACCTTTGCTTTCGCTTCAAGCAGGGCAGCTTGCACGCGTTGCCGTTGTCCATCAAAGCGAGTGCTCGGAATTGGCACCGAAATGGCGTGCGGCACACCGATCCAGTCCGTAAATGCAATACCGATGGCCGAAATGCCCACGGTGTGTTCATCAATGTCATAGGCCAGGCCGGTCTTTCCAGTGGTAACGAGCTTTTCCCTCAAGTCAGCCCAATCACCACATTTTCCGGCAAGATCCCATTCCATGAGGGCGTATTGCTCGGCATCCTCGAAGCTCATCGCCGCCAGGATCGCACGGCCGTTGGCCGTGTCGGTCAACGGGAATTTGTCGCCCACCGCTGATATCGCTCGCAGGCGGTGGGTGCCGGCGACCTGATCGAGAAATATCAACTGGTGACCTTGCAGGACCGAGAGATCAGCCGTTTCTCCGGTTGCGCGTGTGATGTCGAGCAGAAAAGGCCGGCAGAATTCAACAACGCTGACTTTGGTTGCTTCTGCCAGAGCGGTGATTTCGGGGCCCAGACGGATGCCGCCATTGCCGATGGTTATGATCAGCCGCTCGGTTTGCAGGGCGGCAACGATCCTTTGAACCGTTGAACGGGCGAGATCGACACGCTCTGCGATCTGCGCAAGCGAGAGCCCCTGGGGTTGATCGCGCAACACCCTCAAGATTGCAGCCGCACGCGATATCACCTGAATGCCGTTGCGCCCCCCGGCCTTGCTTTTCACGCCAGGTTCATAAGCCGCCATTCTGTTTCCTCCTGCTACTGTATGCGTATCACGATGCGATACAACCTGCTCACAATGCAAGAAAAAAATTGACCGATATCTGGCTCCCGTGCATCATTATCCACAGTGGATGGGAGGAACATCCAACTCGTTTAGACAGTTTTAGCGCGACGCCTCAGAGGCTGTTCGCGAACACGGAGGAGTGCGTCATGGTGAAAGTTCGCGGAATCGAGTTCCAGGGAAATACCGACAATATGATGGGGATTGATTTCTACAATCTCAGCCATCGTTTCGGTTTTCAGAACCCCAATTGGCCCTATTTTCAAGACACCAAGATCGAGCGTATTCACTACATGGCTAAGTCAGGCGTGCTCAGTCAGCGCATCACCACGACGATGCATGCGACCACGCATATCGACGCGCCGGCACACGTGGTTCAGGGCACGCCTTTTATCGATGAAGTGCCGCTCCCGCATTTCTTCGGCACCGGCATTGTCGTCTCCATTCCCAAGAAAAAGTGGGAGCAAATCACTGGCGATGATCTGGAAAAAGCCTGCGGCCACGAGATCCGAAAAGGTGACGTCCTGATCATCAACACCGGCTGGCATCACGATTATGAAGACGGCGATTACTTCGCCTACTGTCCCGGCCTCGTGCCGTCGGCGGCTCACTGGATGGTGGAAAAAGGCGTCAAGGTTGTCGGACATGACACCCAGGCCAATGATCACCCGCTGGCAACCGCGATCGGACCCCAGCGCAATGGCCCGCTGCTTCCGCACCTTGAACAGGAATATCTGGAATGGTCGGGCGGCATCGGCTGGAAAGAGGCGTTCCCGGAGTGGGAGCCGGTGCACAATATTCTGTTCAAGGCCGGTATTCTCGGGATTGAGAATGTTGGCGGCGACCTGGATGCCGTCACGGGCAAGCGCTGCACATTCGCCTTCTTCCCCTGGAACTGGGATCGCGGTGACGGTTGCATCATCCGCCTGGTGGCGATGATCGACAAGGATCAATCCTACCGCATTGAAGACGGGCGTGAATTCTGATCCCGCCAAATGGCGCAGCCGTCAGGCTGCGCCGCTGAATTCATTGCAAGTCAGGGAGGAAAACCGGTGCTGATCAAACGAATTGAGGATGCCCAAAGCTACGAGGCGCCAAACCATTGGGGCGTTCACGGATTGCGGTTGCAAGGCTTTGAGGACGGCGGACCGGCCAATCAGTGGATCGGGTTCAGCCAGTTTCTACCCGGCGGCGGCGCAGGGCCTGATTCAACACCTTTCGAGAAGGTCTATGTCGTTCTTGAAGGCGAAATGACCATTGAGTGGGACGGCAAGTCCGATGTCTTGAAAGCCATGGACAGTTGCACGATCCCGCCCGGTCAGGTGCGACGGATTGAGAACAAGACCAATCACGTATGCAAAATGCTGGTCGTCATCCCTTATCCCGCGGAGAAATAAGCCATGTCGATCTCAAATCCACTCGGCATGTTTGACGTCAAGGGCAAGGTTGCCTTGATCACCGGCGCATCTGGCGCCTTCGGAATGGTCGCCGCGCGGGTTCTCGCAGGCGCGGGCTGCAAGCTTGTTCTGGCAGCCGGCAATGCAGGGGCTTTGGCTGACATTGCTAAGGAATGCCGTGACGGCGGCGCAGACGTACTTGAGGTCAATGCCCGCCCCGACAGCGAGGATGCATGCGCCGGTTTGGTGGCAAAGGCCGAAGAGGCGTTCGGCTCGCTGGATATCCTTGTGGTGGCTTCGGGTATGAACAAGGTCGCCAAGATCGATGAGATGGAGCCTGAAACCTTCTTGTCGGTGATGGATGCCAATGTGACGCAAAGCTGGTTGATGGCGCGTGCGGCAACGAAGCTGATGAAGGTGCAAAACACCGGCGGCAAGATCGTGCTTGTCAGTTCGGCGCGTGGATTGCTGGGGCATCCGGCCGGCTACACGGCTTATTGCGCCTCGAAATCGGCCGTTGATGGCATCACCAAGGCTCTTGGCTGTGAACTCGGTCCTTCCGGCATCACGGTCAATGCGATCGCGCCTACCGTCTTCCGTTCGCCGCTGACCCAGTGGATGTTCGAGGACGATGACAATGCCAAGGCAGTCCGAGCCGGCTTCCTGGCGCGCGTGCCGAAAGGCCGTCTTGGGGAGCCCGAAGATCTGGCGGGGCCCTTGCTGTTCCTATCATCAAAGGCGTCCGATTTTTACACAGGCCACATCCTTTATGCCGACGGCGGCTATACGGCGGGATGATCATGACCAAGCACCCGCATATCGCAATCATCGGAGCCGGCCTCATGGGGCACGGCATTGCATTGACGCTTGCGCGTGCAGGACATCAGGTGGTCGTCACGGATCCAGTGCCGGAGGCGCGCTCAGCGCTCCCGGCCCGAGTATCGCAAAGCCTTGAGCTGATGGGGGAAAGCGCTGACCGGATTGATGCAATATTGCAGCTGATCTCGGTTGCGAGTTCCATCGAAGGCGCTGTGTCGGATGCGTTTGTGGTCTTCGAAGCGGCGCCTGAGAAGCTCACCCTCAAGCAGCAGATTTTCGCCGAAGTGGAGGCATATGCAACGCAAGACTGCATTTTTGCCTCCAATACATCTGTGATGCCCATCACGGAGATCATGAGTGGTCTCAGGAATCGCGATCGGGCGCTCGGAACCCATTGGTGGAACCCGCCCCACATGATTCCGCTGGTGGAGGTCATTCGCACAGAGTGGACCGGTGAAGCAGCCATTGCCCGGATGATGGAACTGCTTGCAGACGCGGGAAAGACACCGGTGCGCGTCGAAAAGGATGTGCCCGGCTTTATCGGCAATCGGCTGCAACATGCGCTGTGGCGTGAAGCCATCAGTCTTGTCGAACGCGGTATCTGTGACGCCGAGTCGGTCGATACGGTGGTGAAATCGTGTTTTGGGCGGCGCTTGTCGGTTCTGGGGCCGCTGGAAAACGCAGATCTGGTGGGCACAGACCTGACGCTCGACATTCACCAGACAGTCCTTGCCGATCTGGAGGACCGAAAGGGGCCGTCACCTTACCTTGAACGACTCGTCGCCGACGGAAAACTGGGAATGAAATCAGGCGAGGGTTTTCGCAAATGGACGCCGGAGGAGGCCGACAAGGTGCGCAATCGTGTCATCACCCATTTGCGCAAGCTGGAGGGAATTCTCGAAAAATAGGGGCCTATCGACTGTTCGTCATCAACGCTTCAGGGAGGAGTGATCATGATCAAGTTCAAGACAAATCGCCGCCAATTCATTACCGGTGCAGCGTCGTTGTTGGCCGCGCCGGCCATACTCCGGACAACCCGGGCCTACGCCCAGGCGCCGTCATTGAAGATTGGCCATGTCAGTCCGCGAACCGGACCCCTGGCAGGATTTGCCGAAGCGGATGACTATATTCTTGAAGCGATCGCCAAGAAATTTTCCGCCGGAATCGAGAACAACGGCAAGGCCTGGACCATCGAGATCATTTCGAAGGACAGCCAATCCAACCCGAACCGCGCGGCCGAGGTCGCCAGCGAACTGATCCTGTCCGACGAAGTCGATATCATCGTTGCGGCTTCAACGCCCGATACGGTCAATCCTGTCTCGGATCAGGCTGAACTGAACGATGTTCCGTGCATCACGACTGACTGTCCCTGGCAGCCCTATTTCTTCGGGCGCGGCGGGAATCCGGCCGAGGGCTTTCAGAATACCTATCATTTCTTCTGGGGCCTCGAAGATGTTATCGGCGCGTTTCTCGCCATGTGGGACAAGTCCGGGGTCACCAAGAAGGTCGGCGGACTGTTTCCGAACGATGCCGACGGCAATGCCTGGGGCGATGCTGAACTCGGCCTGCCAAAGCCGCTGGCTGCTGCGGGCTTCACTCTGACCGACCCTGGCCGCTACCAGCCGATGACGGATGACTTCTCAAACCAGATCGCCGCTTTCAAGGAGGCGGGCTGCGAGATCGTGACCGGCAATATGATCCCGCCGGATTTTGGCACATTCTGGAGCCAGGCCGCACAGCAGGGCTTCGCGCCGAAAATTGTCACCATCGGCAAGGCTCTGTTGTTTCCGAGCGTGATCCAGGGGCTGGGCGAGCGTGGGATTGGCTTGTCGTCCGAAGTCTGGTGGTCGCCCTCCCATCCGTTCTCTTCCTCGTTGACCGGCGCATCCGCCGCTGATCTTGCCGGTGGCTATACCGAGGCGACCGGGCGTCCGTGGACTCAGCCGATCGGCTTCAAGCATGCGCTGTTTGAGGTGGTTGCCGATGTGGTCGGGCGCTGCGAGGATCTCGAAGATCCGGCGGCCATCATTGCTGCGATCGCGGGCACGAATGTCAATACGATTGTCGGCCCCGTGAACTGGGCAAACGGACCCGTCAGGAATGTCACCAAGACACCGCTGGTGGCGGGACAGTGGCAAAAAGAGGGTGAAGGCATCGATCTCAAAATCGTCACCAATTCCACCGCACCGGAAATTCCGGTGACCGGCGAACTCCTGTTGCTCGGCTAAGGCGATCATGGCGATCCTGGAACTATCAGGTGTCAAGAAAGCCTTCGGGTCCATCATTGTGGCCGACGACCAGAGCTGGAGCCTGGCCGAAGGCGAGGCTCTCGGCGTTCTCGGCCCCAACGGGGCCGGGAAGACCTCCATGTTCAACCTCGCCACAGGGACGCTGCCGGTTGATGGCGGAACAATCCATTACGACGGCAAGGACATTACCAGCTGGTCCGCGGCGCGTCGCTGCCGCGCGGGGATCTCACGCAGTTTTCAGGTTCCGCAGCCTTTCGGCGGCATGACCGTTTATGAAAACGCCTATGTGGCAGCCACGCATGGTGCTGGCCTTTCATCCCGGAAGGCGGAAGCAACCAGTCTGGACGTGCTGGAGCGCACGGGCCTCGTGAAAAAGGCCAATGTCCTGGCTGGGGGCCTGACATTGCTTGACCGCAAGCGGCTGGAACTCGCCAGGGCCATGTGTGCCAGGCCGCGGGTGTTGCTGCTGGATGAAATTGCGGGCGGGCTCACCGAAAACGAATGCCACGCCCTGATCGATACAATCAAGGCGCTTCGCAACACGGGTATTTCCATTGTCTGGATCGAGCATGTTGTTCATGCGCTTCTGGCGGTCGTGGACCGGCTGATCGTCATCGACTTCGGCAAAAAGATCGCCGAGGGCAATCCGAAAACCGTCATGGAAAGCAATGAAGTGCGGGAAATCTATCTGGGGATCGAAGCTGATGCCTGAACCGGTGCTCTCCATTTCAAGGCTCGATTCCCACTATGGCGATTTCCAGGCCCTGTACGGTGTCGATCTGACCGTCCACGAAGGTGAAGTCATCGCGATCATCGGCGCAAACGGCGCCGGCAAGACAACGCTGATGCGTTCGGTTTCCGGCCTGTTGAAAAACCGCCATGAAGCAATCTGCTGGAAAGGCCAGCCGATCGGTGCATTGCGGGCCGACCAGATAGCCGCGCTCGGCATTGCGCTGGTTCCAGAGGGAAGGCTGCTTTTCGCGTCGCTTTCGGTTGAAGAGAATCTGATCATCGGGGGCCAGACCGGACGCAAGGGGCCCTGGACACTGCGGCGCATTTACGACCTTTTCCCCGTTCTCGAGGAACGCCGCAACCAGCCCTCGACATTGCTCTCGGGCGGCCAGCAACAGATGGTGGCGATCGGTCGCGCGCTGATGTCGAATCCGGTTTTGATGATGATGGACGAGATCAGCCTTGGTCTCGCGCCCGTGGTGATCAAGTCGATCTACGCGGCGTTGCCCGGGATCGTCAGTGAAGGACTGACCGTGATCGTGGTCGAGCAGGACATCGCCAAGGCGCTATCGGTCTCGTCGCGGGTGACCTGTCTGCAAGAGGGCAGGGTGTCGCTTGAGGGATATTCAGAAGCAGTGACGCGGGAAGAAATCAGCCGCGCGTATTTTGGGATCTGACGCAATGGATTGGGTGAATGCCATTGTTCAGGGGACGTTGCTCGGCGGGCTCTATGCGTTGTTCGCAGCCGGCTTGAGTCTCATCTTTGGCGTCATGCGGCTGGTCAATATCGCGCACGGTGATCTCATCGTCCTTTCCGCCTATGTGACTCTGACAATCTCGGCAGCACTTGGCCTCAATCCTCTTTTGTCGCTTGTCCTGGTCGTTCCGCTGATGGCGCTGCTGGGCTATCTCATGCAGCGTCTCATCCTTAACCGCACGATGGGCGAAGACATCTTGCCGCCACTGCTGGTGACTTTCGGACTGTCGGTCATCATCCAGAACGCGCTGCTGGTCGGCTACTCGGCAGATCCTCAGAAACTGAACGCAGGGGCCATCGAGACCGCTGCCGTCCCGTTTGGGCCGATAACGGTCGGGGTGATGCCGCTGATCGTCTTTGTTACAGCGGTTGTGGTGATCGCGGCGTTGCAGTGGATATTTTACCGGACTGCGCTGGGACGGGCTTTCCGGGCAACCTCCGACCGCCAGGACATCGCTCAACTGATGGGACTGAACCGCGCGCATGTGTTCGGGATGGCGATGGCGCTGTCCCTGGCGGTCACTGCCGTTGCCGGCGTCTTCTTGGGAATACGGACTTCGTTTGACCCCGCGGTGGGCGGCTCCCGGCTGATCTTTGGCTTTGAAGCCGTGATCATCGGCGGACTGGGAAATCTGTGGGGCACTCTTTGCGGCGGCGTGATCCTCGGTATTGCGCAGACCGTCGGCGCCAAGATCCATCCCGGCTATCAGATACTCGCCGGCCATCTCGTCTTTCTGCTGATCCTCGCGGTTCGTCCACGTGGCCTATTCCCGAGGATGGATTGATGGATACTCTCAAGGTCTCGCGCGCAACCCGTCTGTCCACGATGGCAATGGTGATGCTTGCGCTGATTGTTGTCGTGATGGCTGCGGCGCCCTGGTGGGCCGGGCGCGCCGATCTCCGTCTCTTTGGCGAAATTTTTCTCTACATGTCGCTTGCGACACTGTGGAACCTTCTGGCCGGTTACGCCGGGTTGGTGTCGGTAGGTCAACAGGCCTATGTCGGTTTGGGTGGTTATGTCTTCTTTGCCGCGACGATGTTGTGGGGCATGTCTCCCTTCATCGCTTTCCCTGTTGCGATGGTTCTCGGCGCCGCGATCTCAGCGCCGATCGCGTTTCTGATCTTCCGTCTGCGAGGCGCCTATTTTGCCATCGGGACGTGGGTTGTCGCCGAGGTCTTCCGTCTTTCCTTCG
Source organism: Hoeflea sp. BRH_c9 (assembly GCA_000961635.1). Taxonomy (GTDB): domain Bacteria; phylum Pseudomonadota; class Alphaproteobacteria; order Rhizobiales; family Rhizobiaceae; genus Hoeflea. The sequence goes on along the minus strand of LADQ01000080.1, from coordinate 24,132 downwards.
CACAGGTTTCCGCGCTCGGAGGCGGGTCCGGGACATCCCTGACAACCGCAATCGTCAAGGACCTGGCGTCGGGCAGGGATGGGCGCGAAGCCCTGGCTTACTGGTTTGCCCTGGGGCTTGTGGTTGTTGTGGTTGGCGCTGTGTTCTTCTTCCTGCGGTCGCGGCAGGGTGTTGCCCTGACGGCGATCCGCGACAATGAGCTGGCTGCAAGTTCCCTGGGCATAGATGTCTGGCGCACGAAGTTTCTGGTCTATGTGGTGACTGCCGGACTGACGACCCTGACCGGCGCGCTGATCTTCCTGCAAAAGCTGCGGATTTCGCCGGATGCGGCGTTCTCCACGAATGACTGGACCGCCTTTGTCATCTTCATCGTTGTCATTGGCGGGATCGGGACGATCGAGGGCCCCATCATCGGGACGCTTGTGTTCTTTGCCCTGCGCGAGACACTTGCCGATTTTGGAACGATCTATCTGATCGCGCTGGGATTCGTCGCCATTCTGATCATGCTGAAAACACCCAATGGGCTGTGGGGGTTGGTGCGCGGACGTCGCGGCATTGAATTGTTTCCGCTGAGCCAGCGGGTGCGCGGACTTTCTGAGAAAGGAACCTAGACATGGCCAAGAAACCAAAGACGATCATCACCTGCGCCGTGACCGGCGCAATTCACACCCCGACAATGTCGGATGCGTTGCCCTACACCGCCGATGACATTGCGGAGCAGGCCATAGCTGCCGCGGAAGCCGGCGCCTCGATCCTGCATTTGCATGCACGCCGGCCCGAGGACGGAGGCGTTTCCATCGATCCGGCGCATTTCGCGGCCTTTCTGCCCCGCATCAAGCAATCGACCGATGCCGTCATCAATATTTCCACCGGCGGCAGCCTGAAGAACACCATCGAGGAGCGGATTACGCCTGCGCTGACCTTCAGCCCCGAGATGTGCTCGATGAACATGGGCAGCATGAATTTCTCCTTTCACCCGTTGGCTGATCGCTATGAGACCTTCAAGTTCGACTGGGAAAAGGACTATATCGCCAATTCGGACACCTACATTTTCCGCAACACCTTTGCCGACATCCGCAATGCGGCCACCCAGCTGGCGCCGCACGGCATCAAGTTCGAGCACGAGTGCTACGATGTCGGTCATCTCTACAATCTGAAATTCTGCATGGATATCGGCCTGTTCAAGGCGCCGATCTTCCTCCAGTTCATCTTCGGCATCCTTGGCGGGATCGGGCCGGAAGTGGACAATCTCATCTTCATGAAGCGCACCGCGGACCGGCTGTTTGGAGACGATTACAGGTGGTCGGTTCTGGGAGCCGGCGGTGCGCAAATGCCGCTCGCTACAACTGCCAGCCAGATGGGCGGTAATGTGCGTGTGGGGCTGGAAGACAGCCTGTTGATCGGGCGTGGCCAGCTGGCCCGGAGCAACGCCGAGCAAGTTCAGAAGATACGTCGAATTGTCGAAGATCTGGGGTGCGAAGTCGCGTCCCCGGACGAGGCACGTGAAATCCTCGGCCTGAAGGGCGGGGATAAGGTGGGGTTTTGACCTCACGCTATCAGGGAGAGAAAGTAATGAAATTACTTCAATTGGTTACAATTGGTGCACTGGTCGCGAGCGGGTTGGGAGCTCCCGCCATGGCGGAAACACTCAAGGTATCGAGTTTCCTGCCGCCGATGCACACCTTCAACAAGGCGATCCAGGCCTGGGGTGAGGAACTGAGCGAAAAAACGGGTGGTGAGCTGAAAGTCGAAATCTTCCCTGCGGGGCAGCTTGGACCGCCGCCGCGCCAGTTCGATCTGGTGCGCTCGGGTGGAGCGGATATTGCGATCATCCTGCACGGTGCGACGCCGGGACGATTCCCGACGACGGAACTTGCCGGGTTGCCGCTGACCTTTCCGTCAGCAGGCAAGGAAAGCGCGATTACCTCGCGCCGTTTGACAGAGCTGGCGCCCGACTATCTCGCGGCGGAACACGAGGGCACCCGCATTCTCTGGATGGCGGTGACGCCGCCGCTGAAGCTGCATTTCGCGAAAACCGACCCGAGCGACCTTGATGCAGTCAAGGGCCTGCGCATTCGCTATGCCGGCACGATTTGGCAGCAGATGATCGAGGCGATGGGCGCTTCGCCGGTACCAGTGCCGCCGGCGGAGTCCGCGGATGCGATGGGCAAAGGCGTCGTCGACGCCGCGTCTTTCCCGTTCGAAGCGACACAGGCCTTCGACTTTGCACCCGTGACGCAATACTCGATGGAGCCGGGCCTCGCCTCGGCAACCTTTGCTCTGGTGATGTCGAACGCGGCCTGGGATCGCCTGACGCCGGCGATGCAGCAAGCGGTTTCCGACACCACCGGCCCTGACCGTGGCGAATGGTATGGCGCGCGCTGGGACCAAGGCGAAAGCGCCGGACGGCAATACATGGTCGATGGTGGTGTAAACATCATCGAACTCAATGATGAGATGCTCGCTACCCTTCAAGGTGAGTTCAAGAGCATTGTCACGGGCGCGATTGACGCAGTTGGCGGCAACGCCGCCGATTTTGTCGCCGCCTATACCAAGTGATGAAAGCTGCGACCCGCCAATCACGGCGGGTCGCTCAATATGCAAAGGAAAGAGCCTGCGATGCCCCCAAAATCGGCTGAATACGACAGGGTGACCAATGCAATGCTCGCCATCGCGGGTGGCGGATTGGTGCTCATGATGCTGGTCGTGGTCGCTGATGTCGTGCTGCGCACGGTGTTCAATACACCTGTTCGCGGCACCTACGACGTGGTCGGCATCGCGCTCCTTGTCATGGTGATGTTCGGCATGGCGCCGGTCGTCGCCCGCAGGGGCGAGATCCTGATCGACCTGATTGACAGCTTCCTTCCGTCATGGGCGTTGCGGTTGCTCTCGCTGGTTGCTGCGGGGCTTGGCGTCAGCCTTTTTATCTTCAGCGGATGGGCGATGATCGGCCCGGCGATGGACGCCTGGCGATACGGCGACCGCTCTTTGGAGCTCGGTGTGCCGCAATGGTCTCTTTGGCTGGTTGCGTTCCTTGGAATGACCGGCATATTCTGGGGCTATCTCATACAACTCCGTACATCCTCAGCTAACACGAACCACGCCCCGACCGAGGAGGGCGGGCTATGAGCTCCTTTGCACTTGGGCTCAGTGGCATTGGCCTGATGCTGGTAATGCTGTTCCTTCGGCAGCCGGTCTGGATTGCGCTTGCCATTATCGGGATCTGCGGCAACTGGGCGCTCAATGGATTGATGTCGTCGAAATTCCTGACCGGGACCACGATCTTTGACGTGGCGTCGGGCTACAATCTTTCGGTCATCCCGTTGTTCATACTCATGGGTGAAGTCGCCAGCGGCTCCCGGATGTCAGCGGATCTGTTCAATGCCGCGCGCGTTGTTCTGTCCGGTTTGCGCGGAGGACTGGCGGTGGCTTCCATTGCGGCATCGGGCGCGTTCGGAGCCATCTGCGGCAGTTCGGTTGCGACAGCCGCCAGCATGACCCGCATAGCGATGCCGGAAATGGGACGCGCGGGTTACAGGCCGAGCTATTCCGCGGCATCCGTCGCGGCGGGCGGATCGCTTGGCATCCTGATTCCGCCTTCGATCATTCTCGTCATCTACGGATCCATAACCGAAACCAGTGTTGCGCGGCTGTTCGCTGCGTCCATGCTGCCCGGAATCGTCTTGCTGCTTCTCTATGTGGTCATTGCGCTGTTGATCGCGCGGCGCGCGGGAGCAGCGCCGATCGAGGTGTCCGCTTCCGTGCGCGAGCGTCTCATGGCGCTGGTCGGGCCCTGGCAGTTCGTGTTGCTGTTTGCCCTGACGATCGGTGGCATCTACGCCGGCATATTCAGCCCGACTGAAGCCGCATCGGTCGGTGCATTCGGCGCCATCCTCCTCGGCTTCATCAACCGGACCCTGAACCTTGACCAATTGATCCGCAGCATAAAGGCCAGCGTCCTGGTTTCATGTGCGCTGTTCATGATCATCATCGGCGCCACACTCTTTGCCAATTTCGTTGTCCAGACCCGATTGCCCGACACGCTTCTGGCTTTGGCCAATCAAGCGGATCTCAACGCCTGGGCCATCATGACGCTGATCATCCTCATTTACATCGTTCTCGGGTGTTTCCTTGAAGGGCTCGGGATGGTGCTGATCACGGTGCCGGTGTTCCTTCCCGTTGTTACCGGTTACGGTTTTGACCCGATCTGGTTCGGCGTTCTGGTTGCGGTTCTCGTCGAACTCGGACTCATCACCCCGCCGGTTGGGATGAATCTTTTCATCATTCGCGCGCAGGTGAAAGATCTGCCGATGCGGGACCTTTACCGTGGCATCATCCCGTTCCTGATCGCACCGATCATCCTCATCGTGCTGATGTTTGTGTTTCCGTCGCTGGCGCTGTGGCTTCCTTCGATCTTGTACTGAGGTGAATTGTGACCGTATTGATTATTGACAATCAGGCCGAATTTTATGCCGAGCGGCTGGCGGAAGCGGTGCCGGAGATGACCTTTGATGCCGCGGTCGATCTGGATCAGGCCATTGCACTTGCGCCTGATGCCGAGGTTCTGGTCGGACTGGCGCCCTACCTGAAGCCGGAACTTCTTGCCAAAATGCCCAAATTAACCTGGATCCAGGCTCTGACCACGGGCGTTGACAATCTGCTGAGCCTCAAGGGCGTGGCCATCACCAATTGCAGTGGCATCCATGGTCCGCAAATGAGTGAACTGGCGGTCCTGCACATGCTGGCCTTGCTGCGCCGTTTCCCGAGGATGCTGGAGAATCAGAAGGCGCATGTCTGGGAACGGTGGCCACAGCCATTGCTTGCCGGGAAGACGGCCTGCATCGTTGGTCTTGGCGCCATCGCCGGACATCTGGCCGGTGTGCTTGGCGCCTTCGGCATGCGCGTGACCGGCGTTTCCGGCGGGCGCAGGTCCGCGCCCGGCATTGATAAGGTCTATCCGCGCAGCGCCCTGGTTGATGCCGCGGCCGAAGCCGATTTCCTGATCGTTCTGACGCCCTACAGCGAAGCCACCCATCACATCGTCAATGCCGAGGTGCTCGGCGCAATGAAGCCGTCCGCCTATCTCGTCAACATCGCACGTGGTGGCTGTGTCGACGAGGCGGCACTTGCCGAAAGCCTTAAATCGGGGGGCATCGCCGGCGCGGCGCTTGATGTCTTTGCTCATTCCCCCTTGGTTCCGGAGGCCGCTGTTTGGGATCTTCCCAACCTGATCGTTACCCCGCACATCGGCGGCGCATCCGACATTTACCATGAGCAGGCGCTGCCGATCGTGATCGCGAACATGAAGGCATTCGCTTCCGGTGGAGTGGCCGCGTTGAAAGGCAGACTGGACACATGACTATCTCACCAATTTCGAATTCAGAGCTGGAGCGTCGCTGGGCGCTGGCCCGGACTATCCTTGATGTGGAGCATCTGGATGCCCTGGTCATGCATGCAAGGGAGGATTGGATTGGCGGTTATGTGCGCTGGTTCACCGATGTGCCAGCCCTCAACGGCTATCCGCGGACTGTCGTGTTCTTTCGCGACCGTCCGATGCTTGTGGTGGAAATGGGCGCATTCGGCACGGATCGGGTCCCCGCGCCCGAGGATCACGGCGCGCGTGGGGTGGGGCGAATTCTGGGCACGCCGTCATTCCATTCCATTCACTACACGGTCGACTACGATACCGGGCTTCTGGTTGGCGGATTGCGGGATGCCGGCGCGAAGCGATTGGGCGTGCTGTGCCCGCAGGCCTTTCCCTACGGCATGATGGCCGCACTCAAGGACGGGTTCGATACCATCGACGCATCGGATCGTCTTGACCAGGTAAAGGCAATCAGGAGTGCTGAGGAAATTGCGCTCATCCGCAAGACGGCGGACCTGCAGGACAGGGTTTTCGCGGAGGTTTGCGATTTCATCCGTCCGGGCGTGACCGACCGCGATGTCGCAACCCATGCCGAAGCTGTCGGGCGCAGGCTGGGCAGCGATCAGGGCATCCATCTGGGTCTGTCGGCTCCGCAAGGGCAGCCATCCCGGTTCATGGGGCGGCACTTCCAGACCCGCCAGTTGAGCGCTGGGGATCACATGTCGCTGCTGATCGAGGTCAACGGGCCGGGTGGTCTTTATCTGGAGATTGCGCGCACCATGGTCCTGGGCACGGCGCAGGATCATCTGCATGCAGCCTTTGCCAATGTGAAGGCCGCACAGGACCATACCCTGTCATTGATGAAACCAGGTGCGCACCCTGCCGCAATCGCGCAGTCCCATGATGACTGGATGCAGGCGCGGGGACTGCCGCCGGAGATTCGTCTCTACGCCCATGGCCAGGGCTGCGAAATGGTGGAGCGTCCGCTGATCCGCAGGGACGAGACCATGCCGCTTGCCGAGGGCATGTGTCTCGCCGTCCATCCCGGTTATGACGATGGCCGGGTGTTTGCGGTGATCTGCGACAATTATCTGATCACGTCCACCGGCGTCAGCGATTGCCTGCACAGAACCGAGAAAAAGATATTCGAACTGTGATCGGAATGGGCGAAGCCAAGGAACGCCATACCACGGGAAAACAATGTCTTGGAACAAATCCGGGAAATGCCTGAACGCAGCGCTTTGCGTCTCGTTATGGAACTCGCGCCCGCCAGCAATCATGCTGATGGTGGCTTTGCTGTGACTTCGCCGAGCTTACGCGGCAACTGACCGCGCCAATCTGGATAATGGAGACTCCATGCCTGCGCTTACCCCCAAAATCGCTCTGGAAGAGCACTTCATGCACCCCGACTTCGTCGATTACTGGGCGAAGACGGCGGTCAATATCAGCCCGGCGCTGTTTGGCAAGGCGCGCGAGGCTCTCGAGGATTTCGGCGAGCAACGCCTTGCGGCAATGGAGCGGATTGGCATTGAAAAATCGATCCTGTCCTTGGCGGGTCCGGGTGTGCAGGCGGAAAAACGCACGGACACCGCGACGCGCCGGGCAAGGCAGATCAATGATTTTCTCGCAAACGAGATATCAAAGCAGCCGGACCGCTATGGCGGCTTTGCGCATCTGGCCATGCAGGATCCGGCAGCGGCGGCTGACGAACTGGAACGCTGCGTGCGCGAACTTGGCATGCAAGGCGCCATGATCAATGGTCAGACCGGCGGAACCTATCTTGATGACGACCGCTATGCGCCGTTCTGGGAGCGCGTGTCCGATCTGCAGGTGCCTGTCTATATCCATCCGAACAATCCGGCCGAGCAGGTCCAGATGTACAACGATCATCCGGAACTGTGGGGGCCGGTATGGAGCTGGACTGTCGAAACCGCGACACATGCCCTCCGGCTGGTTTTCTCCGGCACATTTGACCGCTATCCCGGCGCTCGCCTTGTACTCGGTCATCTCGGAGAGACGCTGCCTTACCTTCTCTGGCGGCTCGACAGCCGGTGGGAAATTTCCAACCGTGGCGGCATGCGGCTGCAGATGAAGCCTTCGGACTATTTCAAACGCAATATCTGGATGACGACATCCGGCATGTGCGCGGACGCACCGCTTCGATGTGCGCTCGATATGGTCGGCGATACAAGGATCATGTTCTCGGTAGATTATCCGTTCGAGCGTCCGGAAGAGGCCGGTGACTGGATTGAGGCAGCGCCGCTGAGCAATGAGGAACGACGCAAGATCTGTCGTGACAACGCCGCGACCCTCTTGAATATCTGAATCCGGTCGATGCGTCTGATGGTTGTCAAACGGCATTGAAGATTGACCCATTGTCGGCGTCCGATTTTGGCTCCAACGCAACCTCGATGAGGTTCGGAATTCAACCGCCATGGTTTTGAAAGGGGAACCAGCCCAATTCCGCCTTAGTGATCTGATCCCGTCCGGTCAGAACCGTGGGCGAGAATGCCAATGCCATTGTCGTCAGCGCGCATAATCATCGACCTTGTCCCTGCGCTCCGCCTTGAAAAGCCGCTGCGGCGAAAACGCGGCTTGACCGGCGCGCCTATCAGACTCAAGCTGAAAAGAGGAAACGCAAATGGGGATTGTCGATTCATGCAAGAGGTGACGAATGCCCTGGCCGGGGCGATAATGCGATGAATTCAGATCCGGGCGATCAGACGGAAGTTGTGAAATTTCTAAGCGATCCGGAAACCTTTGGGGTCGATGCACCGGTCGAAATGATCACAACGCACTCGGCTTACGTGTTTCTCGCCGGCAATTGGGCGTTCAAGATCAAGCGCGCGGTGAAATACAACTACCTCGACTTCAGCACCCTCGATGCCCGCCGGAAGGTTATCGCGCATGAACTCGCCCTGAACGCCCCGGCGGCGCCTGCGATCTATGATCGGGTGGTGAAGATCACCCGCGAGGGGCCAGGCCGGCTCGCCCTGGACGGCAAGGGAAAACCGGTGGAATATGCCCTGCGGATGCACAGGTTTCGCCGCGAGGACGAGTTGACCTGTATCGCCGACGCCGGAAAACTGACGAACGATCTTGCCGAAAGGCTGGGCCACGTCATCGCCGATCTCCACGCCGCCGCCGAGAGGCGCCCGTCCGATGGCGCGGTTCTGATTGGCGAGATCATCGAAGAATTGCGTGAGGCCTTTGCCTGCATGGAAACGACCCTGGGCCAGCAAAGGCTGGCGGTGTATTTCAGGCGAACGGATCGAATTTTCAGTGACATCGCTTCACTTCTATCGCAACGGTCCGGCGAAGGGCGCGTGCGCCGGTGCCACAGCGATCTGCATCTGAAAAACCTGGTCTTGATTGAGGGCCAGCCGGTGCCCTTTGACGCGCTCGAGTTCGACGAACGGCTCGGGACATGCGATGTCTTTTACGATTTCGCCTTCCTGGTGATGGACCTGCTGCACCGGGGACTGACCGGGCAGGCCAATGTCTTGCAGAACAGCTATCTTTTGAAATCGCGGGATTTCGCCGGGCTCGCCACTTTGCCGCTGTTCTTGAGCATTCGCGCCGCGATCCGCTCCATGGTTGCGGTGCAAACCATGTCCGGCGCTGTCGCCGGCGATATCGCCCGTGACGCACGGAGTTATCTTGAGCAGGCCATTGATTTCCTCACCCCCTTGCCGCCAAGGCTGGTGGCTGTCGGGGGACTCTCCGGTTCTGGCAAGACCACCATTGCCGTTCGTATCGCTCCGAGCCTGGGACCGTCTCCCGGAGCTGTCCACCTGCGCAGCGATCTGGAGCGCAAGGCGGTGTTTGGTGTCGAGCCATTGGACCGGCTGCCCGAAGAAGCGTATCGGTCCGAAGCCAACAGGAATATCTACGCCCGGTTATTGGAGGAGGCGGAGCAGATCCTGCTTGCCCGGCACAGCGTCATCATCGACGCAACCTTCCTCTCCGAGGCTGATCGCGAAGCCGTCGCTGAACTTGCCGCGCGTTTGCGCGTCCCGTTCGACGGCATCTGGTTGAATTCCGATCCTGCCACGCTCGAACGCCGTATCGCCACCCGCACGGCAGACGCCTCCGATGCGGATGCCGATGTGTTGCACGCGCAACTCAAGCGTGGGACCGGGCCTGTGACCTGGACCCAAATCAACACCAGCGGCGAGCTGGAGCAGGTCGTTGAATTGGTTGCAGCGACCCTGTCTACCCTGTGACCGCGAATTCGATCGCATCGCGGCGTTGCAATAACCGGCCGGCGCAAGTCAGCGCCACAGGACATGGCGCCAGATCAACATGGCGCCAGGAGCTTCCTTCCGGATGGGTGGTAGTCTCTAATGGCACAAGGCGATCCAAATTGGGAATGCCGGTTGACAGTTTTCTCGCGCACCTGCTTATCTGACGCCAGACGGTCATAATCTAGAGCGCCGTGCGTCCACTTGGAGGCACAAAGGATGTTCTAACTCTTTGAATCTAGGGTGTCTTGTCTGCGCCGGGCGGTTCCGCCTCAACGCAGGATACTCTAGCCTTGGCATGGAGATAGGGGACTTTGCGGAACACAGCTTGTCCGTATTCTGGATGGGCCAAGATCGGGTATTGGCTGCCATTCATGGCGGTCTGCCTGTTTCTGGCCGTGTTTCTTGCCGCACCTTCGGCGATCTATGTCTGGAAGTATCCGGACCTGACAAATCTGCTGTCGCTTGCGGTCTCGGTCAGTTTCTTCTTCGCCCTTTGCCTGATGATCAAGCCGGTTTTCCTGGTTCTGGCGATTGCTGTTCCGGTTTTGATCATGAACCTGATCGATATTGTGCACATAATGGCTTTCGGGGGACTGGTTTCGCTGGGAGCGTTGGAGTCGGTTCTCTATGTCAATCCCGCGGAGGCGCGCGAGTTCGTGGGAAGCCATGCCGAAGTTATTGCGGGAGGCATGCTGGTCCTTCTCCTCTTTGTCGTGCTGGCCTTCGCCAAGATGCGGCTGGACAGGTTTCCCTTTCGTCAGAAGCTGATGATGGCCGTGATTGCCGTCTTGCTGCCCACGGTGATGCTGACTGCAAGTCTTGCGGTCGCCGGCAGCAAGCGCGACGTCATTCTGCCGACCCGGATCGCCGACCAATTGGCGGCAAGCCTTGGAGTCAATCCGCTGACGCACACTTTGTCGGGTCTCCTCGCCGCATTGGGCGAACGGAAGGAACTGGAGGAGCTTGGGGGCATACGCAATCGCCATCTGTTTGGCGCCAGGTTGGAACCCGGGCGGCCCGAAGCAGAGACCCACATCGTAGTGATAGGGGAATCCTCCCGCTCCGCCAACTGGAGCCTTTACGGCTATCAACGGCCTACCAATCCCCGCCTAACGGATCTGGAGGGGCTGTATGTGTTCCTCGACGCCGCCAGCCCGGCCTCGACAACCAGCCGCAGCCTGCCTCTGTCGTTTTCCTTTGCCACACCTGAAACGCCAGACCGTTTCTACGAGACCCGTTCGTTTGTGACCGCCTTCCGCGAAGCTGGCTACAAGTCCTGGTGGATCTCCAATCAGGGCACCCATCGCAACGCGGTCGGCAACCAGCTTGCCTTGATCATGGGCGAGGCCGACGTGGTCGTTCCAACCAATTACGGGTTCTGGAACACGGTTCTGGATGGCGAAATGCTGCCGGAGCTTGAACGCGCGCTCAAGGATGACGCACCGCGCAAGCTGATCATCCTACATACGCTTGGAAGCCACACCAATTACCCGCAGCGCTATCCGGAGGGAATGATGCTGGGCAAGCCGGACATTCCGGTCCGGCAAGCCCATGCCTACAAGGGTATCGGCGAGACGGAAGCCGAGGTGATCGATCAGTATGACCGGACAATCCTTTATACCGACTGGTTGCTTTCCGAGATCATCCGGCGTCATGACGCCGCCGGGTCCCATGGTTCAGTGGTTTTTTTCTCCGACCATGGCCAGCGCCTTTATGATGACGAGCAAATGCAAAAGGGACATGGCTTCAAGGGGTTCCGCCGCCAAGACGGTCAGATCCCGCTTCTGGTCTGGCTGCCGGGTTTGACCCGTGACGCCGGGAAGGATCGCGTTGAAGCCATCGGCATCAACGCCCGCAAACCGGTCACGACGGCGGACCTCGCGGCCAGCATGCTGGATCTGGCCGGCATTTCGGTCCCTGATCTCGATCCGGCGGCAAGTTTCTTCAACCGGGCATTCAAACCGCATGACCGGCTTTTCCTAACGACAGACGGCACGGTCGAGCGCTATTGAAGAGCGGGCGAAAACACCAACAGCAAGCGGGTTCCCGGGAACTGGCGCAACACAGGGTCTGGATCACAAGCGACATAGGATATAAAAGAAATGGACCGCTAAGGTGAAAAAGCCGTTGTCCTAACCGAAGCCGCCAAGAGTGACTTGCGGGGGACTGGTGCGGCGACTCACTTCAGCGGGCCGGGCGGGCGCCGGTTCTCGATTGAAGCCGGGCACGTCATCCTGGCCTTGGGAGGCCTGGAAGCCGCGCGCTTTCTGTTGATCAATCAACGGCGCGCACCGGCCAGCCCGCTGTCGCCCTGCTGACGCTACATCGAAAGGCGCAACGCCCTGGGCAGGACGCGGAACTCGGCGCGCAGCATGCCGGGATGTTCGCCGTCGAGATCCAGCAGGCCCATCGTGGCGTCCTCGCCGATCACCATCTCCGCGACGACATGGCTGCCGCGCAAGAGCGTGATTTCGGGTTCGTTGACATGCGTGCCGCGATAGACTCCGCCGATCTTGCGGGCCAGCTGCCATTTTGAAATGGCGTCGAGAATGACGACGTCGAACAAACCGTCGTCAAGCAGGGCGGCCGGTGCGATGTGCATGCCGCCGCCGAAATACCGTGCATTGGCAACTGCGGCGAAATAGACGCCGCGCTCGATGGCCTTGCCGTCAATCGTGATGCGCATGCGCGGCGGTCGGTAACTGGCGAGCGCACGCAATGTCCCTGTCAGATAGCGCACCGGACCGGGCAGCACCGAGGCCTTGACGCGGTTGTTGAGATTGCAGGAGATCTGCCCGGACAAGCCGAACGTGGCAATGTTGATGAAATGGCGAGGCACAACGGCGCCCGACATGCAGGTATACTGCGCGAGGCCGACGTCGATCATGCGCGTGGCGCCGGAGGCAATGCGCGCGACGGCCGCCGCGGAATCCGGTTTCAGGCCCAGGGACCGGCAGAAATCCGATCCTGTCCCGCACGGGATTACGCCCAGCCGCGGCAGTTCCGCGTCAGTGTCGCGGCAGGCGAGAATGCCATTGGCCACTTCATTGGCGGTGCCGTCGCCGCCAACGGCGATGATCCGCTCCATGCCTTCCCGGGCGGCCCGGCTGGCAAGCGCTGTCGCGTGGTTCGGCGCTTCGGTGAAAACATGGTTGAAGCGACCTGTCGCACGGGTCAGTTGCGCGGCGATCGAGGGCCATCGCGCGGCTGCCTTGCCGCTGCCCGCCGTGGGGTTGACGATGACCAGGGTTCTCACTGCGCCGCGACCCTTTCCGCGCATGTCAGCATCGCGGCGACGGCCTCCGCCGTCTGCATCCATGTCGTCCGGGCGTAGTTCTGGATGATTTCATTCTCGCGGTTCTTGCGATAGGCCGTATCGAAAATCGCCCGCTCGATCAGTTCGAAGGCGTGGTCCTCGTCGCCCGGATTGAAATAATCGACAAACCGTCCGCCGGCCTCGGGAATCGATGTCGCATTGGAGGCGACGCAGAACTTTCCGTGAGCCAGGCTCTCGGAAACCGGCAGGCCCCAGCCTTCGCACAGGCTGGGGAAGGCTGTGAACAGGCAGTCATCATAGGCCATGCGGATCTCGGCATCCGATAGATATTCGAGAATGCGGATCTTGCCGCCAAGATGTGCGGTCTCCGCCATCTCGGCGCGCAGGTCGTCGATTTCCCAGCCGAGTTTGCCGGCGAAGGCCAAGGTCGGGACATTCCCGGCTCCGTGTTTGGCGATCAGCCTCTTCCATACCCGCGCCAGAAGCATGTGGTTCTTGCGCACTTCGATCGTCGACACATACAGAACGTAAGGCTCCTCGATCTGCCGGCGCGGCGCGGTCCGTTGGACCGAAGGGCGAAATCCGGCGCCAAAGGGAATGGGATGGATGGGAGGCACCGGCAAACCCTGTTCCTTGAGATATCCGGTCAAGGCATTCGCCGACGCATGCGACGGCGTCATGACCAGATCCCAGGACCGCGACATGCCCTCGAGCCAGCGCTTGAAATTGGGAATGTGGTCAGGAGACACGAATTGCGGATGGGTGACCGGCAATATGTCGTGAACCAGCAAGGCGAACCGCACCCCGTGGCTGGCCTTCAGCTTGAGTATCTCCCGGTCGAAATCGGGATGCTCCCAGGATGCGCCGAAATTGACGATCACATCCCCTGGCCTGACTTTGTTCGCGAATTCCCGGGCGGCCCTGTTGCCGGTCAATGCGGCGGCAAACGCTTCGGCGTAGCGTGCGGCAAACCGTCCGGTTTGCACCAGTCGCACCAGCGACCGGCGCTCGCGCCCGTTGGTAAGACAGAACTCATTGCCCCGGACAAGCCGGTCGATCTCATCAAGCCTGACGGCCGTTACCGGTTGGCCCGCCCGACCGATCCGGCATAGCGACACCCGGTCCGGGAAAGCCTGCGCCAGTCGCGGCACCAGTTCCATCTGCACGCGCCCGATGCCGGTCGGTGTGATCGCCCAGTCGAACATGCGTATAAAATCATCGGTATCGATCCAGATACGTTTCTGTCTCCGTCCGACTTCCATGCAACTGATCCACGCCCCGAATTCACCAGCCATACGGAATGTAATTTCCATTCACAAGACTAACCTGATAAAACCCGCGCGAAGTGATAAGAGGACGGGGAGCCCGGGTGATAACCGCGAGCCCTCGGGGTGCCGGATTGCGCGTGTTGATGTCGTACAGACAGGGTTTTGCATGACAAGGCTGTTTGCTCCTTTTCGGCCCCTTTTTTCCAATCGCGAGCTGTTCTGGCAATTGCTGTTGCGTGACATCCAGTCCAGCGTCCGCGGCAGCGTCCTGGGGATCGGCTGGATCATCCTGACGCCGCTGGTTCTGGTGGCGATTTACACCTTTGTGTTCGGTGTCGTGCTCCAGTCGGCGTGGGTGTCGAAGACCGATTCCTCGCTGGAAGTGCCCCTGATCTACTTCACCGGCCTGATGGTGTTCAGCTTTTTCATGGAGATCATCACCCGCGCACCGGAATACATACGGGCCAACAAGACATATGTGACCAAGATCGTCTTCCCCGTCGAGGTTCTCGACTGGATCCTGGTCGGAACCGCAGCCTTCAAGCTCGCGGCGAGCGCCACGCTGCTGACCGTGTTCCTGGTGCTGGTCCTCGGCCGGTTTCCGGTCGGGATGCTGGCTGCTCCGCTGGTGATCGCGCCTCTCGTCGTGCTGTGCGCCGGGCTGGCCTGGTTCATCTCCGCCGTGGGGACCTATGTTCGCGACCTCAACCAACTGCTGCTGGCCATCGGGCCGGTGCTGATGTTCGTCAGCCCCATCTTCTACTCGGTTGAACAGGTGCCGGAAAATTTTCGCGCCCTGTTCTGGGCCAACCCACTGACATGGGTCCTGGAAACGCTGCGCGGTCTGCTGTTTTTCAATCAGGGAATCGATTGGCAGGGATACGCGCTCTACTGGGTCGCGGCGATCGCCGTGTTTTCCGCAGGGTTCGGCTTTTTCCAAAGGGCCCGCACAGGGTTTGCCGATGTCATCTGAGATCCGGATCAGCGCGCGCGACCTTGGCAAGGTCTATGATTTGCATGACCGTCCGACGGCGGCGCTGAGCGCGGTGATGTTCGGACGTCATGCGCCCAGGCAGAAATGGGCGTTGCGCGATTTCAGCATGGAGGCGCGGCCCGGCGATTTTATAGGCATCATCGGGCGCAACGGCGCCGGAAAGTCGACGCTTCTGGAAATCCTGGCGGGCACCAGGTCGCCCTCGACGGGCACGCTCGAAATTGTCGGCCGCGTCGCCGCCCTTCTGGAACTCGGCGCCGGGTTCAATCCGGATTTCACCGGTCTCGAGAATGCCCGGCTGTGCGCCGCCGCCTACGGGCTGAGTCCGCGCCAGATAGGCGAAAAGATGCCGGCGATCATCGAATTTTCCGGCGTCGGCGATTTCATGGATCGGCCAACGCGCGAGTATTCCAGCGGTATGTTCGCCCGGCTGGCCTTTTCCGTCTGCGCCCATTGCGACGCCGATATTCTGATCGTGGATGAAATTCTCGGCGTCGGGGATGTGCGGTTCCAGCAGAAATCGATGCGGTTCCTGCGCAATTTCGCCCGCGACAGGATTGTGCTGTTCGTCTCCCACAATGAAGCCGCAGTGCTGGCCTTGTGCAACCGCGCCTTCTGGATCGACGATGGCGCCATCGCGGCCGCCGGCCATCCCAAGGAAGTTGTCCATGCCTATCACCGCGCCACCGCGCGCACCGCAGACGAGGGCGCGGAATTCCTGTCGAGCGGTGGTCTGGGGCCGGAAGCGCTGCCTCTGGATCCCTCAGCCGAATCCGGGCCCGGCGAGAGCGCAAGCGGCGGGTCTTGGCACGACTTCGACAGCGATTGCAGGCGGTTGCGGCAAGGGGCCATCGCGCGGGTCAGCCTGACCAGGGGCGGCAGCGACGCCACGATGTTGGCCGGTGGCGAGATGCTGACGCTCTGCATCGAATGGAGCGTCGGCGCGAAGTCCCCATGCGCCGCTTTCGCATTGCGCGATCCGATGAGCCAGATCGTGGCCTATCGCGACAGCTCAGGCGTTTTCGACGCGTTCGAGGAAGCCGGACCCGCCGCAGAAGCCCCGGAATCGGGATCGATGAGTTTCGAATTTCGTCTGCCCTTCTTGCCGTCGGGCGCCTATGCGATCGATGTGGCGGTGTTCGAAGCCGGCAGCGCCCCCGATACCTGCATCGACCGGCTCGATGTCGCCGTTTCGTTTCAGGTGGTTTCGCGTCACATTTCGTCGGGCCTGGCGAATGTTCCGCTCGCCGGAGCCGAGATCGGCATCCTGGATGCGGCCTCATGACGAGCGATGGGATCATGATTGAGGCACGCGGCGTCAGCAAGAGCTTCGACCGCGGTCGCGGCCAGCTTTCACGGTTGTGGCGGACCTTTGCCGGAACCGGCGCTGAAAATGCATTCTGGGCATTGCGGGATGTGGATCTCGACGTCCGTGGGGGCGAGGCAATCGGTATCGTCGGCCGCAACGGCTCGGGCAAGTCGACACTGTTGCAGATCCTGTGCGGCACGATGCGGCCGACATCCGGCACGGTGAAGACGCGGGGCCGGATAAGTGCCATGCTTGAACTGGGAGCCGGGTTCAATCCGGCTTTCACCGGCCGCGAGAATGTGCGTCTTTCCGCCGCGGCCCACGGGCTCGATGCGCCAACCATCGCCGCGCGCATGGACAGCATCGAGGAATTCGCCGACATCGGCCTGTACTTCGACCGGCCATTGCACGAGTATTCCAGCGGAATGTATGCGCGGCTGGCCTTCGCGGTCTCGGCTCATGTCGATGCCGCCATCCTCATCGTCGATGAAATCCTGGGTGTCGGCGACAGCGCATTCCAGAAAAAATGCCAACGCTTCATGCATGGCTTTATGAACGGCGGCGGCACCATCGTGTTCGTGTCGCACGATCCTGGCGCCGTCACGGCGCTCTGCAAACGCGCCTGCTGGCTGGAAGCCGGCCGCAAGATGGAAGACGGCGTGGCGACCAAGGTAATGAAATCCTATGTGGATTCGATCTACAGCCTTTCAGGCCCGCCAGACCGAACCGGGGACGCGGACGCCGGCGAAATCAACGACCCGGCCGTCGGCGGACAGGACCCCTACTGGGGCGCAAGCAACCGGATCAGCATTTCGCGATTTTCCGGCGATGCACCCCGCCACGGATTCGGCGGTTGCCTCATCGAGGATTGTTTCATATCCTCCAGCGGATCCACACTTTGCCAGTCCGTCACCGGCGGATCACCGGTCACGCTCCACATCCGGGCCAGAGCGACACGCAGAATCGATTGCCCAATCGCCGGCTTCATTTTCCGCCAATCGGACGGACAGAATCTCTTTGGTGACAATACCTATTTGACCTATAAGGATAATCCCTTGTCCGTATTGCCAGGTCAGGTTTTTGAAGCGAAGCTGTCGTTTGTCATGCCCTATCTGCCCCCGGGGCGATATTCCATCGCTCCTTCGATCATTGAAGGCACACAGCATAGCCATGTTCATCTGGATTGGCGCGAGGAAGCGCTGTTCCTGGATGTGGTCTCTTCACCTGTCAGGTCTGGTAAGGTTGGGCTTGTCATGAAATCGATATACAGGGGCGAAACTGACGTCGACGGCGCCATCGCGCGGTAATTCCGCCGTGCGGATCTGCCTCGACGAACTATGCACGATCGGGTAGGGATTTGATCAAGACAGCAATATTTGGTGTTGGTAATTGCGCCAGTTCACTTGTTCAGGGCATCAGCTATTGCCGGGCGCACGGCGATGAAGCGCAAGGAGTGCTTTTCCCGCAACTGGGCGGCTATAAACCCGGAGACATTGAAATCGTCATGGCGGTCGATATCGACCGGCGAAAGGTCGGGCAACCGCTCTCGCGTGCGGTTTTCGCCCTTCCCAACAATACCATGATTTTCCACCCCGAGCCGTTGTTCGACAATGTGATCGTGGTGACCGGCGCGGTGCTTGACGGCGTGTCGCTGTCGATGCGCGAAAGCGATCCGGAGTTCAGCTTTGAACCGGTCGACAGCGGTGAGGCGACCCGCGAAGAGCTGATTGCCATGCTGCGCGAAAGCGGAGCGGAGGTGGCGATCAACTTCTTGCCGGTCGGCTCGCAGGCGGCGACCGAGTTCTATGCCGAATGCGCGCTGGAAGCTGGGGTCGCCTTGGTCAATGCCATTCCCATCCTTGTCGCCAGCAATCCGGTCTGGTCGCAGCGTTTTGCCGAGGCCGGTCTGCCGGTGCTGGGCGATGACATCAAGGCGCAAGTGGGCGCCACGATCGTGCACCGGGCCCTGGTCAATCTCTTCAAGAACAGGGGCGCAGAGCTCGACCGTTCGTACCAGCTTAACACCGGCGGCAACACGGATTTCCTCAACATGCTCGAATCGGGGCGGCTGGCGACAAAACGCGTATCGAAGACAGAATCGGTGCAATCAGCGGCGCGCAAACGCTTTCAGGATAATGATTTGCGTGTCGGCCCGTCGGACTATGTGCCTTGGCTCAATGATCGCAAGGTAGCCTTCATCCGGTTGGAGGGGCGGCTTTTCGGCGGCGCCCCGGTGAATGTCGAAATGCGGCTTGATGTCGAGGATTCGCCCAATGCCGCTGTGATGGCGATGGCCGCGATCCGGTGCGCCCGAATCGCGCTCGATCGCAAGGATTGCGGCGCTATTCCGGATATTTGCGCCTATCTCTTCAAGCATCCGCCGGTCCAGATGGACGATTCGGTGGCGTTTGAGCGGATTCAGATCTACGCGGGAAAGAATGACTGACGCCAAGCCGGAAACCGCTAGTTTCGGCGGCTTGGCGCTGCGCAAATCCTATGCGCGACGGGATGTGTTGAACGGGATTAGCCTGCGCATCGACCGTGGCGAGATCACCGGTCTGCTCGGCCCTTCCGGGGCCGGCAAGACCACGGTGTTTCGCATCCTCACCGGCGTCGACCGCCCCGATGACGGGGTGGTTGTGCTTGACGGAAAGGACATCACGGCATTGGGGATAGATGCGCGCGCGCGCCTTGGGGTGGGCTATGTGCAGCAGTCGCCCGACCTCTTCCTGTCATTGTCGACGCGCGACAATCTGGCCATCGGGCTGGAAGCGCGCGGCGTCAGCGGGGAGGAGGCCGCGCGCGCCTTGTCGGTGATCGCAAGGACCTTCCTCATCGACAGCTTTCTCTCCGCCAAGGTGGGCAGCCTCTCGGGCGGGCAGCGCAAGCTGGTCGAGATCGGCTTCGCCATGTGCGCGCGCCCGAACTTCCTGCTGCTCGACGAGCCCTTCGCCAAATTGGATCCGATCAATGTCGACATGATCTGCGGGCTTTTGCGGCAGCTGTCGCGCACCGGGGTCGGGATATTGCTGACCGATCACAAGGCGCGAACCGTATTTGCGCTTGCCGACAAAGTGAATATCATTGACGACGGAGCCATCCTCGCCAGCGGGCCTTCATCGCAGGTCGCCGGGAGTCCTGCGCTGAGCGCGGTGTTCCCGAGTGAAAACAGGGCCTTGTAGTCGTGGTGGATATTCGTCCGCATTCGGACGAAACACACTTGCGTGGAATATTTTCTGAGATGTGGCCATGAAATATCTCACCCGATCCATTGGCCAGATCTTCAATCTCTATGTTCTCGTCTACGCGGTCTTGATCGTCGTCTTCGCCATCGAACAATTTGACTCCGTCTTGCGCACGGCCATCGAGTACGACGTGTCGCTGACGGCCTTCTCCAGGCTGTTCGTGTTCGCGCTTCCCGAAGTCGCCGATTTCATCATTCCGGTCTCGGTGCTTGTGTCCGTCTATTTCGTTTTGCTGTACAAACGCGAGGGCAGGGAGTTCCTGACGCTGGCGGCGGCGGGCAGCGATGTGCGCCCGGTCGTGGTGCTCGTGTGCCTGGTATCCAGCCTGTTCTTTGGAGTATCGGTGTTCATTTCGGGCTATCTCAAGCCGGCGGCTGCCTACGCCTACCGTAGCGAGAGCATCGCGGCCGTTGCCGGGTTCGTGTCGGAAGGACCGCAGAACGGACAGTTCACCTATGACGGAAACAAGGTTTTCCATGTCTCCGACCGCAGATCCGACGGTGAAAGGGCATTGCGGATGTTTGAATTCGACAATGAAAGGCTTGAGCGCCTGATCATATCGGATTGCTCGAATCTGCTGGCGTCCCGGGGGGACCTGATCGTGAATTTCTGTTCGGCGAGGATCTATGATTTCAATCCTCCCGTGGTCCCGCCCATCGGTCCGGATCCGGTAAGCCCCGACGATTGCCGCGTCTGCGCCGATGCCTCGGGCCGGCTGAACCTGACCGTCATCGAAGTCGGCAAATCCGCCATGCTGTTTCCCCTCAATTCCCTCGTCGGGGGAGCGCTCGGCGTCCAGCACAACGAAAGGCCGTTGCATGATTTGCTGGGCCTCGATGACAACGGGCGGTTCCGTTCTGGCGCCGATGTCAGGGATGCCGCGAAGATCCTGCTGCTGGGGCTGACAAGCGTCCTTGCCGCGGCCATTGCCGTCGCGGCCGTCGCCCTGACGTCTTATCGCAACCGCTTCGCGGTGCTGCCCGGCGCGATTGCCGTGGTCATGCTGATCAGCGTGGCTGCCAGTTCGGGCTTCCTTGTCCCCGAGTTCCTTCCCGGCGCCGCGGGATTCTGGGTGGCGGTGCTGATGGCAGCGGCGCTTTGCTTTGCATCGATCCTGATCGCCTTCAATGCCATGCGAAGCAGGCTGCTGATGCCCGGGTTTGCAAGGGCATGAGCGCCGGATCCGAGATCGGCGGGGCGGCGTGGATGACCCGCCTGCGACCTGGCGTGTTCTGCCGTTTCATGATCGGCCATTATCTCTGGTTCATCCTGGTGTGCTGGCTGTCGGTAACAGCGGCGATCACCGCGATCAATGTATCGCCCGAAATCTCGCGGGTCTGGGCCGATCAGGTACAGGCGGGCTATCTGATAGGGCTCGCGCGAACGTCGGCCTATATCGCCTTGCGGGTGCTGGACAACGGCACCCAGGCATTTCCCATCACTTTTCTGCTTGGCGTCACCTGGGCCGAGGCCGCGCATGCGCATTCGGGCCGGCTGACCATGGTGCGCACCGTCGGCATGCCATTCATCCGTCGCACGAGCGCCTTGCTCGTCGTGGCGATCGGGTCCGTTCCGTTCGTGTTTGTCCTCGACAATTACGTCAGGCCCCATGCCTTCATGACCCTCAGCGTGGAAGGACTGGGGGATTACGGCTGGAGCTACGCCAGGAAGCGCCAGCCCCGACAGGAGTGGCTGGCCTTTGGAGATATCACCATGCAGGCGGTGATTTCCGGCGGATCCGGTCCGGTCTTCACGGACGCCACGCTGTATTTCTTCACCACGGAAGGAGCGCTCGAGCGCATTGCCGAAGCGAAATTCCTTGAAAGTTCGTCCCCCGGCAAGTCCGACTGGATGATGCGGGATGCCGCAATCTGGACGATCGGCCGGGGCGAGGCGGGGGAGCCCGCGGCTCCGGCAGCCAGCACCCATTCCCATGTCGACGCGGCGCGGGCGGGTGTGTCGATCAGTCCGTTATGGCTGGAATACCGGGGGATCCACCCGAAATATGTGCCGATGGCCGATCTTGTCGCATTGGCGCGCGACACGGCCTTGCCTGATGATCATCCCAAGTATCGCGAATGGATGGTCATCCGGTCGCTGCAATGCCTGTTGCCCGGATTGACCGCTATAACCCTTGGCGCGATTTTCGCTTTGGCGCTTGATATCGCCGGATTGGCTGCGGCCACCGTGCTGGCCCTGTTTTCCGGCTATGTTGCCTATTTCATGGCGCGGCTGTCAGCCGTTGCGGCGGAAAACCACATTCTCCCGCCTGTTGTCGCCAGCCTGGTGATGCCGGTGCTGCTGCTTGCCTCCTTCGCCGCCCTGCTCAGGATCATCCGCAACCGCGATACCCTTCGCTAGAGCCAATCATCTTTAGCTGGAAGCGATTTGATGGACAGGATTTTCCGCGTCAGCTAGGAAAAACCGCAAGCGCGATGCAGCGCATCGTGCGAGGATTTTGACGACGCTGGCGCGGAAAAGACGTCCAAGCCTGGCGAACACGGGTGTTTAGCGAAGAAAGAACCATTGTAATCGTCTGAACTTGGTCTTTCGCGCTCTGGACTGCGTCGCGCGAGGCTAACGGCGCTCGCGCCGCGTCGCCTCCCGCTCCTAGCCAGATCACGAAATCCCGGCGTTCAAACGATTCCATCTAAAGATGATTGGCTCTAAGACATCTCCCCGAAACCGGGATTCCGGCTTGTGGTCCGAGACACACGACAAGACAAGGGTATAAAGCGTAGGAAACGGGCCAAAGATCGCGACACGCCTCAGGTCACCGCTGCGAGGCCGGCATTCTTCGGCGGCTTCAGGTCAAGTTGTTGAGCCAGAAGCTGCATGAATTCCAGGCGGTCGAGCCCGGCGGGTATGGGCGGCAGCACATCGATGATGATGTGCCCGGGATATTTCAGCCAGGACCCGGCTGGCCAGACGTCTCCGGTGTTCAGCCGGATCGGGACACAAGGCGTATTGAGGCGGGTATAGAGAAGTCCCACGCCTGATTTCATTGTGTCGTGTCCCCGGCCATGCCGGGTTCCGGCGGGATAGATCAGGATGTTGCGTCCGGTTTTCGAGATCGCCACCGCCTTGTCGATTGCGTCGCGCGCGGCGGTCAGGTCGCCGGTCCTGTCGGTGAAGATGTGGCCGTTGCGCCGCACCAGCGTTCCGGCGAAGGGATAGCTGAAGATTTCCTTCTTCGCGAAAAACGCCGGATTGCCGAAAATATACGGAAAAAACATGTTCTCCCAGAATGACTGATGCTGTGAAGCCAGCAGGCAGGAGGCGTGCGGGATGTTTTCCGCGGCGCGGACTTCCCAGGTGACGCCGCACAGCCACCTGAGCGCAACCAGGAACATCTGCAGATAGAGGTTGATCACCCGGTTGGCGAGATGATCGGAAGCAAGACGAAAGCGGTACAGCGGGAAAACCAGCGCGAACGGCAGGGAGAGCAGCGCAATGACGAGAAAAAACACCGCGGTACGGAAGATTGTTACGAACTTTAACAAATTTGCATCCCTCGGCGACCCAGGGGTTGTTGAAACAGGTTTCAGCATGTGTCAACAAGAGGGAATACCGGGGTCTCGGTAATACGCAAGGGGTGTTTCTGGAAATGAATATTGAAGACGAACTGCTCGATATCGTCGCGAAGGAAGCCCTTGTCGATCGCGAATTGCTCAAGCCCGATGCCACGCTGGAGTCTCTGTCGATTGAATCGGCCGATTATCTGATGGTGCTGATGGCGATCGAGGAAAAATATGGCGTCTATATCTCGGTCGACGAGCAATTGGCTGAGGCCAAGACGGTGCGCGATCTGTTGAACATGATTACGGCCAATATCGAGGCCGGGAAAGCGTCCGGGGCGAAAGTATCTTGAGGCGCGTCGTCATTACCGGTGTGGGCGCGGTATCTGCCTGCGGCCTGGGACGGGAGGCGCTGTGGCATGCCGCGCGCGACGGTGACAGCGGCGTGCGGGAAACGATTTTTCCGCGCATCCTGCGCCAGAACGTCAAACATGCGGCGCCGGTGCCGCGCGAGGTCTGGGACGAATTGGCGCTCTCCGGCAATCCGCGTTTCCAGGACCGGATCGCGATGGCGGCACTTGCCGCCGCGCGCGAGGCGGTCGACCAGGCCGGTCTTGAACCGTCGGATTTCGGCCCGCGCTGCAGCGTTGTCGTGGGATCGGGTTTCGGCGGCGCGCAAACGCTCGACATAAATTACCACAGTTTAGCCACGGCGCCCGAGAAGCGCGCAGATCCTTTCTCCATACCCAAGATCATGACCAATGCCGCGGCATCCTGGATCGCCATGGACATGAAGGCTACAGGCCCGCTTTATTGTGTGTCCACGGCCTGTTCGTCGGCGGCGCAGTCCATCGGACTGGGCGCCCAGTTGGTCGCCGCCGGGCTTGCCGACCGGTGCCTGGCGGGCGG
>LADQ01000079.1 GCA_000961635.1 Hoeflea sp. BRH_c9 | reverse complement strand
CCAGCGCGATGCGCCGCTGCTGGCCCGCCGAGAGATAGCCGAACGGCAGATGCGCCACGCCGGTGAGTTCGACCGCGTCAATCGCCGCGTCCACCGACAGGCCCTCGCCGCTCCCGCCGTGTTGGAAGCCCTTCCAGAAGCTCAGATTCTCCGAGACCCTGAGTTCGCGCTTCATGGCATTGCGGTGACCGAGATAATGGGCAAAGTCCGGGACCGGCAATTCCGCCCCGTCATCGCCGGTGAGCGAGAACGCGCCCGAATCGGCCGGCAGCAAGCCCGCCAGGATCCTCAGAAGCGTGGATTTCCCGGCGCCGTTGGGGCCGGTAATGACCAGCGCCTCGCCGCGTGAGAGCGCAAACCCGACATCTTCGAACAGAACGCTGTCGCCGCGCCGTCCCATCAGTTTCGTGGCTGTCGCCTGCATTCAATCCCCGCATCTGGCCCCCCGCGGGAGCCCGGCTGTCGCATTGCTAGCATCGCCCGGCTGACATTCGTCAAAAAAACATCGCTATGGGCCATTGGTTGATCTGGCACGTTCTTACGAAATTATCTATAAGGCCCGCAACCACGCCAGCGGTCGGCGTGAATTCCACCTAGCGCCGAACATGACACCCCATCAGGCGTCACGGGCGGACAGCGGAAATGACCGTACCCGCATCCTTCTGCGCGCATCAGCGTGCGGCAAGGTGTTTGCCTTCAAAATTCGGCTGAACTGACGAAAGCGGGTTGCCTGTGGCCAAATCACTCGACAGCTTCAATTGCCGTTCCGTCCTCGATGTCGAGGGCACGGACTATGTCTATTACAGCCTGATCAAGGCCGAGAAGAACGGCCTGACCGGGATCTCGGCGCTGCCTTTCTCGATGAAGGTGATTCTCGAGAACCTGCTGCGCAACGAGGATGGCCGCTCGGTCAAGAAGGATGACATCCTCGCGGTTGTGTCCTGGCTCACCGACAAGGGCACGGCGGCAAGCGAAATCGCCTACCGCCCGGCCCGCGTGCTGATGCAGGATTTCACCGGCGTTCCGGCGGTGGTCGACCTGGCCGCGATGCGCGACGCCATGGTGGCGCTCGGCGGCGACCCGGAAAAGATCAATCCGCTGGTTCCCGTCGATCTGGTCATCGACCACTCGGTGATCGTCGATGAATTCGGCACCGCCACCGCGCTCGCCCACAATGTCGAGCTCGAATATGAGCGCAACGGCGAACGCTACCGCTTCCTCAAATGGGGTCAGCAGGCGTTCAAGAATTTCCGCGTCGTGCCGCCCGGCACCGGGATCTGCCATCAGGTCAATCTCGAATATCTTGGCCAGACTGTTTGGACCAAGGAAGAAGACGGCGAACTCACCGCCTATCCCGACACCTGCGTCGGCACCGACAGCCACACCACCATGATCAACGGCCTTGGCGTTCTGGGCTGGGGCGTTGGCGGCATCGAGGCCGAGGCCGCCATGCTGGGCCAGCCGATTTCCATGCTGCTGCCCGAAGTCATCGGCTTCCGCATGACCGGTGCGCTGAAGGAAGGCGTCACCGCCACCGATCTGGTGCTGACCGTGGTGCAGATGCTGCGCAAAAAGGGCGTGGTCTCGAAATTCGTCGAATTCTTCGGGCCCGGCCTTGATTCGATGTCGCTCGCCGACCGCGCCACCATCGGCAACATGGGTCCGGAATATGGCGCGACCTGCGGCTTCTTCCCGGTCGACGGCGAGACCATCAAATACCTCACCATGTCGGGCCGCGAGACCAGCCGCATCAAGCTGGTCGAGGCCTATTCCAAGGCGCAGGGCATGTGGCGCGAAGCCGGCTCCGCTGACCCGGTGTTCACCGATACGCTCGAGCTCGATCTCGGCTCTGTCGTTCCCTCGATGGCCGGACCGAAGCGCCCAGAGGGCCGGATTCCGCTCGAAGGCATTGCCGCCGGCTTCGCCACGGCGCTGGCCGACGAGTACAAGAAGCCAGGCCAGCTCACCAATCGCTACCCGGTCGAGGGCGAGGATTATGACCTCGGCCATGGCGACGTGGCGATCGCGGCGATCACCTCCTGCACCAACACCTCGAACCCGAGCGTGCTGATCGGCGCCGGCCTGCTCGCCCGCAAGGCGGTGGCCAAGGGACTCAAGGTCAAGCCATGGGTGAAGACATCGCTGGCGCCCGGCAGCCAGGTGGTGGCCGAATATCTGGAGAAATCCGGCCTGCAGACCGATCTCGATGCGCTCGGCTTCAACCTGGTCGGCTTCGGCTGCACCACCTGCATCGGCAATTCCGGCCCGTTGCCGGCGCCGGTGTCCAAGACCATCAACGACAAGGGCCTGATTGCGGCGGGCGTGCTGTCCGGCAACCGCAACTTCGAAGGCCGCATCTCGCCGGACGTTCAGGCCAATTATCTGGCCTCGCCGCCGCTGGTGGTGGCCTATGCGCTGGCCGGATCGGTACAGATCGACCTGACCACAGAGCCGATGGGCGAAGACCAGGACGGCAACCCGGTCTACCTCAAGGACATCTGGCCCACCTCGCAGGAGATCCAGGAGTTCATCATGAAATATGTCACCCGCGAACTCTACGCCGCCAAATATGCCGACGTGTTCAAGGGCGACGAAAACTGGCAGGCAGTCGAAGTGCCGACCAGCCAGACTTATGCCTGGGACGACAATTCGACCTATGTGCAGAACCCGCCCTATTTTGAGGGAATGGGCAAGACCGGCGCCGGCATCTCCGACATCAAGGGCGCCCGCGTGCTCGGCCTGTTCGGCGACAAGATCACCACCGACCACATCTCGCCGGCCGGTTCGATCAAGGCGCAATCGCCGGCGGGCTCCTATCTGATGGACCATGGCGTCGGCGTCATGGACTTCAACCAGTACGGCACCCGGCGGGGCAACCACGAGGTGATGATGCGCGGCACCTTCGCCAATATAAGGCTTCGCAACCACATGCTCGGGCCGAACGGACGCGAGGGCGGCTACACCTTCCACTATCCGTCGCGCGAAGAGGTGTCGATCTTCGACGCGGCCATGCAGTACAAGGCCGAAGGCGTGCCGCTGGTGATCTTCGCCGGCGTCGAATATGGCAATGGCTCGTCGCGTGACTGGGCCGCCAAGGGCACCAATCTGCTCGGCGTCCGCGCCGTCATCGCCCAGTCGTTCGAGCGCATTCACCGCTCCAACCTGGTCGGCATGGGGGTTATCCCCTTTGTCTTCGAGCAAGGCAGTTCCTGGGAAAGTCTCGGCCTGAAGGGCGACGAGACGGTTTCGATCGAGGGACTGGCCAATGTCCAACCCAACGAGAAGAAGATCGCCCGGGTCACCTATGGCGACGGCACGGTCAAGGACATCCCGATCATCTGCCGCATCGATACGCTCGACGAAGTCGATTACGTCAAGAATGGCGGCATTCTGCAGACCGTTCTGCGCGATCTGGCTGCCTGAACGTTACAGCCTGAACAACACCGGCGCCGGGGCAACACTGCCCCGGCGTTTTTCGTTTGAAGCTCTCACCGCAACGTGATTTGGACGTGTCCGGGACTCCAAGGTAAAATCAGTCCCAACCTGCTGGAGTTCCCTCCCGATCGAAACGGATCTCAATCCATGACCTCGCGCGTCCTCACCCTCACCCTAGCCCTTCCCGCCCTGACTGTGGCGGTGTGCGTGGGCCATTCGGGCGCGGCGCAGGCGGACAATTTCACCGGGGTGGTTGAACTGTTCACCAGCCAGGGATGCTCCTCCTGCCCGCCGGCCGATGCGGAGCTTGCGCGCATGGTCAAGGAAGGCGAGGTGCTGGCGCTGAGCTATCATGTCGATTACTGGAACTATCTCGGCTGGGCCGACACGCTGTCGAGCGCCGCCAGCACCGAGCGGCAATATGGCTATGCAAGCACGCTCGGGCGCAAGAATGTCTACACGCCGCAGGCCGTCATCAACGGCCGGGATCACACCAACGGCGCCGACCGCGCCGCCATCGACACGATCGTCAAGTCATTGGCCGAAAGCGGCGCCGGACTTACGGTCGAACTGGCGGCGAGCATGGACAAGGACGGGCTCAGCATTTCTGTCGGCCCCGGCCGGGGCAAGGCCGATATCGTGGCGGTCTATTTCGATGACGCCACCCAGGTAAAGATCGAACGCGGCGAGAATGCCGGCCGCACCGTCAGCTATCACCACAGCGTGCGTGACATGGAAACCGTCGGAATGTGGGATGGCGCCGCGGTCAAGCTGAAACTGCCGTCATCGGTGATGTCCGCCCATCCCGGACGCGGCTGCGCCATTTTGCTGCAAATGGTCAGCCAGGACGGCTCCCCCGGGCGGATCCTCGGCGCAACCGTGATCGAACCCGGCAAATCCACATAAAAAAGACCGGCCTCAAGCCGGTCAAGTTATCGGGGGTTGCCTCAGCGCTCAGGGCGCGGGACCGGCCTTGAGCGTTTGGGGTGCGCGGGCTTTCAGCTCGAAAACCGACCGGAAAGCCAGGCACTTGGGGAAGATCCGTCCCGGGGACCCCGAAGGGGGCTGGGGGGCTGTCAAATCGAAGTCCCCGGTTCGAACCGTCTGAGGCAACGAGGCTACAATTGCCGCCAAATCAGGCGGGGATTTGGCTGAAATACGGCCCAATTATGCCCACGGCTTGATTTGCGGCCAATCGCGGTAAACAACGGCGACCGGATGAAGCGTTTCGTGATGGTGCAATGCGGAATGAACTTCGGCCGATTCCGGATCAGGAAAATTCGCCGCCCGCGCTTGAATTTGAGTCTGTGTCAGGCACACTGGGGCGATGAACACTGATTTGCAGTCCACATAATGGCTGACGGGACGGATCATTCGTCGAGCCGCGGCGGCGCCCATGCCGCGACAGTTGATCTGGCCGAACTCCGCCGCCGCACCACGCCGGAGCCGGTCACCTTCCAGCGCCGCGAACTCGATCTTGTTCTCAGGGTCTATGGCAGGATGGTCGCCGAGGGGCACTGGCGCGACTACGCCATCGACCATCTGCGCGACCGCGCCATCTTCTCGGCCTTCCGCCGCACCAGCGAGGTGCCGCTCTTTCGCATCGAGAAAGACCCTTCGCGCGCCCGCAAGCAGGGCGCCTTCGCCATCATTTCAGCCGCCGGTCTGGTGCTCAAGCGCGGCCACGAACTGGAAACCGTGCTGAAATATTTCGACAAGACGCCGCGGCTGGTTAGGTAGCGCCGGAGGTGGGGGCGAAGTTCGGCCTCACCCCGTAAACAGCGTTCCCGGATAGCTCAACGGGTCGGGATCGGTCTGAGTGCCTTCTCCCAGCGGCCTTTGCATGAACACCGTGTCGAGCCAGCGGCCATGCTTGTGGCCGGAGCCGGTGATCATGCCGGAGCTCACGAACCCCGCCTTCTGGTGCACCGCGATCGAGGCCGGATGGGCGCCGCCGATCACCGCCACCATCTGCCGGAAGCCGAGCGCTTCGCATTGCGCAATCAGCGCTTCAAGCAGGGCCCGGCCCACGCCGCGGCCGCGCGCCTCGGGCGCCAGATAAATCGAATCCTCCACCAGCCAGCGATAAGCCGGCCTTGTGCGGAAGGCCGAGGCGTAGGCATAGCCGAGCACCGCGCCATCCTCGTCCCCGGCGATCAGATAGGGGTAGCCTTTGCCGGTAATGGCCTGCATGCGCAGCCCCATCTCGGCCATGTCAGGCGCCACAAGTTCGTAGCTCGCCACGCCGTTGAGAACGCTGTCGGTGTAGATGCGGGTGATCTCGGGAAGATCGGAGGGGGTCGCGTCGCGGATGATCATGGGGTGCCGGGTCCGGTGGGTGGTCTTTCCCTTTATCTCCGGGCTTGATTGCAGCCAACAAAAAAGGCGGTCCGAAGACCGCCTTTTCCTGATCAATGATGATCTGTTGCCGAACTGACTACTCGCGGTTGCCAAGGAAGTGCAGCAGGAACATGAACAGGTTGATGAAGTCGAGATAGAGACGCAACGCACCCATGATTGCCTTGCGGCCAGCGGTGGCGTCGGTGTCGCCTTCGTAATACATCGACTTGATCTGCTGCGTGTCGTAGGCGGTCAGGCCGGCGAAGATCAGCACGCCGATCGCCGAGATGGCGAACTGAAGCGCGCTCGACTGCAGGAAGATGTTGACCACCATCGCGATGATCAGGCCGAACAGGCCCATCATCAGGAACGATCCCATTGCCGACAGGTTCTTCTTGGTGGTGTAGCCGTAGAGCGACAGCGCACCAAAGGAAGCGGCGGTGACGAAGAAGGTCTGCGTGATCGACGCGCCGGTGTAGACTAGGAAGATCGACGACAGCGAGACGCCCATCAGCGCGGCAAACACCCAGAAGGTGGTCTGCGCGGCGGACACGCTCATCTTCTCGATGCGGGCGCTGAGGAAGAAAACCATCCCGAGCGGCGCCAGCATGACCACCCATTTGAGCGGCGAACCATAGAGGGCTGCGCCCAGGCCGGTCAGCATCTTGCCATTGCCAAGCGTCGCCACGGCGGCGGCCGGATCATTGGTGGTTGCAAACAGTGCGATGGCGTAGGCGGCAACACCTGTGATGCCCAGGCCCAAGGCCATCAGATTGTAGACGCGCAGCATGTAGGCGCGAAGGCCTTCATCAATCGCAGCACCCGCATGGGCGCCGTTTACTACGCGGACATTCGAATTGCGAAAGTCAGCCATGTTTTCCTCTTTATAAGCCCCAGTGTGGATTACGGTGTCGGGTTCAAGATCCCAGGCGCCGCTGTGGGGCTCCAGCATGCCTGCCTTGCAATATGAGGATGAACTGCGGCCACGACAAGGCCCGAGGCGCCCGAAAAACCCGGAAACCTATGCGATAGCTTAACAAATGCGCCAATCGGGCCCTAAAGTTCGCGCAACACCGGTGCGGCCTTTTGTCCAAGCACCCGCCAGGTCCCGAGCAAACCGATGCCGACGGTGAGGATCAACGCCCCGGCAAGCGTCGCCAGCGCGATGTCAGGCATGAAGCGCGACGGCAATGTCATGATCCGGCTAACCACGAACCAGGACGCCACGCCGCCAAAGGCAAGCGCGAAAATCGCCGTGGCGAGCCCGAGCAGGCCATATTCATAGACATAGGCGCGGATCAGCGTCGCCCGCGTCGCGCCGAGCGTCTTCAGCACCACGGCGTCATGAATGCGCGACCGGTTTCCCGCCGCAAGCGC
>LADQ01000234.1 GCA_000961635.1 Hoeflea sp. BRH_c9 | reverse complement strand
GCCCGACGCCAGCGTCTGGCCTTCGACCAGCGGGATCGCCAGGGTGACCCCCGTGACCGCCTTCAGCCGTGCCGCCAGCGCCTGGTAATCATCGAGCGGACGGTCGATCGGCTGCACCACCATATGGCCGTTGATGCCGAGGATGCGGGTGATCAACTCGCCGCGAAACCCGTTCATCACCGCCATCACGATGATCAGCGTCGCCACGCCGAGCATGATTCCGACAAAGGAAAATCCGGCGATCACCGAAATGAAGGCTTCCTTGCGCCGCGACCTGAGGTAGCGCCAGGCCACCATCCGCTCGAACGCCGAAAACGGCCGCGCCGAAGGCGATGGCGGGCTGGTGGAGTTGGCGGCGTCCGTTTCATCGGTCATGCGGGATTCCCTTTGGGCGGACTATCGTCTAGCGGGCTTGCGCGAGGCGGTTGATCGCCTCGTCAATCGACAGGGTTTCGCGTTCGCCGGTGGCGCGCACCTTGATCTCGACATTGCCGTCGGCGACAGCGCGCGGACCGGCGATCACCTGCAGCGGCAGACCAATCAGATCGGCGGTGGCGAATTTGGCGCCGGCGCGCTCGTCGGTGTCATCGTAAAGCACCTCGAGCCCGGCATTTTCCAGCGCCGTCTCGATCTTTTCGCAGGCCGCGTCGCAGGCCGCGTCGCCGGGCTTCATGTTGATCAGCCCGACATCGAACGGCGCCACGCCCTTGGGCCAGATGATGCCGTTGTCGTCATGCGAGGCCTCGATGATGGCGCCGAGCAGCCGCGACGGGCCGATGCCGTAGGAGCCCATCGACACATAATGCTGCTTGCCGTCGGGGCCCTGGACGAAAGCGTTCATCGGTTCGGAATATTTTGTGCCGAAATGGAAGATGTGGCCGACTTCGATGCCGCGGGCGGAGACGCGGTCGCCCTCGCCGAGCTTGTCCCAGGCTTCGCGCGCCCAGTCTTCCTTCTCCATGATCTCGTCGGTGGCTGCAAACGGTGTCGTCCACTTGTCGACGATGGCCGCGACGGCGGCGTCATCGCTGTAGTTCAAATCGGCCGATGGAACGGCAAACCCTTCGAAATCGCGGTGGCAGAACACCTGGCTTTCGCCGGTTTCGGCCAGCACGATGAATTCATGGCTCAGTTTGCCGCCGATCGGGCCGGTATCGGCGCGCATCGGGATCGACTTCAGCCCGCAGCGTTCGAAGGTGCGCAGATAGGACACGAACATCCGGTTATAGGCCGCCTGCGACGCCTCGTAATCGAGATCGAAGGAATAGGCGTCCTTCATCAGGAATTCGCGGCCGCGCATGACGCCGAAGCGGGGACGGCGCTCGTCGCGGAACTTCCACTGGATATGATAGAGATTGAGCGGCAGATCCTTGTAGGATTTGACGTAGGAGCGGAAGATGTCGGTGACCATTTCCTCGTTGGTCGGCCCGTAGAGCATAGCCCGGTCATGCCGATCCTTGATGCGCAGCATCTCGGCGCCATAATCATTGTAGCGGCCGCTTTCGATCCACAGATCGGCGGGCTGGACCGTCGGCATCAGGATTTCGATGGCCCCTGCCCGGTTCTGTTCCTCGCGGACGATATTGCACACCTTGTCGAGCACCCGCTTGCCCAGCGGCAACCAGGAATAGATACCGGCGGATTGTTGCTTGATCATTCCCGCCCGCGCCATCAGCCGGTGGGAGACGATTTCCGCATCCTTGGGGTTTTCCTTCAGGATGGGCAGAAAATACTTGGAAAGGCGCATGGGATGATCCGGTTCGACAACAAGCCTTGGGGGCTGAATCAGGCAAAATGAGGGTTGACGTGCAAAGCGTTCATATCCGCTTCGCCCTGCAAAGAAAACCCGTGCCGGACCCTGTTCTGGACCGGATCGGGCCTGTCGGTTCTTTTATGTAAATCTGCGTCTTGATATTGTCATTAAACAGGTGACAAGCGCCCGCGATTGCGGTAAATGTGGCCCATTAAAGAGGCAAGACCCACTGGGAATTGCCCAATTCGCGGTCAAAGTCTTGGGAGGATAGGATCTCAGGCGCGCTTTGTTCGCAGCCCCCGGGCAACCGGGAAACAGATCACGCGATACCTTAACAACAGGGCTTCACGCCTTGTTTTTTTTTGGCCAATTGCTGTCGGGTTGTTTGCGGCCGCGCCGCAACAGGCGGCGCCGGCAAAACACAGGCCTCAGTTCGCGATGGCGCGTTTCAGCCCTTCTTGCCCAACTCCGATTTCGCGCGGACGTCCTTGTCCATCTTTTCAAGACTATCAACCACGCCATCATCGGCTTTCTGCCTGACATCGGGCACGGCCTTGCGCTGGTTGCGGACACTGTGCTGATCGTCGCCCTGCAGCGAATTGTTGCCCATCTTGTCCTGGGCGAGATCGGCTTCGGTCAGGTTTGTCGTCTTGTTGTGAGGCTTGGACATCTCATATCTCCATGGATATATTGAGCTTGCTTCTCCAACGCTGCGGAAAATGCAAAGTTCCATGGGGTTCTGGGATGGGCAGGCTGATGCAGCCGGACAAAAGGCGCCGGCGCCGCATTCAGGCTTGGCTCAGTTGCCCGCGGACTTGAAATCCGGCGACAGCGCGATCAGATCGTCGAGCGAATAGCCGCCCACCACCGTGATCAGGAAATAGGCGGCGAACACTGCGGCCGAGATCGCGGTCGTGCGCCAGAAGATGGGCGCGAAGCGGAAATTGGCCGGCGCGCTGTGGGTCGTCCCCAAGGTCACGTCACCGTCATCGGCCTGGCTGCGCGCCGAAAACGGCAACACCGTGAACAACACCACCCACCAGATGATGAAGAAGATCGCAAAACCGGTTCCAAAACCCATTATCTCGTCCTAGATCTGCTCGAGTTCGATCAGCGTGCCGTTGAAATCCTTGGGGTGAAGGAACAGCACCGGTTTGTTGTGCGCGCCGAGCCTGGGTTCGCCATCGCCGAGCACGCGCGCGCCTTCGCTCTTAAGCCGGTCGCGTGCGGCCAGGATGTCGTCCACCTCGTAGCAGACATGATGCATGCCGCCCGACGGGTTCTTGGCCAGAAACGCCGCGATCGGCGAGCCCTCACCCAGCGGTTCGAGCAGTTCGATCTTGGTGTTGGGCAGCACGATGAACACCACCGTCACCCCGTGCTCGGGCAGAACCTGCGGCTCCGTCACCTCGGCCCCGAGCATGGTGCGGTACTGGGCGCTTGCCGCGGCAAGGTCCGGCACCGCGATGGCGACATGGTTCAGGCGTCCAAGCATGCGCGTCCCCTTAGACCCGGTTGACGAAGACCGTCACGATCGGCTTCTTGCCCCATACCTCGTTTGCCGCGGCGCGAACAGAGCGGCGAATTGCCTCGCGCACGCCGTCGGTGTCCTTGCGCCGACCGCGCGGGATGCTTTCGACCGCGCCCAGCACGGCGTCATAGAGAATGTCCTCCATATCGTCGCCCTCGCCGTCGAAGGCCGGCAGGCCGATGGCGACAACCACCGGATCGCGCTGGAACTCGAACCGGTGGTCGAGCAGCACATTGACCGCCACATGGCCGGTGAACGACAGCTTGCGCCGCTCGGAAATGCCCATCTCATCGAAATCGCCGATCAGATTGCCATCCTTGTAGATGCGGCCATGATGGGCCTGGCCGATGACTTCCGGATTGCCCGGCGCCAGCCGCAGGATGGAGCCGTTGCGCACCCGCGGGGTGATTTCAATGCCCGACGCCTGCGCCAATTCTGCCTGGGCCGTCAGATGCGCGGCCTCGCCATGCACCGGAACCAGGATCTTCGGCTTGACCCATTCATACATCTGCACCAGTTCGGAGCGGCGCGGATGGCCCGAGACATGCACCAGCGCGTCCTGATCGGTGATGATCTTGATGCCCTGCTCGATCAGCCCGTTCTTGATCTCGATGATGCCCTTCTCGTTGCCGGGAATGGTGCGCGAGGAGAACACCACGGTGTCACCCGACGCCAAGGCCACATTGCGCATTTCATCGCGCGACAGCTTGGCAAGCGCTGCGCGCGGCTCACCCTGGCTGCCGGTCAGGATGACCACAACCTTATCACGCGGAATATAGCCATATTCGTCTTCCGCCAGAAATTCCGGGATGCCTTCCATCAGGCCGAGATCGGTGGCGACATTGACCACCCGCTTGATCGAACTGCCGAGCAGCAGCACCTCGCGGCCAGCGTAACGCGCCGCTTCGGCGATCGACCTTATGCGGCCGACATTGGAGGAGAAGGTGGTGATCGCCACCCGGCCTTCGGCCTGTTCGATGACTTCACGCAGGCCCGCGCTGATTTCCTTCTCGGATGGCGAGATGCCCTCGCGCATGGCGTTGGTGGAATCGCACATCATGGCGAGGATCCCCTCCTCGCCCAACTGCCGGAACCGGTTTTCATCGGTCAGCGGCCCGAGCGACGGCGTCATGTCGATCTTCCAGTCGCCGGTGTGAATGAGATTGCCCAGCGGCGTCCGGATCGCCAGCGAGAACGGCTCGGGGATCGAGTGATTGACCGCGACCGGCTCGATTTCGAACGGCCCGATGGTGAAGCGGTCGCCGGCCTTGAACAGGTTGATCGGCACTTCGGCGCGGGTTCGCTCATAGGCGCGCTTGGCTTCCAGCATGCCGGCGGTGAAGGCGGAGGCGTAGACCGGAACATTATTCAGCCGCGGCCACAATTGCGCCAGCGCCCCGTAATGATCCTCATGCGCATGCGTGATGATGATCGCCTTGAGCTGTTTGCCCAGGCCCTTGACGAATTCAATGTCGGGCAGCACCAGATCGACGCCAGGAAGGTCCGGGCCCGGAAAAGTCACGCCGCAATCGACCATGATCCATTCGCGCAGTTTGGGCGGGCCGTAACCGTACAGCGCCAGATTCATGCCTATTTCGCCAACGCCACCAAGTGGGACGAATACGAGATCGTTATCTTTTGTCATCAATTATCCTGTCTGGTCATATCTTAATCAGGAGAAAAACACGTCGCCGGAGGCGATCATCTGTTTTTGTCCGTCCGGCAGTGCAAGCATCAGCCTGCCCTCGCCGTCTATTCCGTCAAACACGCCGTTCAATTGGCGGTCTGGCAAATTCACTGTCACCGGCTTTCCAATGCCGTCGGCGCGCTCGATCCAGGCATCGCGGATGCCTGCGAGACCGCGCCCCTGATCCCATTTGGCAAACGCGTCACTCATGGAAACCACCAGATGCGCAAACAGTTCCTGCGGCGTCGCCGCGCTGCCCTGTTCGGTGAGGCAGGTCGCCGGGTAGAGGCCCGCGTCCGGATAATGCGCTATGTTCACGCCACAGCCTATCACAACAGCCCTGCGGCCGTCAGACAACTGTTCGGCTTCTATCAGGATGCCAGCGGTCTTGCAGCCATTAATCAGCAAATCATTGGGCCATTTGATCCGCAGATCCGCTGCTCTCATCGGCAGCACCGCGGCGATCGCCTGATGCACCGCCAGCGTGACGGCCAGCGGCAGGCTTGCCATGCACTTCCATGGCGCCGGATCGATCAGCAATAATGATGAATATAGGTTGCCGGGCTCGGAAATCCAGACCCGGCCCCTGCGGCCCCGGCCGCCGGTCTGCCGCGCCGCGGTAATCCACAATCCGCCCGCATCCCCCGCCCGGGCGCGCTCCATGCACTCCACATTGGTGGAGGCGACGTCACCCAGTTCAACATGCCGGAAGTCCAGTGCCTTCATGCGGCTCGCCGCCGCATTCTAGAAAAACGTCTTCGCGGCGACATCGGCGGCCAGGCCGAGCGGATTGGAAACGACCACGTAAAACAGCACGAACATGCCAGACAGGCCGAACACCAGCTTGAGTTCACCGGCGACCGGCACGAAGGAGCCGGAAGGCTGGTCAAACCACATGATCTTGATGATCCTGAGATAATAATAGGCGCCGACCACCGAGGCCAGCACGCCGATGACGGCGAGGCCGTAAAGCTTGGCCTCGATCGCCGCGACAAAGACGAAATACTTGCCGAAGAAGCCTGCCAGCGGCGGAATGCCGGCCAGCGAGAACATCAGGATGGTCAGCATCAACGCCATGAACGGGTTGGTCGAGGACAGGCCGGCCAGATCATCGATCTGCTCGACATTGCCGTCTTCCTTGCGGCGCATGGCCAGAATGCAGGCGAATGTGCCGAGCGTCATCACCATGTAGATCAGCATGTACAATATGACGCCGCGCACGCCGGCCTGGCTGCCCGCGGCAAGCCCGACAAGCGCAAAGCCCATATGCGCGATCGATGAATAGGCCATCAGCCGCTTGATGTTTTTCTGGCCGATCGCGGCAAAGGCGCCAAGCAGCATGGAGGCAATCGAGATGAACACCACGATCTGCTGCCAATCGATGGTGACCGGTTCGAAGGCGACGATGACGATGCGGATGAACAGCGCCATCGCCGCCACCTTGGGCGCGGCGGAGAAGAACGCGGTCACCGGGGTCGGCGCGCCTTCGTAGACGTCGGGCGTCCACATGTGGAACGGCACCGCGGAGATCTTGAAGGCAATGCCGGCAAGCACGAACACCAGGCCGAAGATCAGCCCGAGCGACCGCTCGCCGCCGGCAATCGCCGCGGCGATCTCGTCAAAGCCGGTATGGCCGGTGTAGCCGTAGACCAGCGACGCGCCATAAAGCAGCATGCCCGACGACAACGCGCCCAGCACGAAATATTTCAGCCCCGCCTCGGTCGAGCGGGTGCTGTCGCGGTTGATCGCCGCCACCACATAAAGCGCCAGCGACTGCAGTTCGAGCCCCATATAGAGCGCCATCAGGTCATTGGCCGAGATCATCAGCAGCATGCCCAGCGTCGCCAGCACGATCAGCACCGGAAACTCGAATTTGTCGATGCGCTCGGATTTGGCGTGGCCGACGGTCATCACCATGGCGGTGATCGAGCCGATCAGGGCCAGCACCTTCATGAAGCGGGCGAAAGGATCGGACAGGAACGCGCCATTGAAGGCCTCGCCATTGTCGGTCACCAGCACCAGCACCAGCCCGGCCATGATCAACAGCGCCACCGCAAGGCCGTTGACCAGCGTCACCGATTTTTCGCCGGAGAACACCCCGATCAGCAGCAGCAGCATGGCGCCGACGGCCAGCATGAGTTCGGGCACGGCAAGTTCCAGGCTGGAAGTGAGTATCTCTGCTGTCATGGTCCCGCAGTCTCCGTAGCTCAGTTAACCGACAGCGCGAGATCGCGCGCTGCCTGCAGCGAAGCCGAGTAATTGTTGATCAGCGCGTCAACCGAAGCTGCCGTCACATCCAGGATCGGCGCCGGATAGACGCCAAAGAAAATTGTTAGCGCGATAAGCGGATACAGGATCACCTTCTCGCGGCGCGACAGGTCGAGCATGGCTTTCAGGCTCTCCTTTTCCAGCGCGCCAAAAATGACCCGGCGGTATAGCCACAGCGCATAGGCCGCCGACAGGATTACCCCGGTGGCGGCAAACAGCGCCACCCAGGTGTTGACCTGGAACACACCCATCAGCGTCAGGAATTCCCCGACAAAACTGGATGTGCCGGGCAAGCCGACATTGGCCATGGTGAAGAGCATGAGCGCGGCTGCATATTTCGGCATGATGTTGACCAAACCGCCATAGGCGGCGATCTCGCGGGTGTGCATGCGGTCATAGACCACGCCGACGCAAAGGAACAACGCAGAAGCGACCAGCCCGTGGCTCAGCATCAGAAAGATCGCGCCCTGAACGCCCTGCTGGTTGGCGGCGAAAATCCCCATCGTCACAAAGCCCATATGGGCCACTGACGAGTAGGCGATCAGCTTTTTCATGTCATCCTGCATCAACGCCACCAGCGAGGTGTAGATGATGGCGACAACCGACAGCGTGAATATGAACGGCGCGAAATCGGCCGAGGCGAGCGGGAACATCGGCAGCGAGAACCGGATGAAACCGTAGCCGCCGAGCTTCAACAACACGCCTGCCAGGATCACCGATCCCGCCGTCGGCGCTTCCACATGGGCGTCAGGCAACCAGGTATGCACCGGCCACATCGGCATCTTCACCGCGAATGAGGCAAAGAACGCCAGCCACAGCCAGGTCTGCATTTCCGCCGGAAAATCATGCGCCAGCAGCGCCCTGATGTCGGTGGTGCCCGCGTCCCAGTACATCGCCATGATCGCCAGCAGCATCAGAACCGAGCCGGCAAGCGTGTAAAGGAAGAACTTGAAGCTCGCATAGACCCGCCGCTTGCCGCCCCAAACGCCGATGATGATGAACATCGGAATGAGGCCGGCTTCGAAGAAGACGTAAAACAGCACGATGTCGAGCGCGCAGAACACGCCGATCATCATGGTTTCGAGCACCAGGAAGGCGATCATGTATTCCCGCACGCGGGTCTCGACCGAATGCCAGCTGGCCAGGATGCACAGCGGCATCAGGAAGGTGGTCAGGATGACGAACAGCATCGAAATGCCGTCCA
The DNA here is from genome assembly GCA_000961635.1 of Hoeflea sp. BRH_c9. Taxonomy (GTDB): domain Bacteria; phylum Pseudomonadota; class Alphaproteobacteria; order Rhizobiales; family Rhizobiaceae; genus Hoeflea. The sequence goes on along the minus strand of LADQ01000234.1, from coordinate 5,640 downwards.
CGCCCATCGCATAGGAAAAGCCCGAACCGGCAAGCTCGATGGTCTCCACCATCTGGAAGCCGGGATCGCCGGCATCGAAATTCGCCCAGATCAATAGCGACATGATGAAGGTCGCGGTGGTGCCGAGCAACGCCACCTGACGGATGTTGCGCCGTCCGATCTCGGTGTCATCCTTGATCGGCAGCAGGAACAACACACAGACCAACGGTATGAAGGTGACAACTGACAAAAGCGGCCAATCGGTCATCAGAATGCACTCCCGAGCATCATCCATGTGACAAGCGCTGCAATTCCGATCAGCATCACGAAGGCGTAGTGGTAAAGGTATCCGGTCTGCAGCCGGACAACCCGTCCGGTGATGTCCTGCACCCGCGCGGCGATGCCGTCCGGGCCATAGCGATCAATGATGCCGACATCGCCCTGCTTCCACAGGAAGGCGCCGAGCCACTTTGCAGGGCGGACAAAGATGAAATCGTACAACTCGTCGAAATACCACTTGTTGAGCAGGAACAGATAGAGGATGCGGTGATCCTCGGCCAGCCGCTTGGGGGTTTCCGGCGAGCGGATATAGAACTGCCAGGCGGTCAGAAGTCCAAGCAGCATAGCCACGAACGGGCTCAGTTTCACCCACAACGGAACATGGTGGAATTCATCGACGAGTTTGTTGTCCGGCAGCGTGAACAGCGCGCCCTTCCAGAATTCGGCATAGTAATGGCCGAAGAAATATTCCTTGAACAGCACACCCGCCAGCAAAGCGCCTGCCGCCAGGATGAACAGCGGCACCAGCATCACCATCGGCGATTCATGGGCGTGATGCATGACGTCGGCGGAGGCGCGCGGCTTGCCGTGGAAGGTCATGAAAATCAGCCGCCAGGAGTAGAAGCTGGTGAACATCGCCGCGATCACCAGCAGGCCGAAAGCGATGCCGGAGGCCGGATTGTGCGCGGCATAGGCGGATTCGATGATGGCGTCCTTGGAGAAGAAGCCGGAGGTGCCGATGATCGTTCCGGGGATGCCGACGCCGGTCAGCGCGACGGTGCCGATGATCATCATCCAGTAGGTCATCGGGATCTTCTTGCGCAGACCGCCCATGCGCCGCATGTCCTGCTCATCGGACACCGCATGGATCACCGAGCCTGCGCCCAGGAACAACAGCGCCTTGAAGAAGGCGTGGGTGAACAGGTGGAAGATCGCCGCGCCATAGGCGCCGATGCCGAGCGCCACGAACATGTAGCCAAGCTGCGAACAGGTCGAATAGGCGATCACCCGCTTGATGTCGTTCTGGACCAGGCCGACGGTGGCGGCAAAGAACGCGGTGATCGCGCCAATGATGACAACCACGGTGAGCGCATCGGGCGAGAGTTCGAAGATCGGCGACATGCGGGCGACCAGGAACACGCCGGCGGTGACCATGGTGGCGGCATGAATGAGCGCCGACACCGGCGTCGGGCCTTCCATCGCGTCCGGCAGCCAGGTGTGCAGCAGGAACTGCGCCGATTTGCCCATGGCGCCCATGAACAACAGCAGGCAAACGGCGGTCAGGGCATGCGCCTTGTCGAGTTCCATGCCGAACAGGGTGATCACGGTCTCGCCGGCTCCCGCGCCTTCGGCGGGGAGGAAATCAGCCGCGCCCGCGAAGATCGCGTCAAACGAGATTGAGCCGAACAGCACGAACAGGCCGAAAATGCCGAGCACGAAGCCGAAGTCGCCGACGCGGTTGACGATGAACGCCTTCATCGCCGCCGCATTGGCCGACGGCTTCTTGTACCAGAAGCCGATCAGCAGATAAGACGCCAGGCCGACGCCTTCCCAGCCAAAGAACATCTGCAGGAGATTGTCGGACGTCACCAGCATCAGCATGGCGAAGGTGAACAGCGACAGATAGGCGAAGAACCGCGGCCGGTGCGGGTCATGGTGCATGTAGCCGATCGAATAGACATGAACCAGGCAGGACACGGTGTTGACCACCACCAGCATGACGGCGGTCAGAGTGTCGATGCGCAAGGACCAGTCGACGCTGAGCGAACCGGAATCGACCCAGCGCATCAGCGGGATCCGGACCGTCTCGGCCTCACCCATGGCAATGGTGAAAAACGCCACCCAGGACAACAGCGCGGCAACGATCAGGAACATCGTTGTCACATATTCCGACGCCTTGGCGCCGATGGCGCGGCCGCCAAAGCCCGCGATGAGGGCGCCGATCAGCGGCAGGAAGACGATAGCTTGGTACATGGCTCTCTCAGCCCTTCATCATGTTGACGTCTTCCACGGCGATGGAGCCGCGGTTCCTGTAAAAGACGACGAGAATGGCCAGCCCGATCGCCGCTTCCGCCGCGGCAACGGTCAGGATCAACAGGGCAAACACCTGCCCGACGATGTCATTAAGATGCATCGAGAAGGCCACCATGTTGAGATTGACCGCCAGCAGGATGAGCTCGACCGACATCAGGATGACGATCACGTTCTTGCGGTTCAGGAAAATCCCGAAAATGCCGAGCGTGAACAAGATCGCGCTGACAGTCAGGTAATGGGAGAGTCCGATTTCCATTCGCTTGTTCCTTCACGTCGCCGCGTTCAAATGCCCTGACCGGGCTTGACCTTGACCACCTCGATGGCGGTTTCGGGCGTCCGGGCGACCTGCTGGTTGATGTCTTGCCGCTTGATATGTTCACGATGCCTGAGCGTCAGCACGATGGCGCCGATCATGGCCACCAGAAGCACCAGTCCGGCGATCTGGAAATAGAAGATGAAATCCGTGTAGAGCACGTCGCCCAGCGCCTCGGTGTTGGTGCGCTCGCTGAGCGCCGGAATCGGGCTCATACCGCTGCCGGCTGCGACAGGATTGAAGGTGTTTCCGGCCAGAACCACGATCAGTTCGGCGGCCAGGATGATGCCGACGAGCGCGCCCATCGGCGCATATTCAAGCGCGCCTGACTTCATTTCGGCGAAATCCACATCCAGCATCATGACGACGAACAGGAACAGCACCGCCACCGCGCCGACATAGACCACCAGCAGGATCATCGCCAGGAACTCGGCGCCGGTGAGCAGGAACAGTCCGGCCGCGTTGAAGAAGGTCAGGATCAGGAACAAAACCGAATGCACCGGATTGCGCGCCGCGATCACCATGAAAGCGGATGCCACTGCCACGAAGGCAAACAAATAGAAAAACAGAGCCTGCAGACCCATGATCGGCGCCTTTTCGTCTTTCCCCCGGATGACAGCAACCCGCTGGTTGCTGGCCCGAATAAGGGAGGGATTGGCTGATGCCGCCCCCTGCCCCGCGTATGGTTTGTAAACGGCGCGCCCCGAGGGCGCGACGCTTGCGTGTCTTACCTGTAGGGCGAATCGATCGCGATGTTGCGAGCGAGTTCCCGTTCCCAGCGGTCGCCATTGGCGAGCAGCCGGTCCTTGTCGTAGTAGAGTTCTTCGCGCGTCTCCGTCGCGAATTCGAAATTCGGCCCTTCGACAATGGCGTCAACCGGGCAGGCTTCCTGGCAGAAGCCGCAATAGATGCATTTGACCATGTCGATGTCGTAGCGCACCGTGCGGCGGGTGCCGTCATTGCGCCGCGGTCCGGCTTCGATGGTGATCGCCTGCGCCGGGCAGATCGCCTCGCACAATTTGCAGGCAATGCAGCGTTCCTCGCCGTTCGGGTAGCGGCGGAGCGCATGTTCGCCGCGGAAACGCGGGCTCACCGGTCCTTTTTCATTGGGATAGTTCAGCGTCGCCTTCGGCGCGAAGAAATAGCGCATCGACAGGAAGAACGCGCCGACGAATTCCTTCAGGAACAGCGATTTTGCGGTTTGAGCCAGGGCCATGGTTCAGTCTCCGCGCTTGCCCGGCTCAACAAGCCGGAGGAAGGATTGAAGGGTCAGGATCATGGCGCTGTTCCCGTCAGCTTGAGGACAAAAGCCACGATCACCAGCATGCCGAGCGAAATCGGCAGGAACACTTTCCAGCCCAGCCGCATCAGCTGGTCGTAGCGGTAGCGCGGCACGAACGCCTTCACCATGGAGAACATGAAGAACACCATGCAGGCCTTGAGCACGAACCAGATAATGCCCGGCACCCAGTTGAGGAACCACACGTCAACCGGCGGCAGCCATCCGCCGAGAAACAGGATGGTGGTGAGCGCGCACATCAGCGCGATCGCCGTGTACTCGCCGAGCATGAACATCATGTAAGGCGTCGAGCCGTACTCGACCATGAAGCCCGCCACCAGTTCGGATTCTGCCTCGGGCAGATCGAACGGCGGACGGTTGGTCTCGGCCAGCGCCGAGATGAAGAAGATGATGAACAGCGGGAACAGCACCAGCCAGTGCCAGTCGAGCAGAGAATTGGGCAGGCCGACGCGGGTGCCGATGCCGTTGGACTGGGCCATCACGATGTCGGTCAGGTTGAGCGAGCCGACGCAAAGCAGCACTGCGACGATGACGAAGCCGATCGAGACCTCGTAGGAGACCATCTGCGCGGCCGATCGCAACGCGCCCAAGAACGGGTATTTCGAGTTCGAGGCCCAGCCGCCCATGATGATGCCGTAGACTTCAAGCGAGGAGATCGCGAAGACGAACAGGATGCCGACATTGATGTCGGCGATCACCCATCCGGCGCTGACCGGAATGACCGCCCAGGTTCCGAGCGCCAGCGTGACGGCCACCAGCGGCGCCAGGAGGAACACGCCCTTGTTGGCGCCCGATGGAATCACCGGTTCCTTGAACACGAATTTCAACAGATCGGCGAAGGATTGCAGCAGACCCCAAGGGCCAACCACGTTGGGGCCGCGGCGAAGCTGCACGGCGGCCCAGATCTTGCGGTCGGCATAAAGAATGTAGGCGACAAAGATCAGCAGCGAGACAAGCAGCAGCAGCGATTGCGCCGCCATGACGACGGCCGGCCAGAGATAAGTTGAGATGAAACCGTCCATGATGTTTCCCGCCCCTATTCCGCCGCCACTGCCTTGGCGGTCTTCGCCAAGGCCGAGCATTCAGCCATCACCGCCGATGCGCGTGCGATCGGGTTGGTCAAATAGAAGTCTTTGACCGTCGAAGCAAATGGCGATTTGCCCATCTTGCCCGGTTTCTTCGCAATTGCGGCAATTGCGCCGCCATTGCCGGCAAAGATCGCATCGATTTGAGCAAAATGCGGGTACTCGGCATAGAGCGCCGCCCGCAGGGCCGTCAGCGAATCATAGGGCAGCTTCTTGCCCAGCACGTCCGAAAGCGCTCTGAGCACCGCCCAGTCCTCGCGCGCCTCGCCCGGTGCGAAGGCTGCGCGGCTGGTCATCTGCACCCGGCCTTCGGTGTTGACATAGGTGCCGGATTTTTCCGTGTATGTGGCGCCCGGCAGGATCACATCGGCATGATGAGCGCCATTGTCGCCATGGGTGCCGATATAGACGGTGAAGCCGGCGGTCTTCTTGGTGAAATTCAGCTCGTCCGCCCCGAGCAGGAACAGCACATCCGTGCCGGTCAGCATCTGCGCCGCATCAAGCCCGCCAACGCCCGGCACCAGGCCAAGATCAAGCCCGCCAACGCGCGCCGCGGCCGTGTGCAGCACCGCGAAGCCGTTCCAATCGGTCTTCACCGCGCCAACGGCATCGGCCAGCCTGGCGGCACTGGCGAGAACGCCTGCGCCGTC